>JBIJDL010000201.1:0-10138 GCA_044344195.1 Candidatus Hydrogenedentales bacterium
ATGCGTGTCGCCCCGGCCCGTACCCGAGCCGGGGCCAATACTCGTGGCGGACAACCGGTCTTGAATTGCCGTGTCAAAGGAGCCTGAGACACCCCAAGGCAAGCGGATTGAGTTCGAACCTCAGTTCTGCTGGACCGGCGTGATATCCACCCAGATTTCCTCCCTGAACGCCATCACCCGCTCCTCGCCGTTGCGCTCGACAAGGTAGCCCCTATCCTCGGTTTCAATGCGCTTAATCACCTTGAGCCACTCGGTTCCCGTGGCAATCCAAGAGGTGCCTCGCACCTTGTCGATATAAAGATCCAGAAATCCGTCAAGATTCCAGTCCCTGTAATCCGTATACCGGGTCCCCTTCAATCCCGTGTTGCTCACCTGCATTCCGTCAAAGGAACCGTTGTTGTCGGAATCTACCAGGGCAATCAAGTACCCGTCCGCGGCCTGTCCGCCGGGTCTGATTTCAGTGGCACACGTGTCATATTTGCCATCCTGATTCGAATCCACGAGCTTGGTTTCCAACTCGATCTGGCCATAAGGAGTCATGGCCATCATCCAGCCGCCCGGCGCCCCATCCCCGACACTTTCCCTTATACTCTCCTTGGCCTCCGAGGGCCCCGGCCAGGAGTACAGGGTCGTCCCTTTCGTATGCACGACACTGTAAAATCGTCCGCCGGTTATGAGTCCGATTGACCCTATACCCAAAAGGATGCCTGCAATGAGGAAGATACTCTCTCTCTTATTCGGCTGAAGCTGAATGTTCACACAAAAGACCTCCAAAAAGACCAAACTTCAATCATGCTGAACCCTCTGGAAGGATTCAACCCAGCACCTGCTGTCGCGGGGGAGACACTCGAATCCCGGCGCGTACATCAACTAAGATTCATCGACACGTGCTCTTAGTATCGCCGTACAGAGACTTGGGGAGCAATCTTCGCCACTTCGGCCTGGGTTACGTGTCCGATGTCCCAGCGCATGGCGTTGACCGTGCCCGCGCTCACCCCCCAGATCGCGCACTGCTCCAGCGGCCACTTGCGCAGCAGGCCGACCGCGAAGCCAGCCACGAGGGAGTCTCCCGATCCGACCGCATTGATCTCTTGAATCGCCGGGGGCTTCACATGAAGGCGCTCCTGACTATCGGATACAAATACACCGTCGGGCCCGAGAGACAAGACCACGAGGACGACGCCCTTGCCATGAAACCAGTCGATGGCGCGCCACCGGGCCGCATCGGAATCCAGCGTAAAGCCCACGAGTTCGGCAGCCTCGGCCTCATTGGGCTTGACCATGAAAGGTGCGGCGTCGACACCCAGCGCGAGCTCCCTTCCGTGGGTGTCGAGAATGACCGTTACCCCAGCCTCTTTCGCGAGTGTGATGAGGGTGCGATAGACGTCATGAAGGACAGGATCCGGCACGGTACCATTGAGCGTCAGGATTTCCGTTTCCCCGAGTCGCGAGCGCACCTCGGCAATGAGGCTAACCTTCTCGGAAGCACTGACGCTCGGGCCCGGCTCAAAAAGCGGGGTCTGACGATGCGGACCCTCTTCTAGCACCGTGGTGATGGTGCGGGTGTTCTCCGCGATCCAGACCGGATGGCACGCCATGCCGTCCTGGCCAGTGATCATCTCCACCACGTGCTGGCCCGGGGCACCACCCACGAGCACCACCGAGGCACTCTGCTCGCCCAGCGCCTTCACCGCCCGCGCCACGTTGTTCCCTTTGCCGCCGGGAATGGTCGTAACGCGGTCACAAACGTTCTTCTTTCCGACGTCCATCGTGTCGAGAAAAACTGTCTTGTCCACGCAGGGATTCGGAGTTACCGTAAGTATCATCGTCGTTCGTCCCGAGAGGGTCTCGCTCGCTAAAAGCTGCTCTCAAAGCGGGACAGCGCGCACCCGGCCGCGCCGAGCACGCCGGAATCGGAACCCAGCCCCGCCAGGACAATCTCGCAGCGCTTGGCGGGCACTTCGAAAGAATTCTCGAAGGCCACCTTGCGGATCGGATTCAACAGCATGTCTCCAGCGGCGATCATGCCGCCACAAAGCACCACCTTCTCCGGATTCTGATAGTTGATGATGCTGGAGATGCCGAGTCCGAGCCAGGTCGCCGTTTCCTCGATAACCCAGAGGGCGAACTCGTCCCCATCGGCTGCCGCCTGGCTAATCATCTTGCCGGTGAGCCCGCCGAAAGAATCGCCGCATAATTCGCGAAGCACCGAATGCCGACCGGCGGAAAGTCCTTCAACCGCCGTGCGCACCATGCCGGTCACCGAGCCATAGGTCTCCAGGCAGCCGTGGCTGCCGCAACCGCAGGCGCGGCCGTTGCGCTGCATCTTCAAGTGCCCGAGTTCCGCCGCCGTGCCGTCTTCACCGCGAAGCAGCATGCCAAACATCACCACGCCGCCGCCCACCCCGGTTCCCAGAGTAAGGAGGGCCATGTTTTGCGTGCCCTGGCCCGCGCCGAGCCAGAACTCACCGTAGCAGGCCACGTTCGCGTCGTTCTCCACATAGCAGGGCACGTTGAGGCGGGATCGCATAATCTCCGCAAGTGGAACGTTCTTCCAGCCTGGCAGATTGGGAGGACTGAAGACCACGCCGGAGCGCCAGTCCATGGGGCCGGGCGCACCGATACCCACCGCCATCACCTGCTCGGGAGACAGATCGGACTGCGCAAGTAGATCGCGCACGCTGGACTCTATGGCGTCGATAACGGCCTCCGGGCCGCCCTCGGCATTGGTCGGGCGCGAATCTTTGGCCAGGACTTGCTTGTCCCACGATACCATGGCGGTCTTCACATTGGTCCCGCCCAAGTCCACTCCCACGATGACTCTACTGCTCATAAAACCCCTACTCCTCTACGGGCTTGTGGCCCGAGTCAATGCCCGCCCCACCAGTAGACCCGAACGGCCATTCAACGGGATTCGGCACCGTGTACGCCAAAATCGCTGCGATGACTATGGATCAACTGTATTCAGTCAAACAGTGAAAACTGTGTAAGGCAGGACTGTGCCTTTACGACACACCGCCCGCTCAAAGCGAAGATACGAATTCAGAACCCTTATGCATCCGCGCAAGGCACGCTGCTTTACCCAGAAGCTCCGCCAGTTCAAAGAGTCCGGGGCCCACAGATTTTCCGGTCAGTGCCAGGCGCGCGGGGTGCACGAGCTTGCCCATGCCCACGCCCATGGATTCACCCAAGTCGTGAAAGGCCTGTTTCAGCACATCGCGATTCCAATCCGTCACCGGTTCCAGGCACGACGTCAACTGGGCCATGATCGCCGCCGCGTCTTCCGTCCGCCAGATCTTCTGAACCGGCTTCTCTTCGTACGCCGTGATCTCCTGGAAGAAGAAATCGCTCAACTCGACAATCTGATTCAGCGTCGAGAGCTTCTCCCGGCATATCTCCGTGAGCGCAGCAAACCACGCATCGTCGCGCTGGGACGTGTCGATTCCCGCGCGCTGCAGCACCGCCACCAGCCGCCGCTGCAATTCCGCGGGTTCCAGCAGCCGGATGTGCTGTCCGTTGAGCCAATCCAGCTTCTTGCGATCAAAACGCGCAGCGGATTTCGTCCACCGCTCGGCCACGAAGGCCTCGGTCAACTCCGCAATGGTAAAGAGTTCCCGGTTCTCTTCCGCCGGCGTCCAGCCCAGCAGGGCCACATAGTTGATCAGCGCCTCCGGCAGGTAACCATCGTCGCGCCAGTCCAGCACATTGGCGCCATGGAGGCGCTTGCTGAATTTCTTGCCGGCATCATCCAGCACCATGGGCAGATGGGCAAACTTCGGGCGCGGATAGCCCAGAGCGTCGAAGAGCAACACGTGGCGCGCGGCGTTCGTCAAATGGTCATCGCCTCGAATTACGTGGGTGATCTGCATCAGCGCATCGTCCACCACCACCGCCAGATGGAAAATGGGGTCGCCATTGGCCTTCAAAATAACAAAGTCATCCAATTCCCGGTTGTCGGTGCGCACGTTGCCCTGCACCCAATCCTCCACCACCGTCTGTCCCTCGGGTGTGCGAAACCGAACGGCGTGGGACTCGCCCTTTCGGCCCTCGGAGGTAGCCCCGTCCAGATCGCGACAAGGGCACTTCTTCCGCGCCCGCTTCTCGGCCATGGCCGCCTCACGCTCGGTGTCCAGCTCCTCTTTCGAGCAGAAACAGCGGTAAGCGTGGCCATTGGCCAGCAGCGTCATCGCGGCTTCCTGATGCAGCGCCTTGCGGTCCGACTGTCGATATGGCCCAAAAGGCCCTTTCGCGGGCTCATCCCCGAAGGCCGGGCCCTCGTCCCAGTTGATCCCAAGCCATCTGAAGCCTTCGCACATGGCCTGCACAAAGGTCTCATCCGTCCGTTCCGCATCGGTGTCTTCCAGGCGCAACACGAAGGTGCCGCCCGACTTACGGGCGAACAGCCAGTTGAACAGGGCCATTTTGGCCGTGCCGATGTGCAGGAAGCCGGAAGGGGAAGGCGCAATGCGGCAACGAACAGTGGTCATGGGTACTCCGTACGTGGTTTGTGGCGATGGTATTTGAGAGCGAGATCATAGCATACGCGTGGAGAGGTTTAGAATCTGTCGCGCGCGGCCCCGGCACGGTCACCCGCCGGACCCGCCTGTCCGACCGCTCAGAAACCAAGTCCGCACGGAGCCCATGTCTTTCACGACGATGGAGCCGCGCTCCTCCAGGATAAATGGCGCAGCGAGTCGCTCTCGGGTGGCCTCCGAAACCTGGATACGCCCCGGAGTTCCGTGGGATTCCATTCTGCTGGCCGTGTTGACCGCGGCACCCCACAGGTCGTAGATAAACTTCCGCTTGCCAATGACCCCTGCCACCACGGGCCCACTGTGAATGCCGATTCGAGTCTCGAAATTGCATCCACACCGGATGTTGAATCGGGCCAGGGCCTCCAGCATGTCCAGCGCCATGTGAGCCGCGCGCGCCGTACTGTCCGTGCCGATAAGCAGATAGCCGATAATCGCGCCTTGGGCGTCGCGCAGCGCTGTGACCGACACCACCGCCGGAAACGGCTCCCGTCCTTGCGGATGTAGGTCAACTCGCAGATATCTTCTATGCCGCGCGAGGCCTTGAAGACCAGGGCCTCGAAGCCGGGGGTGATTGGGGTGGCGAGTTCCAGGCTCAGGGCCATGGCGCGGGCGATGACCTCCTGCGGATCGGAAATGTCCGCAGGTGTAATCTGGTTTACGACGTCGGAGGCTTCAAAGCCCAGCATGCGCTCGGCACCGACGTTGAAAAGTTGTATAAAGCCTTTCTCATCGGTGGCGATACTCGAAAAGTTGGCGCTGTTGAAGATAGCGTGTTGCAGTACTTCTTCAAGCCTGACCTCAGTGATGGCGTTCTCGGGGGTCTGAGTCGCCTTGCTGGTGCCGGAATGGCTTTTTCGTGCTTGCATGGAATGTACCTCCGCGTTAAGCCGAGATACCCCGATCAGCCAGTAATGTGGCCGCCCGGAAGGTCTGGAATTTGTTCTAGTTTTATTATTAGAGCATAACAATATAGTTGCGGAACAGTCCAGATATTTACTGGCCTCGGAGGGCAGTTTTCCCCTGAAACGAGGGCCGGGAGGCTGTGGAAACGGGGCTGGGTAAAGATTTGTCAAAGACTGCGTGTGGTGCCGGTATATATACTCGCCGCCATCTTTCCCCAGGAAGGCGCGGCACACCGCAGTGCCATCAAGTAGAACTCCGTCTCCCAGAAGAGGATGGCCCCTTGCGCGTCCTGGCTTTGTAGCTCTTGAACCATGCGCGCGAGGGGCCAGTACTTCTTACCAATGAAGGATGTGGACCTTCCAGCGGAATCAGCCCGAAGTCCGGGCGACTCCTTCAATTTTCATCATCTTCACCCGATTCTTCGCCGCCGTTGCCGGCTGGGGTCGGCGGCGCTCCGAGCATTGCGTGGACACCGTACGTGTGAACGAGCACCCCGCCCTGATGGGCGGTGTTGGCCAGGAAGGAGGCGGCGACCAGATAGAGAATCAGAAAGGATCCATTGAGCGCAATGGATGGAATAGGCTCGAGTACTTTCTTGTAAACCAGGGGAGCAAGCACGATAAGCGCGTACACCGCTGTAACGATGATCAACATGGTTCGGGTAGTCTCAGCGAGCTCTTCATGCTCCTCAACGGCCTGTTCCGCGCCCGGTGTGCGTTCGGCGAGTTCGGCCCCCGCCTCTCCGGTGGACACCGCGGCCATGGATCCGATCGTCCCCAGGACCATCAGGGTCAGTGCACACGCTGCCAGGGGGCGGGCCGATTTCCGAAGAATCATACTGAGTATCACAAAGATGGGGGCTACCAGAATCAGCGCTATGGGAAAGTGGACGACCAGCGGGTGCATTCCATCCCAACTTGGCAGTTGTGGAAACATTGCAGGGTACTCCTCGTTTTTTTGGAAGGGCTTCATTGGGATTTGGGTGACCGCCAGATCGGCTGTCGAGCGTTCAGGCATCGTGGCTAACTGACGGTCACGTATTTCTCTTTCGACTTGAAGCAGGACAGACACTTTGCGAAGTCCATCGTATTGGTCGTATATCCACAGACCGTGCAGACGTAAAAGGGTTTTGCTTCCTTCCAGGAGTCCAGCGCGTCCAGTGCCGACTTATAGAATGTTGCATGCTCCGCCTCGGCCGTTTTCGCGAAGTTAAAAGTTCGGAGGGCCGCCTTGTTGCCTTCCTTGCGCGCCTGGGCGATAAACTCCGGGTACATGGTGTCCCGCTCATAAGACTCGCCCTCAATGGAGGCCGCCAGATTTTCCGCTGTGCTCTTGACGTCGGGCGTGGCAATATCGGCGACGGCCGTGCCGCCAAGATCTTCAATCACCTTCTTGTGGTTTGCTGCGTGAATCTCTTCAGCCCTGGCCGCCGCCCTGAACAGGCTTCCCACACCCTTATACCCTTCCTCGTCCGCCTTGACGGCAAAAGCGACATAGCGGGCATGGGCATTGGACTCTCCGTTGAAGGCCGCCACCAGATTCTCCAGCGTGCTGGCCTCCGCCTTTTCCGCAGCCGGAGCGGTCAGGGGAAAAAGCGCCAATGCAGCCAGACACACCGCCGCTTTGCCGGTGGAAGCAAGTCCTGGGAAATACGTCAACATAATTCAATCTCCTTTGTCTTTCCGTTATTGCAATTAGAATCTCGTGGCTTGTCATCAGGCCACAACTCAATAACGCAACGGTCATGCCAAGACGTGGATTGGCAAAGAATGGATTGAAACAGCGCATACCGGGGCTATTGAAGTCGCCTCGGCGCTATGACCGTACAAAAATTCAAGCGCGGAGACGTGGGGCGTTCAAAATTTTTTACACATCGCGGAGCCTTGGCGTAGATTTCATCCTTGATGTGGGCGGATAGTGGCCCCGCCATGGAAAGTGCAAGCTGTCAGGAGAGGTGAGGCCGCAGGTTGTGCTTGTTGACCTTATAAGCAAGATCGCTGCGCGAAATCCCGAGGCGTCGGGCGGCTTCCGCCTGGGCGCCCCCGGAAGAAGCAAGCGCCCCAATGATAAGTTCGCGCTCCACATTCTCCAGAATCGAGCGGAGGTCGATGGTCCCACCAGGAAGGCGCAGATGCATCAGCAGTAAATCTATCGTAGTTGCGGCCGAGGAAATGCGCGACAGCGACTCGGGAAAATCTTCGATTGATAGTTCCGCGTGTCGCCCCAGTATATAGGCCCGCTCCAGAATGTTTCGGAGCTCCCGAACATTGCCGGGAAATTTGTACGAGCGGAGGCGGTCGAGTGCTTCGGCGCTGATGGAACGCTGTGGGACCTTGAGATCTTCCGCAAGCTGTCGAAGAAAGTGCGCCACCAGCGCTGGCAAGTCCTCCGGGTGCTCTCGCAGCGCAGGCACGGCGATGGGCACCACGGCCAGCCGGTAGTAAAGGTCTTCCCGGAAGCTGCCTTCGCGCACCCGTTCCTGCAGATTTCTATGGGTCGCCACGAGGATTCGCACATCAACTTTGCGGGGCGTGGTGGCGCCCACGCGAATGATTTCGTGATCCACCAGCACACGAAGAAGCTTGGCCTGTAGCGCGGGAGGCATCTCTCCCGCCTCGTCTAAAAATAGTGTTCCGCCATTTGCCGCTTCGAAAAGTCCGGTCCTGACGCGGTCCGCTCCTGTGAATGCCCCTCGCTCATGACCGAATAGTTGACTCTCAAGCAGGGTCTCCGGCAGCGCGGCGCAATTGACCGCGACAAACGGGGAATCCGCCCGTCGACTGCTCCGGTGAATCGCCCGGGCCACAAGCTCTTTGCCTGTTCCCGTCTCGCCCGTTATCAGGACGGTGGCATCGGTCACAGCGACACGGTGGAGCATATCTCGCAGTTGGGACATGGGTGGACTGTCGCCGACAAGCTCGTCGAAGCCGGACAGGCGCTGTACTTCGTCCTTCAGTCGGATATTGTCCCTCAGGAGCGCGGCGTGCTGGCAGGCACGGTTCACCGCCGCAACGACGACATCTGGATCAAATGGCTTCGTGATAAAATCGAAGGCCCCTTGACGCATGGCGTGGACGGCCAGATCTACGGAGCCAAAGGCCGTTAGCATGATGACGGGCGGGCTAAGGTCGATCTCGGCACACGCCGCTACCAGGTCAATCCCATCGCCGTCGCCAAGGCGTTGGTCGGTCAGCACCACATCCCAGGTATGGGAAAGCAGAAGCTTCCGTGCGCTCGTTAGCCCGTCCGCTTCGGTAACTTCGTGCTGACTTCGGGTGAGCAAGACCGTAAGAATTCGGCGCATGTTGACTTCATCGTCCACGACTAAAATACGGGCCATCATCGACTCCCTTCGTCGGCGGCAGCAAGGTCCGGCACCGATTGGGGAAGATTAATGGTGAAACGAACGGCGCCGGGCTCGTTGATTTCGAGTTCGAGGGACCCGTGGTGAGCCTCCGCTATTTTCGCGGCGATCGCGAGTCCAAGCCCGGTTCCCCGCGACTTGGTAGTAAAAAAGGGCTCAAGCAGTTGCGGCACGGTGGCGGATGGAATGGCTTCTCCCGCGTTCTGGACGAACAGGGAGATGCCCCCTTCACGGCATGCCTTGCAGCCGAGGAGGATTGTGGAGCCCGCCGGACCTGCGTCGATTGAATTTGAAACCAAATTGATCAGGGCCTGGTGCAACTGAAACGGTTCCACCATTGCCAGCAGTTCCTCGGCGCAATCGCATTCAATGCTCAGTCCGTTTCGGGCGGCGTGGGCCCGCGATACCTCGGCCACATACCGAATCATGGATTCCGCGCTGGTTGGCTCAAACCTCGGCTCCCGGTTCCGCGCGTAGGCCAGGAACTCGGTTGTGAATTGCTCCAGTCGCTGCGCCTCCTGCGTGGCGATCGACAACATCTCTTCCCCGAGCCGGGTATCTTCCGCGCAGTCTCTGGCCATGGCAAGACTGCTTGAAATCATGGCGATCGGATTGCGTATTTCATGAGCGATTCCGCTCGACAGGCGGCCGAGGGCGGCAAGTTTCTCCTGTTGTACCAGCCGATCCCGCGTGCGCTCAAGCTCTGCCATGGTACGCTGAAGGTGGCGCTGCTCTTTCCGGAGGCTGCTCGCAAGTAGCCAGACTACCGTTCCAACGAGAAAAAATATGAGAATCGTACCGAAGGCTTCGAAATACTCCGCCGGGCTCTCAGGACCGCCTCGACGGGTGAAGTCCCAGACTTCCAGCAGGCAAACCAGGCTTGCACCCCCGGCGATGCACAGCGTCTCTCGCAGTGAAGTACGGAATCCTCCCGCAATGACCGGAAGAATCAGGAGCACCGCATAGTGGGTATCCTCGTCACTCGAAAGGAGGGAAACGGCCGCTGCAAACACAAGGTGCATCAGGATGGAAAGCCGGCCATAGAGAAACTGGGTACGGCGGTCCAAAGGGCGCTCTCGGGCGCTGAGCCATTGCAGCTCAGCCGTCTGCATGATGAACCGCGCGCCAAACAGCAGGAGAATGGACCGGCTGGGCCAACCGAGCACGGATTGAAAAAGGAGCTGCAGTAGAAGAACCAAGGCCATGAGCACCAGATTAATCAGGATAAGCGTCGTTTCCTGAGTGCGAAAGCCCTGAAAGTCGGTGCTCAGCGGCGATGCCGCACGGTCTGACTTCTGATGGCCCATGGCTGTCTCGATCATGTCCAGACTATATA
>JBIJDL010000283.1:0-8207 GCA_044344195.1 Candidatus Hydrogenedentales bacterium
GTCTCCTCAAAGTTAGTGAGGCCCTTTTCGTCGAAGCCGACGACGCCCTTGGGGGATAGGGAGAAGTAGCCGCGTTCGGGGCGGACGGCGTAGAGCACGCTGGTGAGATCCCAGGAGGGCTGGTCGGTGTACTGGCCGTGGTAGGTGCGGTACGACACGTCGAGGATGTGGTCCTTCTCGTAGTTGTAGTCAAACATGAGACTTTCCTTGTAGAGCGCCGTCTCGATGCCGATCTCAAAGCCGCTTACGATGATGGGTGTTGGCCACTCCTCCGCGAGCTTCTGGGCGGCCGGAATGTCTTCCACGACGTTGTACTCGGGGTGGGGCCGGTCGTTGAAAGGCTTGAAGGCGCCCGCCATGATGGAGATGAACTTCACCTTGCGCTTGGCGAGTTCCATGCCGTCCATGGGGGAGTAGTCGTCGCCCTCGGTTTCGAGGAGTCGGGCCAGGTTGGTGGAGAAGCCGACCTGGGCAATGACTACGGAGTTGTCGGCCTGTTCCGCGAGGATGCGGCGGAGGAGCATGGTGGCGTCGGGAGCATCGCTGCTGGTGAGAAGATCGTGTGGATATTTCTGCTTTCCGTCGACTTCTTCCTTCGCGATGAAGGTGTACTTGCTGGGCTGTTTTGTGGGGCCGTCCTTCACCACGCCGATGGGGATGTCGGGCCGCCCGTAGAAGGTGTTGACGGCGTCGATGTAGGGGGCGCACATGGCCTCGTCTTTCGTAACGGTGACAGCGAGCAATTCGCATTCGCCCCGGGACTGGAGGGCGTGGATGACGCCGAGGGCGAGGGCGTCGTCCACGTCGTTGCCCATATCGGTGTCGAAGATGAGCTTGACGGGCGCGGGGGCGGCGGGCTTTTCAGCGGGCGCGCCGAGGGCGAGGAGGCCGCAGAGGAGGATGTCGAGCATGTTGAATTTCCTTGTAAATGCCGGAGGTTTGATGGGGATTGTCGAAAGGACAGGGTATAGCGATTGCGCGGGGCTTGTCAATGGTTTGCGGGGGATGGGTCCGAAACACTTTGGAGGTTCTCAGGGACGGCAGGGATCCGCCTGCGGCGGACGCTACGCGCAGAGTTCTGATTTTTCCTGCTGTCCCTGTTGTCGCTGTTGTCCCTGCAACTGAGTTGGCTGACCGAAGCACCAGCGCGTAGAATGTGGAATTGGCGGGCACAACTTGGAAGGAAGACCATGAAGAAAAGCATCAGTTACTGGACCCTGGGTGGATTCGACGGCGCGGTGCCGGTGGTGAATGCGGCACGGCTCGCGCACGAAATGGGTTATGACGCCATTGAACTTTGCTATGGCGAGGGCGAACTCGTGCCCGAGGCCACGCCGGAGACACTGGCGGCGATTCGCGCGGCGTTGGAGGAGATTGGAATCGGGATTACGTCGCTGTGTTCGGGCAACTACTGGACGAAGTCCCTTTCGGCGGATGATGAGGCCGAGCGGGAGGCCGCCATTGCCTTCACGGAGTCGTATATCGCCTGCGCTGCGGCGCTGGGCACGGATACGGTGCTGGTACTGCCGGGTTCGGTCTATGTGCCGTGGAACCCAGCGCGGCCCGTGGTGCCGGCTGCCAAAGCCTGGGAACAGGCGGAGGACTCGATCCGGCGATTGATCCCCGTGGCGAAGCGTCACGGAATCGTGATGGCGCTGGAGAATGTGTGGGCGAAATTTCTAACGGGGCCCTTTGAGTTTAAGGCTTTTGTGGATGCGCTGGACTCGCCCTGGGTGAAGTGCTATTTCGATGTGGGCAACGTGGGCGCGAGTGGTTATCCCGAGCACTGGATTGAGATTCTGGGCGACCGGATCACGCGGGTACACGTCAAGGGCTTCCGCGAGCAGCCTCAGGGCGGCGGAACGATGAGCGATTTTACGGAGAGTCTCTTCGACAGCACGACGAACTGGCCGGCGGTGATGGCGGCCCTGCGTGCGGTGGGTTATGACGGCTATCTGACGACGGAGCTGATCGTGAGCGCGACGGGACTGCCGAATGAGGAATTGGGTTGGAAAGGCGCGAAGGAGCTGGATCTGGTGTTGGCGATGTAGGCGGGGGACGTACCGCCGCAAGTGAGTCTCGATGAGGGTGCGAGCGTTTCCAAAACGATAGCCCGGTTCGAAGTGCGAGACTCCAATGCGGCGGCATGTCCCGGAGGATGTAGGGTGGTGGCTTGAACGATTGGAAAATGGGACCTCGATAGAAGGCCGGGTGGTGACCTTACATCCACTGGGACATGCCGCCGCTCTTGCGTGGTACTGCCCAACGGAGTGGCGAAGTAGGCGCGGCATCTCCTTTATCCCACCTGGCACCCTTGCGGCGGTACGTCCCTACAACGTCATCAGAAAGATCTGCCGCGTCCGCGCGGCGTCGTCCGCGAGGGCGGGGAAGGCGATGGCGTTGTTCTTGCGATTCCAGGTCGGCGCGGGGTCGATGCGGAGGGGACCTTCGGTCCATTTGTCTATGGGGTAGACTCCCGAGCGAAGCACGCGGCCGTCCTTACGGTTGAGGAAGACGTAGGTGTTGCCGGGGCCGGAGCGTGCGCCGTTGACGAGCCATTCGCCGCTGGGGGACAGGGCCACATCGCCGCCGGGCTTGGGGAAGATGGTGGCGTCGCCGAGCGTGCCGGCGATGGACTTCGCGTCCGTGTCGTAGAGCACCTGCTGCTTGTCGTAGCTGCCGATGACGAAATGGCCTTCGGCCCACTCCGGGTGGCCGCCGATGTGCATCTCGTGCAGGGTGAGGCCGGTGCCGTCGGTGTTGATCGTGAAGGGCACGTCGATGCGCTCACCCTTCACTTCGAAATCGCCCCGTGCATAGAAGTAGACGCGGTCCCCGTCTCGATTGTTGAGCGTATGGTTGATGAAGAGGGCTTTTCGGTCCACATCGGGGCGCGTGGGGCGCAGCGCTTCCGCAAGCTGGTGGTAGGACACCAGCAGCGATTTCTCACCGGTTTGAATGTTTACTTTGAAGAGGCCGTCGTCCTTCGGGTGGAGCACGCCCGCTGTCCAGTCAAAGGCATCCGGATAGCCCGTGACAGGCCGCAGCCAGGCGAGGCGGGCGTAGTTCAGGCCGAGAAAGAAACCGCCCTTCTGCGCCACGCCGCCATTGGCGAAGGGGGTATCTTCAAAGCGGAACTCGCGGATGCGCTTTCGCGCTTTGATGTCATAGAGCACGGTAAAGACGTGGTTGGTCTCGGGATCGCGGTCGTTGAAGAAGAGCTGGGTGTCGGGGGCGTCGGGGTTCCAGTAAAACATGGTGCCCTGCTGGAAGTTCCAGGCACGAGTTTCTTCGATCTTTGTGACGCTGAAGTTGTCGCTGGCGTCGAGAAGGACGACATCGGCGGCCTCGTTGGGTGCGGGCATGTGATCCTGAAAGGTGGTGCGCAGGGCGACGAGGTAGCGACCGTCGCCGTTCCATGGGGTGTTGCCCACATGGCCGATGTACCCGAAGAAGTGGTGCTGCGGGCCGTGGGTGATCTGGACGGCCTTCAGGGGCTCGGCGGCGACTGCAATCACGGGGAACGCGAACGCAACAGCGATAAGAAACGATTTAAGAATGGACTTCACAGCGAACTCTCCGGGTGAAATTGGGTGCGCGCCATTAGACCACGAATCAGTTCAATCTTCCAAAGACCGAAAAGTTAATACTTGACCACGGAGCGCACGGAGGCACGGAGAAAATGAGTTCCGCATCACTCTATAACAGGTAAGTGAATTCTACCGTCCCAGAGTGGACCTCCGTGATCAGGAATGTGACTGAAAACGAAATCGCGCCGTGACTTGGCATTCATGATTCCTGACCTCCCCTTCTTCTCCGTGTCTTCGCGGGCTCCGTGGTCAAAAATTCTAAGTTTATCCATTCGTGGTTCAGTTCTTCTCCGGTAGCATCACGATGCGGAAGCAATAGCCGATGTCGGGGGCGTAGCCGTAGCGGGCGGCGGAGCGAATGAACTCGGCCTTACTTTTGGCGCGTCCGCCACGCATGACCTTCGCGCCATCGCCCTCGGGGCCCATGGGATCGGTGACGGGCTCCGTGGTGTAGACGCGGCCCACGTTGTCCAGGCAGTATTGGGCCTGGTTGCCGTGCATGTCGTAGAGTCCCCATGGATTGGGCGGGAAGGTGGCCACGCCAATGATGTCGCCGCGATAGACGCCCGCCGGGTTGTAGCGCGTGGCTTCCTGGCCGTCGAAGTTGGCCTGATCCGTGGTGATGGTGTCACCGGTGTAGAAAGCGGTCGTGGTGCCCGCGCGGCAGGCGTATTCCCACTCCGCTTCGGTGGGCAGGCGGAAGGTGCGGTTGAGTTTCTTGCCCAGGCGCTCGCAGAACTCCATAGCGTCGAACCAGTTCACTTCTTCCGCGGGGAAGTTCTCCTCCCCGGTCTGGGAGCGGCGATCGGTTGCGCCCATGATGGTGTTGTATTGCCGATTGGTGATCATGGTGGCTGACATGTGGAAATCGCGGCTGATGGTCACGGGCTGCTGGGGATACTCGTCGGAGCCGCCGCCCTCGCTCTCGGGTGAGCCCATGAGGAAGGTGCCGGGGGGGATGGGCTCCAGCACGATGGTGGCCTCGCCACCCAGGTTTATGATCTGGCCGCCGGGGCGTCCGCCCTGGCGCGGGGTGAGGGTGATCTCCATCGCGGCGACGGTCGCGTCGCGCTGGGCATCGCGCTCCTTCGCCAGGGCTTCGTTGCGCGCTTTAAAGGCGCGCCCGGCCTCTACGCAGCGATCAATTGCGTCCTGTTGGAGCTTGCGAAATCGATCACCGTCAAGCAGCGTGGCCCCTTCGGCTTTGTTCGGATCGGTGCCGTTGAGGAACTCCTCGATATTCGGGTAGCCATCGCCATCGGTGTCCGCGAGCGCCTCCGTGATCTTGTGTTGGACCTCCCAAGCATCGGGCAGGCCGTCGTTGTCGGTGTCCGGGGCCGCTTCGCCGACCGCGAGTTCGGGCCAACCGCCCACATCGTCGGGTGAGTTGATGATACGTCCCGTACCGGTGCGGATTTCCTCCATCAGGCGCGCGTCTGCGCTGTCGCGCAGAGGCAGGGTTGCCCCGGCTTCCGCGAGGACACGTTCCAACGCCACTTCCGCCGTATCCGTGGCGACGTCCGGCGCGGCGAAGGCTTCGTTCACAAACACGAGCTTTGCAAAGTCATCTTTGTTCGCGTTTTTCAGCGTACGGATCAGGAGTTGGTTGTTCTCGGTCTGCTCCGCGCCTTCGGCGAGCACGTTCCCCGCGAAGTAAAAGCGGGGCGTGTCGTCGCCCGGATCGAAGACGCGGGTGCGCACGCCCTTACCGGTGTCTGGGCCCGCCCTGAAGTAGTTGTTGACGTAGTTGATGAAAGCGGGTCCGGCGGTGGTGTAGCCGCCGCGATAACCCCAGTTGTAGACAATGTTGTTGCGGAAGTCGAGGACGATGGTGTTCACCCGGGCATTGCGGGCTGCGTTGTGGGCGTAAATGCTGTGGTGGACCGTGATGCCGCCCGTTCCATCGAGAATTGAGCCTTTGCTGTGTTCCCCCTTGGGGTGGAAGGAGCGGGAGAGCCCCTCCGCGATGGTACTCCACTGCACGGTCAGGTTATGGGCCCCGAAAGCACTCATGACCTCGTCTATTGCCCAGGACATGGAGCAGTGATCGATGATGCTGTTGCTCCCGCCGAAGATGCCGACGGACATCTGCTCTTTCTTCATGCGGTCGCCCGAGCGGATGCGGAGATGACGGAGTATGACGTCATTGGTGGCCAGCACTACCTGGTAGTCGCGAATCGCGATGCCGCCGCCGGGGGCGGATTGGCCCGCGATGGTGATGAAAGGCTTCTGAATCCAGAGGTCGGCCTTCAGGGTGATGGTACCTGCGACGCGAAAGAGGACATAGCGTGGGTCCTCGGCATCGACGGCGGACCGTAGGCTGCCGGGGATGGGCTTCTCCTGGCCGGGGAGGTAATCCTCGAGGGTGGTGACGAAATGGACTTCCCCGCCGCGTCCGCCGGGGGTGGCCGCGCCGAATCCCTCGGCACCGGGAAAGGCGCACAACAGGGTTTCCTGCGCGAGCGCGGGTGGGGCCAGTAGCGCCAGCACGACAAGCATCGTGCACGCGAAGATGCGTGATTTGATCATGAGAATTTACCGCCGGATGAGAAAGCACGGCGCCCAACGGACGCACAGGCTTTCACTATAGCGGGCAGGGCCGCAGCGCCTCAAGCGCCGGAAGAAGAGGTGATCCCGAGAATGACAGAGTAGGCGATAAAGGCGGCCAGCAGCGCGGCACCTTCGCGACGCGATAAGTGGCCGCGGGAGCGCACGAAGGGGATCAGCGCAATGGAGAAGCCGATCATAACCGGTATGCTGAACCAGGCGGCCTGCGCGGTGACAGGCTGCGGCGCGACGACGGCGCAAACACCCAAAATGCCGAGGATATTGAAGATGTTCGAGCCGATGATGTTGCCCACGGCCACATCAGAGCTCCTTCGATAGGCCGCGACGACCGAGGTGACCAGCTCGGGCAGGGAAGTGCCCAGGGCGACAATGGTAAGGCCGATGACGAGGTCGGAGACGCCGAGCGCCTGAGCAATTTTGGTGGCGGCCGCGACGAAGGTATTTGAGGAGACGATCAACAAGGTCAGGCCAATAACGCCGAGGGCGATGTTGAACAGGAACTTGCCCGTGCTCATCTTTGCGGGATCCATCGTCAGGAGTGAGGATTCGACCTCCGCCTGCGCCTGCGCCTGGATATCGGCCTGAGCCGCGCGGTCTTTTAAGTAGGCCGCCGTCAGATAAATCGTGAGACCGACGAGGGACAAGATTCCCAGCGGTCGCGAGACGGAGCCCGTGGTGAGGTATCCGACGAGTGGCACGGCGCAGACGCCGAGGGCGACGAAGAGGTCGCGGCGGATGGCGGTGAACGAAACGTAGATGGGGCGGATCACAGCGGTGAGGCCGAGGATAAACCCGATGTTGATGATGTTCGATCCGACGACGTTACCCATGCTGATGCCGGTGTTGCCCGAGAGCGTTGCGGTCATACTCGCGCCGAGCTCGGGCGAAGAGGTGCCGAAGCCCACGACGGTCAGGCCCACAAATAGCGGAGAGATACCCAGACGCAGCGCCAGAATCGACGCGCCCCGGACGAAGAGCTCCGCGCCCAGAGTCAGCACGGCCACGGAAACTAGAATGATCAGGAGCTGAAAAAGCAGCACAGTCGAGTTTCCTTCTTGATGTCCGGGCCCCCGGTATTCCGTTTCCCGCCGCGGGCGCCTTCAGAGGTCGATGCTTGCGGCGAGTCCCGGCGGCTGTATTATGCCGGCCGACATGATGAACTGGACGGCCTGATCGGCATCGACATCGAGTTCGTGGACGACTTCGAGGGGGAAGATCTGGAGAAAGCCCGTGGTGGGGTTGGGCGTGGTGGGGATAAATACGGTGGCCATACGCCGCCCGCCTTCTACAATGATTTCACCGGTCTTGAAGCCCATGGCGCGGGTTTCCGGGTGGGGAAAGGGCACAATGACCACAGTCCGCCGCGAGACACCCGGCTGGGTGCGGAACATCTCCACGATCTGCTTGGCGGTGGAGTAGATGGAATCAATCAGGGGGACTCGGGCGATGAGCCGCTCCACGCGGTGGATCGCCTGGCGGCCAAGCATATTGGTGGCGAGTACGCCGACGACATAGAGCAACAGCGTGAGGGTGAGTATGGAAATAAGCACGACGCCCGAGGTGGGCATGTCGGGAAACAGAGGGCGCACGGCATTGGTCACGATACCCACCGTGAGGTTGTAGACCAGCTTTAAGACCATGAAGCTGATGACGGCGGGGATCAGTACCACGATACCGGAAATAAGGCGGTGTCGCATGTGGGGGACAAGTTTTTCCATGATAGTTGTACTGCTCTGCCCGGAATCTGCTGTAATCCGGTCCTGGTGAAACCATTGCTGGCGTAGTCCAGCGCGGCGATTCAAGAGAGTTTTCGCATGACGCACTAACCCTGTATTGAAGCAGATAGGGCGCGTAAAGCGCAAGCCGGGCGGGAACGGTGACGCACGCAGGCACGCGATTGGCGTGTAGCGCCGCAGCAGTGTCGCGACGGGCACTCGAACCGGCAAGCCGAAGCGCGTGGCACCCTTGGGTTGCATTGGCGGCGCGGTACCATCCAGCGACGTTTCTTGATGGGTACAGTTTCCGATTGATCTTGCGACATGACCCTAG
>JBIJDL010000284.1:0-8201 GCA_044344195.1 Candidatus Hydrogenedentales bacterium
CGTGCAGAATCAAGCAACTTCCGCCTCGCTTGTCATCGGGGTATTCTTCAATCACGTCGCCAGAGAAGACTGCTTCACGAATTTCGTTGGGGGAGATCATCCGATCCGATCTGGACATTTGCTTGATGGCATGAGGAAGAAAAAGTAATTTCCTGCTTGCAGCAGAGACTACTTCGTCTTTCATAGCCAATGCGATTCCTTCTGTGTTGAAAGCATTCGTAGTTTGACCCGGCTATTCTGAAATGGATTTGAGAAGCAGCTTTTCGAAGAAGGCTGGCCCATCCATGCCCAAGCCAGCTTCAAGCTCTTTCACGGCTTGATCTATTTCCGGTTTCAAACGCTCGATATCGAGATTGAACCATTGGTCGCGTTCTTCCAGCAGCGCCAGAGCCTCTTCCAGAAGCGCGCTTGCCGAATCGTAGAGGCCGGTGTCGAGGCGTTCCTGGATAAACCGCTCTTGAGCAGGGTTCACTGTGATTTGCATGGCGCACTCCTTTTGGGTCTTGGCCGTGCAGGCAGTATACCAGAGGCTGTTTCAGAAGGCGCGCACCCATCGCCAACAAAGCCCTTGACAAATCGCGAGGAAATCTGCAAGCTATGTATAGATTTGCTGGGTAACTCGCGTCGCGGGGGCCATCACGTGGATGTGGTCGGCCCAAATTGCACCGAGGTTGGCGCCCGGCATGGGACTCTGGAAAGGCGGACTGTGGAATGCGCTGGGCTGACGATACGGACGAAGCCTTTCCGCCGCGCCATCCGCGCGAGCCGGGGGGACTGCGCCAGGATATCCTGGATGAGATCGCGGATCACTTGGAATGTGCTGCGGAACGGGAGGCGGAGTGCGGCGGGGAGAATGATACCGAGGACGCGGCCTGGTGCCGGGTCCTGGAACGATTCGGCAATCCCGATGCCATAGCCCGAAAGCTGTGGTGGGATGAAATGAGGGAGACGGTCATGCGGGAATGGATTCAAACCGGGGTGGTGGTGGTCGTGGCGATTGTGGTGGTGGTGTTCATGACGCTGGTGATGCGGCAGATGAACACGGCGAACCAGGCGGTTCTGGAGGCGTTGAAAAGCAACGCCACGGCGGTGAACCCGCTGGTGACGCTGAAGGTAAAGGTGACGCGGGGCACGGAGGACGGGCCGCCGGCGGAGGGGGTTAGCGTGAGCGTCTCAGGGGCCGCATTTGGAGAATACCAGGCGAATTTCGGCGGTACCACGGATGCGCTTGGCAAGGCGGAGTTTGGTCCTGTACAGCCCGGCCAGTACCAGTTTACGCTTATGGATCGCGTATCCACTCTTTCGAGTAGTACGACGGCGGTGCCTGTTTTCGCCGGGAAAGATCCCAAAGAGATTGCTTTTGTTGCGCCCGATGTTGTGCCTCGAGAGGTCAATCTGGAACTTGGCGCACCTTTGACTTTTGGCAAGAGTCGCGCGTTGCACGCGATTATCGAGACGGAGTGGCGAGGGGGGGGAGTGCGCTGGGGTGGGCGGGCCTATGCGGTCCTGGATGATTCGGGTGGTTTCAGTGTTGATCCGGATCCTGGCGATCAAAAATCCGTGGATCTCGTGGATACCTCGGATTGGACAATGTTGGAGCAGGAACGCCATCCCCTGAAGATCGCGGGAGATATCGTGAGTGCCAACGTGACTCGTATACAGTTGGGCGCGAGGGGGAAGGCGGAGTTTCGGGATCAGGAGACCGTGCCATTCTCCAATATTGCGCGGGCATCGGATGGGAATGCGTACCGCCTGGCGCTGTCTCCGAAATTCATCGAGCAGCACGCGGAACTTCGCGCAAAGGATTATGCCAGATCCAGAGGAATCGCGCTGGATGAAAAGCTCTGGCGGAAAGTTCGCGAAACGTTTCCCGAGCTTACAGTCGATAGTGCGGTTCGTGTAGCGGGCGGCCGATGGGGACTCAGCGTGGAGGGGGCGCTGGTCAGCCCACCCGCCAATTTTTCGGTTACATCCGAAGCCTCCCTATACAACACGCGCATCGCTGACCTTGTATCTCCGCCGCGCGAAGTCTTTGGGGATATGACCGCATCGTTTGTCGCGTTTTTGGAAGGGCCGCCGGAAGAACTCGTCAGTTCGGGTGTGGGTGGCCGCCTCATCCTTGCGCTGAATGTGCAGCGACTGAATGGTGAAGAGTTCGATCAGTCGCTTCAGGTCTGGCCGGTATTGAATGATGTGATTGATCCGGTTTGGCCAACCTATGAGGATACGGTCACGAGTGGATTGAAGCCGATCCTTGGCGCGAGTCCCCTGGCCTCCATCTCGGTGACGGACCTTGTACTCCAAGTGGGGAACTATGAAGCAGTGTCCAATTGGATCCTGTTCGATCTCAGCGAGAATCTCCAGGCTGCTGACAGCAATGTCAGAGGGCGGGAGTTCCTCCTGCAGTGGGCGCGAAATGAGTTGGAGTTTGAGAGTCAGCTTCATTTCGTCTCTCCTGAGGCGCGAGAACTGGAACTTGAGAATCGTCGACCCATGTGGCTTGTCCTGAAGCCGATGGACGGGGTGGAGGAGGTTGCCGCAGCGCAGTGATGTGTCGCGGGGCTCGCGGGATCGGGCCGATGGGCGGTATACTTGAATCAGGCGCAGCTTTTTTCCAACCCACCGCGCCGTGAGAGAGATGACCATGAAAGAACGCGCATTGCGCCAGGCGGTTACGCTGTTTGTCTGCACCCGAGATCGGGGGAAGAAGGATGACTGCTGTGCGCGCTTTGGCGGGGAGAAGGTGCTGGCGCAGTTGAAGAAGCGGATCAAGGAGCGGAAGCTTCAGGATGTGGTCCAGGTTTATCCATCGGGCTGCATCGACAAGTGTTCGAAGGGGCCGAATGTACTGGTCTTTCCGGGGAATGTGTGGGCGTGCAAGGTGGACGGAGATGATGTGGACACATTGATCGATGACGCGCTGGCGCGGGCTGCGAAGCAAAGCAAGAGTGACTGACTCGCGCAGGTGCACTGGACATACCCCCCGCGCTCGTTACCACGGTCCTCCGTGGTAATGCGTACCGTGCCGCTCCAGCGGCACAAGATGGGGGAGGCTGACTCGAGTTCGACAAGCCCGCTTGCGGAGGAGAAATAGCCCACGCACAGTTCTCTTCACCGACGGGTGACATTTCGCGTGCACCGCAGGGCAAAATTTGCATCCCGTGTCCTTCACCCGTCTTGTTCCGCCGAGCGGAACGGTATCCATTCCCACGGCGGACCGTGGGAACGAGCGAAATCGGAGTCTTTTCACCCAAAAACTCCCCCGCTGCGCTCCTCTGCTTGAGGGGGGCACCCGTCATCACCTTTAGCTGTGTCAGGTCATGTCCTTAAATCAGTGCCATTCGCGCCAGTCCCTGACAAAGGTCGGGCGGCGGTTGGGTCAAGCGCGGGGACGAAGGGGGGGAGAACTGAACCGCAAATTTACGCAAATTTTCGCAAATGGTACGACGAGGAACAGAGAGATGTATTTGAACCGCGAATGGACGCTAACAGACGTGCCGCCAAGTCGCCTTTACGGCTGCCGCTTGCGGGCTTTGAAGATGAGTTCGCCTTTGCAGATGTAGGCGTGGTCTTCGAGGTCGAAGCCGCGCTGTTCGATGCCTTCTTTGAGGCTGGCGAAGGTGTAGGGGTTCACGTGCTCCTGGCCATAGGCGTCGGGCACGACCCGGTCGTAGAGCCACTCGGTGACGCGCCATTGCCAGTTTCCGTAGTCGGGTGTGCCGAGGACGAGGCAGCCGCCGGGCTTCACCACGCGGGCAAACTCGTCCAGCATGCGCCCGCCTTCGTCGGGGATGTGCTCGATGACCTGGGAGCAGACGAGGGTGGCGACGGAGGCGTCGGGCAGGGGCAGGCGGCATCCGTCGGCGCGGAGCCTCGGGCGGCCGGTGCGCTTCACGAAGCGGAGCTTGGAGAGGTTCATATCGACGCCGATGGCGCGCTTGGGGAGCATCTGGAGGATGCGGGAGCTGCCACATCCCACATCCACCAGGGGGAAGTTCAGCTCGGTGAAGCGCAGGATGTGATGGATACGGCGGCCGTGCCACCAGCGTTGCAAGGGGATGCGGCTCTTGTAGGCGCGCCAGTCGTAGTCGGGAAAGGTGCAGGAGTTGCGGATGCGCCACATCTGGTGAAACAGGCGGCAGTAATCCAGGCCGAAGGCGATAATGCGCGCGTGGGACTGGCCCTTGTCGCGGGGCTCATAGTGGAAGGGGATTTCGGCGATTTCGCGGCCCTGGCGCATGACGATGAGAAGGAGTTCGACGAGGAACACGAAGGTGGTGAAGCGCACTTCGATACCGTCGAAGATACGGCGGTTGTAGAGGCGGTATCCGCTGGAAAGGTCCTGCGCGGGCAGCGCGAGTCCGAATCGAAAGAACGCGTTCAGGATTTTGCTCAGCATGAGACGGAACCAGGGCTGATCGGCCTTTCCGCCTTTCACGTAGCGAGAGGCGATGACGAGATCGCCCTTGTCCCGGGCGGCCCAAAGGTCGGCAATAAACTTGGTGGGGTGGGAGTGGTCCGCGTCCATCGTGATGATATAGGCGCCGCGGGCCTCCTGCGCCCCGGTGAGGATAGCGTGACCATAGCCTTTTGCTTTTTCGCTCAGATAGCGCGCGCCATGGGCGGCCACGATGTCGGGGGTTCCGTCGTCGGAGGCGGCGTCCACCACCAGGATTTCCCAGCGTACGCCGAGATCGGCGAGGGCGCTTCGGAGCTGGGGGAGGAGGAGATCGAGGTTGGGCCCTTCGTCCTTGGCGGGGATGACGATGGACAGATCGAGATCGGGGATTTTCACGGCGTTCAGCATGGGGCCACTTTAGCATGCGCCGCGGACTGAATTCTCGCTTCTTACGCAAAAATTGAGAAAGTTCGAATCCCGACGACATGATATCATGGCATCAACTGTATTGAAGGTTGTCGGCAGAGGCGCTGCCGGTGTTGCGGAGAATAGCCCTGTCACTCGAGCGGCAGGCATGGTCAGGAGATCGGTAAATGCATCCGAAACTTAACTTCATAGCCCCACCTTGGGTATTCCGTATTGCCGCCAGCTTTTCGATAGCCTTTGGGGGGAGCGCAGACGCCACCGCACTTTCCGCGAATTCGGCGGAGGCATCCCCCGACGCTGTCGGATTCGAGGAGCCGCCCATACTCCAGGCACCCGATCTCCTCCCGGAATATCTCATCTCCGGCGACGTCTTCGTCGTACAAACGGAAGTCCGAAATGACGGCGAGACCAATCACTATGTGGTGCGATCGCCGACGGGGCATGTGGACGCCCGTGGTCGCGACGAGTTGGAGCGCACCATCCAGGAGTTGCGGGCTCTCGACTTGCTGTCGGAGACGCCAAAGCGCACCGGCGCGGTCGTGGGTTTCAATCAGGGAATTAAGGACGTCGCCACCGCGCCCTACCGCAAGGTGAAGCGGGTCGTATTCAATCCGCTCTATGCCATTGAGGCGGTTCCCGGCGAAATCGTTGATTACGCCGGCAGGGTCGCGACGGTGAGCGATCTTTTCAAGTACGGCCCCCGCGTGTTCATCCGCCGCACGCTCGGAATCGATGGCGCTCGGGAGGGCCTCGCGCGACGTCTTGGGGTGGATGCGGATACCGACCACGAGGCCCTTCGGCAAGAGATCAACCGTGTGGGCTGGGGTGTCTGGATGGGCGGCCTGACGCCCAAAGTCGGCGAAGGCTATGTCGATCTGGAGTATGACCTGAGCACCGAAGTGGGGGACTTGGGCGATGGCAATCTGGGGCGGGCGGTCGCCGCCCTCCGCAGGGAAGTATTCCCCCGCACGGCACGCCGCACCCTTCAAAAGATGGATGTTCCCAAGGCCACTATTCAGACCTTCCGAGAACACCCCCATTTCAGCGGTCGGATGCGGGAGAATGTCGCCGACGCGCTCGGGGTAATGAAAGAGACCGAGGATCGCGCCGCCTTTGTGGATTGGGCCAATGCCATCGACAGCGAGGTCGAGGCCCGCAAGGCCGTTCGGCTCGCCCAGGTCATGGCCATCCATCACGTGAACCAGGACCATATCGACCTGATTATGAGCGATGGCGGCGTCATCGTGTTCGATAGTGCCGGTGGGACCGTGGTGCCGCTGGTCTATGATTATCTCATCTGGAGCCCAGCCGCCGCCGACCACCTCGCACGGGCCGAGGCCCTGAAAGTCGAGCACGCGCCCGACAGCACGATGGCGGTTTGGTCATTGGGCCAAGTCTCTCCCCGTCTGCGCGAAGTGCTCGACGAGCGGGAGATGGCGGTGCGTACGGAAGTGGGTCGAGATTATGGCAAATTCGAGCGACCACGCAAGGGTCTGAAAAAGCTGGAGCAGCGCTACGACCGGCGCGTCGAAGATCCGATAAAGGCGAAAGTAGGCAATCGCCTGGCCTCGGATAAACCCAAGCGACTAACGCTGGAGCCGTTGGGCGCGCCCGAAACCCGCTAGACGGAACTCAAGCTTTGGGTCCGCCCTCGTCCGGTTTCACCGGGGACTCTTTGGATCCGCTGAAGCGAGCTTTGATATTCTGCCAATAGACCTTGATATACAGAGCGGCGGCCAGGACCCCGCCGATTGCCCCCTGCAGGAGCATCGCCGCCAGGCCACCGTCGATATAGGCGGATGCGGGACGTTGGGTTAGATTCATGATAGCTTTTCCTCGGTTCGGACGATAACTCCAGTATAGCGGAATCCGGGGCAGATTGCTTAATTCGTTCACACTACTCCGTGATAAATCCGTGATACAACCCCAGGTAGTAGCTCAGGAGGAAGGGGCCGCCTTCGTCGAGCCATTTTCCGTTGCCGCCTTTGTCGTCGAGGTTCCAGGTGTCTTCACTCAGGCTCAGGCTGTTGCGCTCGTCGATGGGGATGACGTAGTTGTCCACGCGATAGCCCTTGCCCTCGGCCTGGCCGGGTTCGCGCACGTGGCTGGGCAGGGGCAGGATGTCGATGCGGTGGCTGTTTTCCATGGGCCACATGACCAAGTCCAGGGGGAAGCGCTTCAGCGTATCCACGCTGTCCTCCAGCCACTTTCCGGTGGGGGAGAGGTCGGTCACGCCCCACTGGGTCTGCATGCCCTGGCCGAGACAGCAGGCGGCATAGACAAAGTTGAAGAAGGGGTTGCGCTCGTATTGTTCGATCTGCCAGTAGTAGAAGATGGAGTTCTGGAACATGCGGAGCACTTCCGGATCTTTCTCATAGCGGATGAGGTGGTAATAGTTCATGAAGGCCATCTTGTCGTCAAACTGGACGTACGAGCCCGGTCCCGCCTGGAGCTTGGGCGCGACCATGCCATTCAGGGCGTAGTGGTGGTTCTTCACGAGGTCGTCGAAAATGTCGCGGTATTTCTGTTCACCCGTGACGTGGTGCGTTATGGTGAGGTAGGTCAGGAGGCTGAGGGAGTTCAGGCCGCGCTCCGCCCACCAGTCCGGATCGCCATTGATGGATCCCGGGCTGAAATTGGCCCAGCGTGTGGGCAGGCCATCGTGATCCACCAGCTTGAAGTTGTGCTCGATGAGGTGGTCCATCACGCGGGAGGTAACCTCACGGGCGCGGGCCTTTTCCGCTTCGGACTCGGCCACGTGATCGAAGTAGAGGGCGTAGAGCAGAAAATGGCCGTCGAGTTCGTCGGAGCTTGCGTCCGTCTTCCAATACCACTTCCCATCGCCGCTCGTGGGCCAGCGGGGGACGATAACCTTCCAGAGGGCGTCGCTCTCCTGCTTCTTGCGGTCACTCTCCGGGCTGTTGTGCTCGTTCGGGTTCGGACCATCGGTGGGGAGGATGGTCCGGGCGATAAAACCCTTCGGCGCTGGGTTCGAGCCGGACTGGGTGACTTCGCTGAGGAAAGCGAGGGCCTCGAAGGCTTTGGTCGCCCGCTCCTTCGCCTTCGGGTCGCCCGTCGCGGCATAGGCCAGGCATTCGCCCGCGCCGTAGAGTCCGGTGTACTGGCCGTCGTTGTCCGTGTCGTGCTGCTCCACCTTCGACTTGTCGCCTGGATTCTCCAGGCTTACCCCCGCCACATAGCCGTAGGGCGTGCGGCGGTGATAGGTGTCAATTTCGTCTTCGTAGAACTTCGCTTTCTCCGCGAAGGTCATGGGCTTGAACTGGATATGGCTCACGCCGCCCGCCGTCGCGACCCACGCGCCATCCGCCGTCGCCGCGATATCGCGCACGTCGTCGTTCGGCAGCCAGCGCTTACC
>JBIJDL010000285.1:0-8198 GCA_044344195.1 Candidatus Hydrogenedentales bacterium
CCAATGACCAGGCCAACGAACCGGGGAGCGTGACGGTGTTGCAGTTAGTTTATGAATCCGGGAGGTACCAAAGCCATTGACTTCACCCCTCCTGCGTCAGAGTGCTATGCTCACTATAGACCCATAAGATAGCCGCCTTTTGCCGTGTTCTTCGCCGCCCACAGTACCAGTGAGCGGTTCGTGGCCTGGCGAAAGCCGAGACGGAAAACGTGAACGACAAACCCACACACCCTGTGCCAGCGGTTCCACACCCCATCGCCGCGCATATCGCGGCCATTCCCCCGGGCCGTGTGCGAACCTTTTTCGCGCCGAACGTCGTGGACGCTTTGGCGCTAATGGATAGCACTCCTGACCCCACGGAACAAACGCCGCTGTTCGCGGTTTCCTGGCCCATGAGGACGGACATTGGCGCTGCCATTGAATTCCTGGTTCAGGCGCTGGCGGGGCTTGCCCTGGCCCGCTGGCCGGACTGGTACGGCGAATCCGCCCCCTTCGCTCAACCGGATGCGGGCGCAGGCACGGCGGCAGATAGAGACGCACCGGTCATCGTTCGGCTGGGAGCGGCCACACCGACCTTGAACCGTGTCTGGGTGCGGCAGGCAGTGCGCCGATGCCGCGCAGGTGAAAGGCCGACGCTTCGCCAATTCACGCCCGCCATTAAGTTGCAACAGCTCACCCTGGCCCTGGCGCAACCGGAACTGGTCCTGCTGCTCGCAGTGGAAGTTGCCGACGTCACGTCTGAAGACCTGCGCTGTTTCGCACGGGTCGCCGCATGGTTCGCCTGCGAAACGGGACTTCGCGTCGCGGCCTTCGTGCCTGAGGTGTACCGCCCGGCTCCGGAACTCGACCCGATCTCCTACGGCGCGATATACCTCGAAAGTTCACCTCCACCCGAATGTGCGCGTGCCGCCCCGTTTGATCACGAATCACCCGCTGCGGCGCGGGTTCAACGGGCGCGCGAGCGTGGGAACTTGGTTCTGCCCACCGATCCAGAAAAGTCAACCCAATGGCGCGCGCCGGGCCTGCGGCGTGACGAGCCCCTGCGACTGGTTGTTCCGCCGATCCTGGGCCGACCACACCCCGCCAGCCCCGGCGAACAGCTTCTGGCGCTGTGGCTCGCGCGTGATACCGAGCTGGGGCCGCTCTTTGAGTTCAATCAGCCTGTGGAAACTACCAGCGGCACATCGTTCATTGTCGACCTGCTCTGGCGCGCGGGCAAGCTGACTGTTGAGGTAGACGGCTACGGATGGCATAGTAGTCCCCACGCGTTCGCCGCCGACCGCCACCGGGATTACCGCTTGTTGTGCGACGGCTACCGTACCTTGCGCCTGCCCCACGACGAAGTGATGGACGATCCGGCGCTGCAATGCGAAAAGATTCGCGATGTGGTCCGTACTATTCGGAAGGAGAAATAGACGATGAGCGACGGCATCTCCCCGCTGCTGGTGTTGTTGATTTGGAATCTGTTGTTCACCGGCGACGAGCCCATGGTCTCCAAGGCGAAGCCCGGCGTGGACAAGAAGAAACTTGCGCCGCTGCTGGATGCGGGACTGGTCGTGCTGGAAAAACGCGGCCGCGCGAGTCACATCGTATTGACGGACCGGGCCTGGCAGTGGGCCGAGGAGAATCTGGACGCGCAATTTAGCGCAAGTCTTAATGTTACTATCGCGCTTCGCGGGCTCCTCCCCCGGTTGAAGCTCTATTTGAAGCAAACAGGAACGCCGCTGGCCGAATTGCTTGGCGCCGCGGAGGCGGCGGAAGAAGCACGCCCGGAATCCCCTGCGCCAGAACCTTTCTCGATAGACGACGCCATCCGGGACGCCTACCTGGCGCTGTCGGGCGGCCAGTGGGAAACCCGTGTCCGCCTCGCGCCGTTGCGGGAGCAACTGGCCACCTTTCCAAAGGAAGCGCAGGATCAAGCGTTCCTGCGTATGCAGGCTGTCGGGCGGCTTGTACTGTACCGTCTGGATGATCCGCAAGATACCTTTGAGGCGGATCGCGCGGCGGCCCTTTATATCGGAAGCGATCCACGTCATCTCGTCTACATGAAGGAGTGAGGCCATGGGGGAACTCGAAGCGCTGCGCCAAGTCGATTTTAACTGGGTGGTTCACCCCGATCTCGTATGGGACGATGAACTGCCCGACGCGCCCGGCCTGCACGGCAACATTTGCGACGATATAATCGAGGCCGCGCGAAATCTGAAGGGTACGCGGCCGGCATTGGGACGCCTGCTGCTTGGCCCCGCCGGCGCGGGAAAAACACATCTTCTGGCCATGCTTCGCAGGCGAGCTTCCCGCGAAGGCATGACCTTCGTCATGGCGGATTTGACCGATGTGCGCGATTTTTTCGAAACCTTGCTGCTCGGTTTCGTGGTGTCTCTCCATCAGCCCGATTCTTCCGGGCATACTCAATTGCATTCGCTGTTCGTGCGCCTGATTGGCGGACTGAGTTCGAGCGTAGATCCCGACGATTATGTAAATCGCCTGGCTGTCCAGAAACCAGAGGGTCTCTCTGCGGCAATCGTCGATATCCTCAGGAATCTCCAGGTTAGAGACGCAATTCACACTTCGAAGCACCGGGATGTAGTTCGCGCGGCCGTACTTCTTCACGCGCGCAATTTCGAAGTGAACAGCGTCGGCTCCACGTGGCTCCAAGGATCGCAGATCGAGGACGACGCGAAGGCCCGCTTCGGTTTTTCCGCCACGCGCCAGAAGCCTTCGGAGATCGTTCAAGGTTTATCCTGGCTGGCGTCGCTCTGCGGCCCGACGATTATTGCCATTGATCAGCTCGACCCCATCATCGCCTACAATCGCCAGGCGGCCCGCGCCGAACGCGTGAGAGAAGAAGACGAATCGGTCGAACTCGCAAAAAAGATTCTCAATGACCTTTGCAATGGACTCGGAGGGCTGTATTCCACTACGCTGCGAACCGTACCCGTGGTCACCTGTCTGGAAAGCAGCTTTGGCACCTTGCGGGAATTCGGACTCCAAAGCAACCTGGATCGCTTTGAGCCGCCCCAATCACTGCCTCCGCTTGGCGACGTCGCCACCGCCAAAGCGATGATCCAGCTCAGACTGGAACGCGCCTATGCCGCTCAGAATTTCAACCCGCCCTATCCCACATGGCCCTTCGCAGCACCGTTCTTCGAAGGTGCGGTAGGACATGCACCCCGCGAATTGCTGAAGCGTTGCGATGCGCATCGCAGGGCCTGCAATGGCCGCGGCGGCGTAACCGAATTGCAGGCCTTTACGGAGTCGCCTGTTGAACCGGCGGGGATGCCAGAGACAACGAAGTGGCCCGAATTGGATGGGCGCTTTCAGGAATTGCGCGGGCAAGCCGACATTCCGTATCTTCTTGAAGAGGGCTTCGAAGACGAACGTCTCTCCCGCTTGCTGGTAACAGCGGCAGCGTGTCTCGTCAAAGAGACCCCACCCGACGACGCGCATGACGTGGTGGTGGACAGCGAATTTCCGGGAAGAAACCGCATCATGCCGCTGCATGCCCGCATTCGCAAGATCGAGCTCGCCACCGGCGCCGAGCAACATTACTGTCTGCGCGCGCTGGAAAAGACGCATGCCATTTCGTTTCAGGCGCGACTGCGCGCCGCCATGACCAGTTCGGGCATCGACCGAAAGCTGGGCTTTCGGCACTTGGTTCTATTTCGATCAAATCCCCTGCCAGGTGGCGAGGTAACCGCGAAACGCCTCTCGGATTTTTACGAGAAGGGCGGCGTTCTCATGGCTCCAGATCCAGATGAAATCGCCACACTCTGGGCGCTCCAGCAAATGTCCGCCGAGGCGCACGAAGCCTTCGACAGTTGGCTGATCGAGCGGAAACCAGCGCATAACTTGCGCATGCTGAGAAGTATCCGGCTTGAAAAGGACGCCGGGCCAGAGGCCCAGACTCGAGGTGATTCGCCATCGGAGTCGGGCACCCCTGTCGCTGTCCAGATATCGGCGCTATCCGGCAACGAGAATTCCTCCGTAGTGAGTTCCACGACCGATGCTACGGTGTTGCCACCTGCGCCCTCGCCGCAACCTAAGCCCTCAGTCGCCAACGCAGAACTGCCGGTGGGCCGCCGGGTCGTCGGAGGTGAGCCACGGGGAGCCGAGCTTGGCCTGCCACTGCTCGAATTGCGGAAACACACAGCGATTTTTGCGGGTGCCGGTTCAGGAAAAACCGTGCTGATTAAGCGCCTCGTCGAGGAGGCAGCACTCCTTGGCGTGCCCGCCATCGTAATTGACACCGCGAACGACCTCGCCCAGCTTGGCGATCCGTGGCCAGATGCACCGGAAAGCTTGAGACCGGAAGAGCGGGAGAAAGCGGTCCGGTACTTCCAGACGACAGAGACCGTCGTCTGGACGCCGGGTCTTGAAGGCGGCAACCCGTTACGCCTTGAGCCATTGCCGGATTTCGGCGCGCTATTGGGCGATGTGGACGCCCTGAATGATGCGCTGGCCATGGCGCGAGAAGCGCTGGCCGATATCGTGGCGCCGGGCAATCGCGAATCAACACGAAACAGACTCGGCGTCCTCACCGCCGCGCTTCGTTTTTTTGCGGAACAGGGCGGCGGAAACCTGGAGAATCTTGTCGAACTCCTGAATGACCTACCGGCCGGTGCCGATGCCAATATCAACGATGCGCGAAAGTATGCTTCGAAGATGGCCGATTCCCTGCGTAGCCAGATCCAGATCGATCCGTTGCTGGCCAGCGGCGGCGACGCGCTCGATCCGGCGGCCTTGTTCGGGCTGGACCCGGCGGTGCCCCGAACGCGGATTTCCGTGATCAATTTCGTCGGCCTCCCGGCACTCGACCAGCAGCAGCAATTTTTGAATCGACTGGCGATGACCCTGTTCTCCTGGATTAAGAAGCATCCCGCCGACAGCGGCACCCTGCGCGGCCTGCTCGTGTTGGACGAGGCGAAGGATTTCATACCGGCCGTATCCAAATCTCCCTGTCGGGATAGTTTCATGCGTCTGGCGGCACAGGCCCGCAAGTATGGTCTCGGGCTCATATTCGCCACGCAGGCGCCCAGGGAAATTCACAACAGTATCGTGACCAACTGTTCGACCAGTTTCTACGGCAAGGGCAACGCTCCCGCCGTGATTAATGCCATCAAAGAACTGTTGCAGAATAAAGGCGCGCCGGGAGATGACGTCGCACGACTGGCCCAGGGGCAGTTCTACGTGCATAATGCCGATATAACCCGGACGCCTGTGAAGGTGGCCGCGAATCTTTGTCTCTCCCATCACCGGGAGCCACTGGCCCCACAATTCATTGCGGAGCTTGCCCGGCGCTCGCGCGCATAGTCCATCGCCCGTGGAAATTGTATTTGTACAGCCAATTGTGGTCGTCTATCCCACAAGAGTATGCGCTGTTGCAGTCGGAAAGGATCTGCTATGAAGAAACTTCATTGGTTGCCCGGTCTTATGTTCCTCGCGTGTTTCCACGCCTTCGCGCAGCCCTACGCGCTGTCCTTCGACACCGACGGCGCCATCCTCGTCAATGGCACGCGCACGCTCATCATCGGAAGTTACTACGCCGCGAAGTCCGACCAGCCCTACCAGGAGATGGCGGATGCCGGCTTCAACCTCGTGCGCGCCGGATCGCCGGAGACGCTGGATCAGGCCCAGGCCGCAGGCGTGATGGCGTGGACCTCCGTCGGTGCGCTGGATTTGGAGAAGCGCGCGGAGAGCGAAGCAGCGCTGAGCGAGCGCGTGAAGGCGGTCAAGGATCACCCCGCCCTCGCCATCATCGAGACGGTGGACGAGCCCGCGTGGGACTGGCTCAAGAAGGGGCAGCGCGTCCCGGCCCAAGTGTTTGCCGAGACCTATCCGGTGATCAAGCAGCTCGCACCGGATAAGCTGCTCTATATGAATCACGCGCCCACCAACCTCGTGTCGACCATGAAGCCCTATAACGCCGGCACGGACATCGTGGCCTGCGATATTTACCCTGTGAACCCGGGCGGCATCCTGTCCATGTTTGCCCTGTTCCCCAATGGTCACCAGGGCGATCTGAACAACACCAGCATCAGCCAGGTGGGGGATTATGTGGACAAGATGCGCAAGGTGACGGGGCCGGATCGCCCGCTGCTCATGGTGCTTCAGGCCTTTGCCTGGGAGAAGCTCGTGCAGGAGACGGACGTGGTGGAGCAGCGCGAAGAGAAGATTCAGTACCCCACCTACAACGAGACCCGCTTCATGGCCTTCCAGTCACTGATCAAAGGCGCCAACGGCATCGTCTACTGGGGCAGCGATTTCACGCCCCAGCCCTCCGAGGCGTGGGACAATATCAAGCGCGTCACGCGTGAAGTGGCCGATCTGAAGGAAGCCCTCGTGGCGCCCGCGCCCGATCTGGAAATAGAAGCGGTCTACGAAGAAATGGGCCACTCCGTGGACGACGGCGTGCAGCTCATGGTGCGCGATTACGGCGGACACCGCTATGTGTTCACCTGCAATGCCGACGGTAACAAGTGCAAGGCCACGCTGTCGGGCCTCGGTGAGTGGAGCAAGGCCGTGGTGCTCAACGAAGATCGCGAAGTGCCCGTGTCGGGCGGCGCGCTCACCGACGAATGGCGGCGCTTTGCAGTGCACTTGTATCGACTGGAGAAGTAGTCGCGAGTAATGGGTCGTATAGGTCGTATGAGTCTTATGGGTCCTATTAATGAGTTGGTGGTCATTGCTGTTTCATAAGACCCATACGACCCATGCCTTCTTCCTATCACTCCGGCAAGGGCGGGGGTCCCTGCTGGAAGATCCCGGCCAGTTCCGGCACCTGTCCGGCGGCCACCCAGCTCGCCATGCCCTGGGTCCACACGAGCGTTTCCGCCGTGAGCGCACCCTGCTGGGCCTGCTGCTGGAGCAGTGCGGGGGCGAAGGGGCCTGTCTGCTGGCCATTCACGGCCACAAAATAACTGGTCTGCCCGGGAATCGGCGGCGGTCCCGCGGGCGCGCCCTGCGGTGTCTGCTGGGCGAAGCTGTTCACCATCTGGTTGGCCATGGCGAAGCCCATGCCCAGGCCCATGCCGCCCGCGGCTTCTCCACCCGGATTCTTCGCGGCGGATTCCATCGCGTTGGCCGCCTGAAACTGGGCATACTGCTGCAAATTGCCGATGACGCCCATGCTCGTGCGCTTGTCCAGCGCCGCTTCCACTTCCGGCGGCAGCGAAACATTTTCCACCATCAGGTTGGTCACGTCAAGGCCATAGGCTTCAAAATCGTCGTGGAGCCGCTCCGAGGCGAACTTGCCCAACTCATCGTAGTTCGACGCCAGGTCCAGCGCGGCGATCTTGCTTTCCGCCACTAAATCGGAAAATCGCGCCACGATGATGTTGCGGAGCTGCTCCGTTATCTCTTCCTTCGTGAAGGTGCCGTCCGTGCCCACGATCTCCTTGACGAAGGCGACGGGATTCTCCACCCGCATGCAGTAGGTGCCGAACATGCGCAGACGCAGCGGGCCGAATTCGGCGTCCCGCAGCATGATGGGGTTCTTCGTGCCCCACTTCAGATCGGTGAAGCGGCGCGTGCTGATGAAGTAAACCTCGGCCTTGAAAGGGCTCTCGAAGCCATGACGCCAGGCTTGCAGCGTGGAGATGATAGGGAGGTTCTGGGTGTTCAGCGTGTACATGCCGGGATTGAACACGTCCGCGATTTTGCCCTCGTTGATAAAGACCGCCACCTGGCCCTCGCGCACCGTCAGCTTCGCGCCGTGCTTGATCTCGTTGCCGTGCCGCTCGAAGCGGTGGACCATGGTGTCGCTCGTCGGATCCAGCCATTCGATGATGTCCACCAGCTCGCCGGTGATTTTGTCCCAGATGCCCATGGCAGCGTTCTCCCCAGGGTTTATACGTGAAAAGCCAATACGCCCAGTCTACAAAAGAGTCCGGGGCTAAGTACAACGGCGCGAACGAGGTTATTCGGTGGGGACGCTTAAAAGTGACTGGAAACGTGCCACACGATCTCGCCCAAAGGCGAGTTCGAGTGCCTTGAGCCTCGCTCACGTGGGGTCGTCAAGACAAATCTGGTGCTTCCTTTTGTACTTTGGAGTGTCGTTCAATTTCGGTGTACGAGGACCGCGCCGGGATGTGTTGAATGACCCGGAATGGCCTCGCACGGTGCACTCGAACTCGCCTTCGGCGAGATCGTGTGGCACGACTGTGAATTCTGCAGCATCCTTGCAATTTCAAAGTCTACCT
>JBIJDL010000286.1:0-8197 GCA_044344195.1 Candidatus Hydrogenedentales bacterium
TGCCGCTTTACTGTGTTTTAACCCCTCTTCCTCGACTTCTTCGGTTAACTCCATGCCCTGCGAGATTCCCATTGCATGCGCTTTGACCCAACCGGCTTCAGTCAAGTCCCAGCCATTTTCCAGTACGTGCTTCAGGAGATAGTCGAGCTTGAAGCCTTTGGGTTGATTCATTGCCCACTGAGGCATAATTACCATAGCGTTGGGACGGGTGTACTTCTTGAGCCATTCGTTTTGGAGAGGGGTCAAGCTATCCAGGGTGTTCCAATAGGGGAGGTACATCACTTGGATTCTTCCTTGTTGGCCGTCTGGGGCTCTTTATTGGTCTTCTTTTTCACCTTTTCCTTCACATTCAGCAGTGCCACGGCCTCTGCAGCATTGCGAGGAGCAAGATGGGCATAGCGAAGAGTCATCTTAAGATCTGCATGCCCCAGGAGTTGGCGCACTACATTCAAATCTGCCCCGCACTGCACCAGCATGGACGCGAAATGGTGGCGAGTATCGTGAAACTTGAAATTGACGAGTTCAGCAGAGTCCGTCAAGTCCTGCCACGATTTGTGGATGTTGTTGAAACGTTCACCCGTCACGGGCGATGGAAAAACGAGTTCACTTCCCGTTGACTGTGCTTTCCACCTTATAAGCGTGTTTAAAGCTACGTCGTTGAGTGGTATATGGCGCGTTTTCCCTGACTTGGCACCTTCGCCCCTCACGGTCAGAAGGGGTGGAATGCTCTCGAGTTCACAATCGTCCCATTCCAGGCCAAACAGCTCGCCTCGTCTTAACCCAGAGTTCAGCGCCAGCAAGGTCATGGGTTTCAAAAAGTCCGTAAACTCTACGGTTCGTAAGTCGAGCATTTCCGGCTGATGGCGCGCCCTTAGCCAACTATTGTGACTATCGCGTGCAGTTCGCTGTTGTTCCTCACGCTTGTCCAAAGCGATGTGAAGTCGCTCAAGCTCTTTCGGTTTGAGATACCTTGGCTTGGAGCCTGTATCTTCGCCAAGAGGTTTAATTCCATCGCAGGGATTTTTTTGCAGGGAGCCTCCCGCAACCGCACGCGAAAATATCGCACGTAGTGCGGCCAGATCTCGGTTCACTGTACCGGAACTCTTTCCCGCTGCTTTACGTCCATTCCGACCTTGAAGGATGGAAGCCATTGTAATTTCGTCAAGCGACTTGTCCAAGATACTACTGAAGCTCCGCTTAACCCGCTCGATCGATTCCAAGTGCCAATTGCGAAATGCTTCTCCCTTATACACAACGAGAAACTGACGGAGTGTATATACCTTCGGGCGTTGCTTCCGGGCCATCGGATCATCGCCTTTAGTGGCGTCCGCCCAATGTATACGCGCAGCGGATCGCGCTTCCGCAACACGAAGTGCCGTGGCGTCTCCAATTCGGAAGCTGCGACGCTTACCATCTGGAAGCTTGTACCTGAGGTAGTAGATCTTCGAGCCTGATGGTTGTACCCGTACTACTAGGCCTGGAATCTCGCTATCCCCAACATCGTAATATTTGGCTCCAGGCACCAAACTCTCTACCTGGCTGTTTGTAAGTCTTACTTTCATGGTGTGCTATGCCTTTTTAATTCCTGTTACCCGTCTGTTACCCAAAAATTTGGTACGACGCTGTACGTCGGTTAACAAGAATAGCATATCAATAACGGAAAAGCTAGTATTTAGAGGGTATTTTTTCGGATTCTGAGTTAGTGTAGTAGTTGGTGGAAGCAGCTTGTTGAGGGCCCGAAAGGAATCATAATCCGAGTGTCCGCGGTTCAAATCCGTGCACCGCTACCATTATCATCACGAAGGACCCGTTCGATACGTCGGGTCCTTTTTCATTTTTGCACTCCCCCCACCACCATCTTTCTTACGATACCGATCAGACTACGGAACCTCTGCGGCGACCAGCTCCACGGAAAGTACCTCCCAGCCATCCTGCCGGGAACCGCTCAGGCGGGCCGTGTAGTCGTGCCGTTCCATACCGCCCTCGTCCTTCTGGAAGTCCACCTGCCCGCGAAATTCGATCTCCCCGCCGATCCAGCGGTGGGAGCAATCCCGGCAGAAGACCGCCGTGATGCCTGGCTCGTCCTTCATCTGGTCCAATTGATCCCGAACGACGGTGTAGGCGCTGGCCCGTTCCTCCTCCGCCAGGTAGCGATCAAGGCGCGACACCGGTGGGCCGCCTTCGGTCACAGGGCCCCCGGCGGTCCGGCCGACGACGACCACGAGGGTTGCCACAAACATGGCGGCGAGGATGATGGCGCCGACGAAGAGCGCCACCCGCTGATCCTGCCGATCCAGACTGGGGGGAATTCCGGGGCTCATGGGTTCTCCTCGCGCTTGGAAAGTGCAATGCCAAGATACCAGAACAGGGGCCCAGCGGTCATGGTGACGACAAAGGTGGCCGTGGCCAGGCCGTGCACCATGAGGGCGGCCAGGCCCGCGAGGGCACCGGTGGCCCGCCAGTCCGGGCGGCTCCTCGATCCGTGGCCCAGCGCGCGGGCGAGGCCGAGGAGCAGGGCCAGTAGCAACACCATCCCCACGAGCCCCGATTCCGCGAGGGTCATGAGGTAGTGATTGTCGTAGTAGGAGCGGTGCCGCGCGCCCGCGCCGAGGCCCAGAAGCGGATAGAGGTCCACGGTACTCAGGGCGCTCTTCCACGCCACGAGGCGATCATGCATGGAGCTGCCGGGCGCACTGCGTGCCGCCCAGAAGCTGCCCGGCACGGCCGCGAGACCGAGGACAAGAAGTGGCGACGCCCACCAGCGCAGGGTGGGCACGGTAATAAGGGTAAAGGCGCCGATCCCCGCCGCCCAGGCCAGCGCTCCGGATCGCGACCCTGTCGGCCAGAGGGCCAAGGTGGACAGCAGCGCCAGGGCGAGACCCAGGGCCCGGTAGCGGAGATTCAGAGCCATGCCCAGTCCCGTGGCCGTGGCCAGGGCAAAAAGCCCGGCGGCGTGGTTGGCCTGTCCAGGAAAAAGCGCGCGCTCGAAGGTACGGTATCGGACATTGGGATCTTCATGGAAAGGCCAGGCGCACTCCGCCAGCCCGTAGGCCGCCAGGGCGACCAGGGGCAGGGCCCAGGCATAGGGAAAGAAGCGCTGGATCCGGGGACCGAAGTTCCACGCGACGACATAGAGTCCGTAGAACTCCAGCCACTGGGCCAGGTAGAGCAGGGCCGACATGGGGGCCGCCAGCGTGCCCTGGAAGAGGCCCAGGACCACACTGAGGGCGAGTGTCGCCAGGAAGAGGATATAGGCCGTGTGGGCCGGTGGACTCGTCAATCGCTCGGCCGGATGAAAAAGTCCACGGGCAACAAGGCCGGCCACCACAAACTGGTCCAGGCGCAGAAAGACCGCTTCACCCCCGGAATCACCCAGCACCAGGCGCGGTGCCCAGATCAGGAGGGCGGGCAGCGCAAGGAGCGCGGCGCCGGGCGCGAAGAGGGTTGCCGCGAAGCTCAATGCGACAAAACCGAGGACGAGCGGGCCCCAAAGCATTGAGGCCAGGGCCGCGAGCACGGCCGCCACACCAATCGCCTGAAAAAACCAGGGCCGCCGCGGGATCAATCGCAGCCCCGCAGCCTCTTCCAGCAGGGTCAGGGTCGGGAGATTCACCCGGGTCCACTGATACACGAATGATCCCGCCACGAGGCGGCCCGTGCGGCTGGCGCGATATGAACGCGCCGGAATCACGGTGCCTCGGGCGTGAATGACCGCACGACACCCGAGAAAATCGCGGCGTCGGTATTGATCTCCAGCATGCGGCCCGGCAACAGGGGGAGGCCCTCGAATAGGATGTGGCCCCCGCCATCGCGTACGGCATGAAGCCGCAGATCGACGGTGGGGAATCCGTCACGTACGCTACAGCCCAGCACTTCCGCAACCGGCTCGCCCGTCCTCGGATCGGTTTCGGCAACGCCGCTTTTCGCGTAGTCACACATCCAGGGCTGGTCCTCGGGAAGTTGCAGGGCCACGGCCACGGTGACACGGGTTTCCGCGGATGCGAAGGGCGGCGCCACGCGCTGGGGCGCGCTGAGCTTCACGTAGGCAATGGCGGCCAGGGCGGCCACAACGCACACCAAAAAGAGATCGAAGATGTTGAAGCGCCCGAGGAGGCGTCCTTTTTTATCGAGCAGAGGCATGGGAAATCGGGACCTTTCGTCAATCGCAACGCGACTCGACAGCGCGAACGCAGCGAACCGTGAAGGAGCGCGCAGGCGTTGACGAGTATCCGTCCATACTATCCCACTACACCATGCGGGGAAGCAACGACGCAACTATCAAGAGCAGCAGGCTTCCCAGCACAATACGGCGCGCACGGAGCGAAAGGCGGTGATCGTAGTGACGGCCTATGGCGGAGCCCAGTTGTGCGCCAATGAATACGGCCGGTACGACCTGAAAGTTGATGTGGCCCACAGTCCAGGGCACCGACAATGTGGGCACGGCCCGCAGGTGGGCGATGGTGCCCATCGTCGCCACGAGGACCATGACCATGTTGGAGATGGCGGTGGCGTTCTTGTTCGTCGCCAGTCCGGTCTGCAGCGCAAGCGGAACGAGAATAAGTCCGCCGCCTGTGCCCGTGGCGCCGCCCGCCGCGCCGCTGAAGGCCCCCAGGAGGGGCGGAAACCACCAGCGGGGTGCCGCGCCGCGTTGAACTTCCGCAACATTCGCGGTGTGAAACAATCGCCACGCAATGGTGCAGACCAGCGCCAGGTAGAGTCCGAGAATCACGCGCTCGGAGGTGAAGGTGGTGATCCACGCACCGAAATAGCCGCCGACAATAGAGCCGACCGCGAACTTGCCCACGAGGGACCAAGGCACTACTTCCAGGCGCTTGCCCAGCCGCCAGGCGTTGGTCGCCGAAACAAACGCGATGATAAAGAGGCTGGTGCCTTTGGCGGTGTGGACGTCCATCCAGGAAACAAAGGCGAGAAACGCGGGCACCATAACGACGCCGCCACCCAGACCAAGCGCGCCGCTGATAAGACCAGCGGCGATGCCAAGGATAAACATTTCGAAAATGAAGAGCATGGAGGAAGGCTGAAGGATGAAGGTTGAAGTTTGAAGGCCGAGGGCTGAAGCTTGTAGGTGCGATTGTACTATGCTGGCAGGTGCCAGACCTATCGTTTTCTTGGTCGAGGGTCCTGTGGGTCGTATGGGTCTTCAGTTTTCATACTGACCCATAAGACCCATACATTCTTCAGCCTTCAACCTTCAGCCTTTATCCTTCAGCCCCCCCCAACTGGCACTTCACGCCGGCAGCCCCTTACAATAGCCGGATGATGTATCCACTTAAAGGCACCGTTCGCTATCTCGGCACCCACTTCTGCGGCTGGCAATCCCAACAGGATCAACGCACCGTTCAAGGCGAGATCGAGGCGGCGATGAGCAAGATCGCCTCCCAACCCATTCGCATCCAGGGCGCGGGCCGCACCGACGCGGGGGTGCATGCGTTGGGCCAGGTTTTTTCATGTGAATGGCCCCGACCTCTGAATCCCACGCTCCGCCACGCCCTCTGCATGATGCTGGAACCGGAGATCCAGATCACCGCTCTGGAGCCGGCCACGCCGGACTTCAACGCGCGTTTCTCCGCGAAATCGAAGCGCTACTGTTACACCTTCAATTTCAGTCGGGAGTGCGATCCCTTCAGCGCGCCCTACAGTTGGCTCGTGCCCTACAAAATGGATCTGGACCTGATCGAATCCCTACTGCCAAAGCTCGTGGGCACCCACGACTTTGCGGGGTTTCAAAGCACGGGCAGCCAGATGAAGACCACCGTGCGGACGCTCTTCGATGTGCAGTTGAAGAAAGGCGGCGTTATTGGCCCCATCGATGCCGCGAACCTGTGGCACATCGAATTCTACGGCGATGGATTCCTCTACAAGATGGTGCGCAATCTCGCGGGCACCCTGGTGGAAATCGGAAGAGGCCGCTTCGAGCCAGGCTTCATCGATGAGGCCCTGAACTCGGGCGGGCCCTTCCTGGGCCACTGCGCCCCGCCCCAGGGACTGGTGATGAAGGTGGTGAACTATGAATTATGAATTATGGGTGGAGCGTATGTGTTGGCCGACTCTCAATTCTTAATTCTTAATTCTTAATTAAAAAAAAGAGGGCGTCATGGACGATGCCATGCCGCCACCCAGGAGGCAAGTACCTGAGATTGGCTGCTGGATATGCCGTGGGATGTTCGGCCCAGCGATTCGTTTAGAATCTGCAAGCTCAGTAACTGCTTGGTTCCTTATCGGCCGCCCGACGCGGAACTTTAGCGGGCGGACACGGAAAATTCCGCACTCCAAATACCTGAAACGCGCTGCAGGAGGCCTGCAACGCGTTTCCGAGGTAAGACCCTGGGGGCGACTCTTTAAGCGGGCGGCGGGATTTTCCGCCCTGGGAGTACATTTCCAGGTTATAAGCAGTTGACATCCGTGTCGCGCTGGCCTCGACCTCCTTGTCTCGGCCTTGTACTTAAACTATCGGCAGCGATGGTTAATACTTTAGGCGGGGACAGTGGCCGATTGGCCCATGATGCTAACGGAAGAATTTCTTGAGGGACAGCCCTCGATTGGCTCAACAACTATTGGACAAAGCCCTAATCGGCATCGGTCCCCCTAAAAAAAAGAAAAACGCCACAACAAGGTTGCAGTGGCGCCTCTCATGGATGGAAAGACTATGGGACAAATCGCCGATCGCGTTGGTGTTGGGAATGACACCCGGCGTTTCATCTAGCCTTACCCGTCGTCTCCGCCGACCTCCGTGTCGATTCGTCGCCTTGACCTCCGTGTCTCAGCCTCATGGGGTTTATATCGGCATCAGGGAGCCGTACTTTAGCGCCGCGCCACAGCTAATTCATGCATGGAACAGCGAGGCCATCTCGGCCAGACGCGCGCCCAGTCGCTCCACCTCCGCCCGGATTTTGTCATCGGCGATACCTTCGTCGTTAAAGACCTCCCCCGCTTTTGGAATAGACTTCTGCTCGGGTAGCACCACCACCTGCAGGCCCATAAGCACCGTCTGGAGATGGCGCAGGGCGCGCAGGCCCCCCAGGGCCCCGGGAGACGTGGCGAGGAGCAGGGCGATCTTGTTCTTGAAGCAGGCCAGGGGTGGCTCGCCTTCCTGGCGGCGGCTGACCCAGTCGATCGCGTTCTTGAGCACGGCGGGAAGGGAACCGTTGTATTCCGGGCACGCGATCAGCAACGCATTGTGGCTGAGGAAAAGCTCACGCAGGGCCTTCGCATTCTCGGGCAAACCTTCGGCCGCTTCGAGATCCTGATCGAAGAGGGGCAGCGGATACTCGCGCAGATCGATCAGTGTCACCTCGGCACCTGCGGCCTCCGCGCCTTTCGCCGCCGCCGCGGCAAGTTTCTTGTTGAAGGAATGGACACGGGTGCTTCCCGCGAAAGCCAGAATACGGGCATTGCTGTTGGACATGGGAATACTCCTTTGAAGTAAATCGAGGCAGAAGTGCCGGGGGCCATTGTCGGGACTGCCCGCAGAGGAAATCAAACGGCGGGCGGTAGGTGTCTTATGGGTCGTGTGGGACCTGCGGGCTGATTGCGCCCCTCCAGTCTCCAGTCTCCAGTCTCCAGTCTCCAGTCTCCAGTCTCCAGTCTCCAGTCTCCAGTCTCCAGTCTCCAGACTTCAGACTTCAACCCTTCCTCCGGTATACTCTCCCCTGATCCCCCAAAAAACGCCGCCGGGCACGACAGCACAGGTATTGCCATGACCACCACCTCTTTCCCCAAGAACAAGATCAAGGTCCTTCTGCTGGAGGGCGTCCACCCCGAAAGCGTGCGCCGCTTCCAGGACGAAGGCTTCAGCGTGGAGGCGCACAAGGGCGCGATGGACGAAGCCGAACTGCGCAAGGCCATCAAGGGCGTCCATATTCTCGGTATCCGCTCGAAGACCCAGATCTCGCGGACGGTGATTGACAAGGCGGACCGACTCCTGGCCGTGGGCGCCTTCTGCATCGGCACCAACCAGATCGATATCAACGCCGCCATGCGCAACGGCATCCCCGTTTTCAATGCACCCTTTTCTAACACCCGCTCCGTGGCCGAGCTGGTCATGACCTACATGGGCATGCTCTTCCGCGGTCTCTACGGCAAGATCAAGGGGGCCCACGCGGGCGAATGGTCCAAGGAAACCGCGGGCAGTGTCGAAATGCGCGGCAAGACCATCGGCATCGTGGGTTACGGCCAC
>JBIJDL010000288.1:0-8170 GCA_044344195.1 Candidatus Hydrogenedentales bacterium
CGGCGGTGCCGACCTGTGCGGAGCTCTCTCCGGTTCCCGCGACGCCCGGCGTCGCGGTAGTGCTGGAAGACGATGGCGCAACGACCACCGTATTCGTGGTGGTGGTGGCTTCACCCCCTTCGGTGTCGGTGGGCAGCTCGGTTGTCGTGGTGCGGGTGGATTCCGCCGCATCCGTTTCCTGTCCATCTTCTGCATTCGTTGTGGATCGCGTCTCCACGGATTCTTCCGATGCATCGGATTCCTGGTCGGGCAGTTCCGACACCTTCGACACGTCGGTGACCTCTGCGCTTTCGTCCGGCGACTGCCCAGCGGAAGTATCTGAGGGCTGCTTGCTGACTTCGGTGAGGATGGCCATAAAACTCGTGCCTGCGGCCGCCGAAGCGTAGGGCGTCGAATCCGGTGACGACTCCGGGAGTTCCCGTCGCCGTACTTCGCTTGAGACATACATGGGCTGCGAGCCTCCCTTGGGGTTGGTGAATGGGTGACGATCAACCCGGAGTAGAATCGGGGATGATGGAAGGACGGGGAAACGAATGGGGCTGCGACGTGCGGCAATCGGAATGGAGAAGGCAATGTTGAAGGGCGGTCGTTGTCCGTAGCCCAATTATTCACCACGAAGGCACGAAGCGCACGAAGAAGTAAGAGGGAAGGAAGGGTATTACCACTATGATTTTCACCTGTAAACCAGGCAAGACGCATTGAGCTGGCGTCCCAGTTATGATTGCTCCTTCGCGTGCAAAACATCAGGACGACGGCATGCCAGGACCACGGAGCGCACGGAGGCACGGAGAAAATTATATGAGGGAGGGAAGAAAAGAGAGGTGTTTTCGAACGTAAGCGTGCCGTGACTCGGCACCGGTGCCTCTAAAACTCGTTTTCTTCTCCGCGCCTCGGTGTCTCCGTGGTCCAAATATTTGGTTGCGGCCAAAGGCTGCCCGAGGTTCATTCGTGGTTTAACTTTTTCTGACTTCAGGCGGAGAAAGTGTGACAAGCGACCTCTGTTTCAGGGTCGCGTGTCGCGAATTTCTTTCAAGATTCGGGCGGCGGTTTCGGCCGACATGACGTCGAGAATCTCGCCGCGCTTCTTGTCTTTCACACTGATGAGAATCTGCGCCGCCTCGTCCGTAGGCATCGATTCCAGGCTCTTCGCCGCGCCCTCCGCCTCCATGTTCTCCAGCGTGATGGCGATGGTCTTCATCTGCTCTTTTTTGTCGTCCGCCGCCACCCCGTAAGACTCGTTGATGGCGGTCTGCATGGCTTCCAGATCACTGCGGGTCTTGGCCAGATCGGCTTCCCGCTGGGTGAGTTGCTTTTCCCGCTCGTCCAGGGCGAGTTTGCGCTCGTCCAGCGCCTTCTCTCGCTCCTTGAGCTGGTAGGCCAGGGTCCCCAGGGTCGGGGCTTTGGCCTCCTCTTCGGCCTGCTGTGCCGCCTGGGCCTCGGCCAGGGCTTCCTTGTCCCACAGGCCCCGGAGTTTTTCCTGGGAGAGATTTCCCGTAAGTGCCAGGGAGACGACGATCGTCGCCAGCAGCGAAAACAGGCCCACCAGGCCGAATAATATGAGTTTCATCATGATGTTCCACCCCTCCTCGCCGCCGCGACGGCCTCTTGGATCCGCCGCGCGGCATACTTGTTTGCAGTCTCGTCCAGCGCCTTCTGTTCTTCCTTGAACAGGAAGTTACGATAGGCTTCCCGTCGCCGTTCATGCAGCTTCTCCGCGATCTGGCGGGCCTGACTCACTTTCTCCAGCAGCTTTACTTCCGCAGACTCTTCCTGGAGCAAGGTTCGGATCTCCGCATCCTTGCGATCACGCAATCCGGCGAGATGGCGTTCATATTGATAGTAACTACGAATGTCGCTTGCATCGAAATGTTGCTGGAGGGTTGTACCCGCCTGTTCCAGTGCCGACTGGCGGGTCAGCTCCAGGGAGGTGCGCTCCTTGCGCGCGATCTGGAGGCGATTACGCACCAGGGCCACGACCTGGGCCTGCCGGTCTTCAGCCTGCTCGCGGATCCGGAGTACCGCGGCATAGCGGTTGGGATTGCGCATGGCGTCACCTGTTTCCGGTCAATTGTGACAAGCGGTTCACCGTTTCCGCAAAGGGCGCGGCTTCCTTCAGGCTCTGCCGCAGAAACCGGTTAAAGTCTGGCATGAGTTGGATAGCGGTGTCCACTTCGCGGCTGCTTCCCGGCACGTAGGCGCCGATATTGATCAAATCCTCGTTGTCGCGATAGGCCGCGAGCAATTCCCGGAAGCGATGGGCCCACTTGGCATGGTTGGGGCTCGAAACCTCGTTCATCACGCGGCTCACGCTGCCCAGAATATCGATAGGGGGGTAGTGACCCTTGCCTGCGAGATCCCGCGACAGGGCGATGTGCCCATCGAGGATACTGCGCACCGTGTCGCCCACGGGGTCGTTCAAGTCGTCCGCCTCCACCAGCACGGCGTAGAAACCGGTGATACTGCCCTGGGCGGCCGTCCCGGCCCGCTCCAGCAGACGGGGGAGCATGGCATAGACCGAAGGTGGATAGCCCCGGGTGGTGGGCGGTTCGCCGATGGCGAGGCCCACTTCGCGTTGCGCCATGGCCACACGCGTGACGGAGTCCATGATCAGCATTACATTGGCACCCTGGTCCCGGAAGTATTCCGCGATGGCGGTGGCGATGAAGGCGCCGTTGAGGCGGAGCAGGGCGGACTCGTCCGAAGTGGCCACCACGACCACCGAGCGCTCCAGGCCTTCCAGCTCCAGATCGCCCTCGATGAATTCACGCACTTCGCGGCCACGCTCGCCAATGAGGGCGATGACGTTGAGATCCGCGTCGGTGTTCCGTGCGATCATGCCGATCAATTTGCTCTTGCCCACGCCGCTGCCCGCCATGATGCCCATGCGCTGGCCCCGCCCGCAGGTGAGGCATGCGTCGATGGCCCGCACGCCGGTGGCGATGGGGGTTAGGATGCGTTGGCGCGACATGGGCGGGGGGGGCTCGCGGTGGAGCGAGACCTTCTTTTCGTAGTCCAGGGGTGGTCCGCCGTCAATCGGGTGGCCGTCACTGCCGATCACGCGGCCAATAAGACCTGGGCCAACGCCGGCGGTGTGCGGGGCGTGGGTCGGGCGCACCCGGCAGCCAGGGCCGATGCCGCGCATGCCGCCGAGGGGCATCAGCAGGATCTTGTCCTGGCGAAAACCCACCACCTCAACCGGCACCGGAGCCGTGCCCCGCGCGGGTTCCACATAGCAGACATCGCCGATCTGCATGGCGGGGCCGGTGGCTTCGATGGTGAGTCCGACGACATCCGTGATTCGGCCGGAGGTCACCAGAGGGTGGCATGCTTCGATGCGCTGCTGATAGTTGCGGAGGTCGATCACGTGCCTTACTCCGTCAGGGCGTCGAGCACCTGGTTGAGCAGGGTCTCCAGCCGGGCATCGACTTCCATTTCGCTGGACTGTGCGATGCAACCGCCGGGGGCCACCGTGTCGCTGGCCTGGATGTGAAGGGAGTCTACGCCGGACACGCTGTCCAGCAGGGAAACCTCATGAAGCTTGAGGGCTTCCACATCGTCTGGATGAACCAGCAGGGTGACGGAGAACTGTCCGGCGAGTCGGGCCAGAGCCCGGCGGGCCATACGCTGGAGCAGGTCGGGGTTGGACTTCAATTCCGCATCTATGACCCGCGTGACCATCAGTTTCACCAGGGCAAGGACCTGGGGCTCGAGGGCGTTCACAAACGCATCGTGCGAGGTCTGGATCGCCGTTGCTGCGGCCTCCAGCGCTTCGGTGCAATGGGCCAGGCTTGCGTCAAATCGCTCCTGTCCCACCTGAGTGCCCCGGGCGAGCCCCTCTTGATAGGCCTCCTGAACTTTCCGCGCGGCCTCTTCCCGGGCGGCGGCCATGATTTCCTCGCGCAGCACCTCCGGATCGATGGGGGGCTCTTCTTGGGCGAATTCCCCGCCCTCCTCCTCCGCCGGCAGAAAGTCGGGGGCGAGCAATGCTTCGTCGGGGAATTCCTCAAGAGACTCCCGGTCGAAGCGTGACACCTCCACGGTTTCTGCGTGCACAAATTTAAGTATACGGGTCATGAATCAGCCATACTGCTGCCGGAAAGACGCCGACATCTTAAACGAGAATTTCATCGGCATCCCCGCCACCGCGACCGGAGATTACCACGTCGCCCGATTCTTCGAGGCGCCGGATAACGGCGACGATCTTCTGCTGTGCCTCTTCGACGTTTTTCATGCGCACGGGGCCCATGAACTCGATTTCTTCCTTGATCATTTCGCGGGCGCGCTCGGACATGTTCTTGTAGACCTTGTTGGCCACTTCGTCGTTGGAGGCCTTGAGGGCGAGGGCCAGATCTTTGCTCTCCACTTCGCGGAGGGTCTTCTGGATACCGGAATCGTCCACGAAGACGATGTCGTCGAAGGTGAACATGAGCCGGGCGATTTCGTCGGCCAATTCGGGATCGCGCTCTTCCAGGTCCGCCATGATCGTCTTCTCCGTGGAGCGCTCGATCATGTTGAGAATTTCGGCCACGTCCTTGACGCCGCCGGCGAAGGTGAAGCCCTGGCTGAAGACCGAGGCCATCTTGCGCTCCAGTACCCGCTCCACTTCGCGCACGATTTCGGGCGCGGTGCGGTCCATCGTGGCGATGCGGATGACCACATCGGACTGGACGTCCTGGGGGAGGGAGGAAAGGATGATGGAGGATAAGGCCGGGTTCATATGGGCCAGGATAAGCGAAATGGTCTGGGGGTGTTCGTCTTGAATAAAGCTGCACACCTGGGAGGGGTCGGCCCGCTTTAAGAACTGAAAGGGGACTTCCTGCAGGCTGCTCTGAAGGCGGTTCAGAATGTCAAAGGCCCGCTCGCTACCGAAGGATTTTTCCAGCAGGTTCTTGGCGAAGTCGATACCGCCCTGGGCCACGAAGCGCTTCGCGACCGCCATCTCATAGAACTCGTCCAGCACCGCCGCCTTGATATTGGCGTCCACCGTCCCGAGGCTGGACAGATCCAGGGTCATCTGGTCGACTTCTTCGTCGCTGAAAGCGCCGAGCACACGGCTGGCGTTGTCCGGGCCCAGACAGGCCAGAAGAATGGCAGCCTTGCGGCGGCCTTTGATTTCGTCGGCGGGTTCTTTTTCGGGTGCGGGTGACGTAACTTAATCCTCGTCTTCGCTCATCCAACTGCGGAGCAGTGCGGCAATCGCTTCTGGGTCTTCCATGGAAAGCTGGGAGATCTCCGCCGCCACTTCCTGGCGCCGCATGTCTTCCAGCGTTGCCGCGGGGATTTCCTTGACCTTCTCTTCGGGCCGCTCGTCCTGGGGCCAGATTACAGACTTCTTGAACATTGACCGGAGTATAAAGAACGCAATGACAATCAGGGTGAACAGCCCAGCCGACATGTACCACTTCTGGCTCATCGCCATCTGTTCCGTGGCCGCACGGGTCTCGATCGCTTGATTGATTGCGGCTACGCCGGCCGTCTCGAAGTTGTGGTCGACGATGTTGATTGAGACTGCGTCGCCCTCCATGGCAACCGCACTTTGCGCGACTTGTTGCAGCCGGGTCCGGAGATCTTCCGTCATGCCGTTGTACTGTTCGCTTGTCACGTTGCCATCGGCATCCGTTTCGCGCGTGATATCATCGCCCTGAACCACCATGGCTACCGAGTATTTTACCACATTACCTGGATCGCTGATGGTCTTGGTCATGGTTCGGCTGGGTTCGCTGTTGGTGAGCACTTCCTTCATCGTATCGGTCGTGCTGACCCCGCCGGGGGCGGCCGCGGCTTCCGGTACATTGGTCAACGCCCCCGGCGCACCCTGGGGCAACTGCTCGTTGGTATTGATGGTCTGGGTGGTCGAAAGCTCGCTCAGGGGCGTGCCTTCCGCAACCACATCCTCCACCTTCTCCATTTTGTCGAAATTGACGTCGGCACCGACCAGCACCGTGCCTTGAACGTCCATATCGCGCAGCGTGTTAAGGATTTTGCGCTGGATGCGGTTTTCGACTTCGTCCTGGTACTCCAGCTTGCTATTGGCGATGGAGGCGAACTCGGAGTCCGCCGGCAGATGGATCGCCTCACCGGAGGTGGTACTGATGGTGATGTTGCCGGCGTGGAGGTTGGCACCGCCGGCCCGGGCGACCATGCTTACCAGCAGCTTGCTTTCCTGCTTGGACACCGGGCGGTTTACGTTGAGTACGACGGAGGCTTCCGATGGAATTTGCTCGTCGACGAAGAGGGCCTGATCGGCCTCGCGAATGACGACGCTGGAGGAATCCACAAAATCGAAGGAATCGAGCTGTGTTTCGAGGTTTCTTTGGACCGCTCGCATGAAGTTGACATTGTTCAACCATTGGTTGGACATCAAATCAGAGCGGGTGAACAGTTCCTCGAAACCATCGGGGATGCTCGCGCCAACCGGGAGATTGTTCTCTTCAAGGAGGAGCAACATTGCCCCGCGGTCCTTGGGAAGCACTTGGATGGTACGGGAGCTTTCATCCACCGAATAGGGGATGCTCCGCTCTTCGAGAATGGTAACCGTTTCCGCGATCTGCTGGGCGGTGAGGTTGTCGGCGAGGGTGATGTAGCGGGTTTCACTGCCCCTGAAAGTCACCCAAAAAATGGGGGCGGCCACCAGCAGCCCCACACAGACAATCATGACGCGGGTATTGTTGTCGAAGAGTGCCCAGTTTTCTTTGATCTGGGTCCGCATCTGTCGAAAAAAATCGACGAAGGCTGCAAGATTCACAAGTCTACCCTAACCCTGTTTGTCCGGGCCACATCGGTGCATAGTCAAACCTTCCGCATCCGGGCACACTGGCCCCTTGCGGCAAACACCTCTTGCGCCCGGCTGCCCCGATCCACGGGGTTTCAAACAACCAGGGAACCCAGCTTCGTGGCCTTGGCCCGCACGGCGTTCCACGAAGTTGGAGACAAAACCACCCTGTCCAGTGCCGCATCCCGCTTCCCAAGGCGGAATCCGGCGGAAAAATGGTTTCGTGGATTCAATTGTAATCTCCGCGCATCGGGGCAGGGGACTTTCTCCCGCGCCCCGCAACTAATGCCGGACTTGGGCGTGTCGCCGCGCCCGGCATAAGAACGGAAACAGTCCAAGGCAAGCCCTGGCCTGTTTTCCGGTACTGGCGATTCAAAAGTAAAGGTCGCGGAAGCTAGATCTGCATCCGCATGATTTCTTCATAGGCCGTCATGACTTTGTTCCGAACGGTCATCATGGTCTGAAAGGACACATCGGCCTTTTGCACCGCCACCATCGCCTCGGAAACATCCTTTATCTCGCCGGCCACCAACTGCTTGATCGTGGTGTCCGCTTCGGTCTGCAAATGCTGTACTTCCGAGATGGCATCCGCCAGAAAATCCTGGAAAGAACGACCCTCCGTACCCAGCGGATTGGCCTGAGGCGGACGCGGGGTGCGGGCGGTTATTTCCGTCGGCTGGAGGCTCGCTCCAGGGATTCTCAACGGGTCGATCATCGGTTCAATAGTTCCTTAAGCCTGCCAGTTACTGCTGCAGAATGTCCAGCGCCCGCTGTTTCATCTGGCGTCCGGACGTTATCACGGCGATGTTGGCCTCGTAGGCCCGCTGCGCCGAAATCAGATTCACCATTTCCACCGCCGTGTTGATGTTCGGATAGGCTACCATGCCTTCTTCATCCGCATCGGGGTGTTGGGGGTCAAATACCATGCGTGGGGGGGACGTATCGCGGATGACATCTTTCACCCGCACACCAAGCCGCTCGGGATTGGAGCCGGGCTTGATCTCTTCGCCCCGCAGGAGAACCATCTGGCGCTGGAAAACGCCGCCCTCGGGAGTCCGGGTGGTCTCCACGTTGGCGATGTTGTTGGCGATGATGTTCATCCGCGCCCGCTGCACCTTCAGGCCGCTTACCGCGATGTCATTGGCTGAAATCTTGTTCAGATTCACCGTTCATCTCCTAGCGCGCCAGGCTTTGCAGCATGGTCTTCGTCATTTCAAATTTCTTGGAGAGTAACCGCGCGTAAGTGGTGTACTCACCAGTATTTTGGGACAGTTTTGTGATCTGGTCGTCCAAGTCTACTTTATTGTAGTCATTCTTCGACAAAAATGCAAGACGTTCGAAATCCAGACGGTGCGTTTCAAAGTCGAAGTGTTGGGGTCGGCTCGTGCGGAGGGCAAC
>JBIJDL010000513.1:0-4627 GCA_044344195.1 Candidatus Hydrogenedentales bacterium
AGGGTGACCCGGGTGGGCCGTTGGGTGCCGTTCCACTCGCCGAAGAGGAGGCCCCAGGCGTTGCTGAAGGCAATGATGAAGGCCATGTGGATGGTCCAGCTTGAAAAGTCGTAGGCGCCCATCATCGTGGTCGCCATGCCATAGAAGAAGAACTGGAGATACCAGGTGCAGCCCGCGACGGCGGAGAAAACGTAGTTCCACAGAATCGGCGCGTCCCCGGCATTCCCGTAGTCGCGGTAGCTCTGGTTGCGAATGTTCAGGTAGAGGCACCACACCAGATTCGTCGTGAGACCGCCGCCCAGCGCCACAATCAGCACGGGCAGATTGACGAAGGTGGGGGAGACACCGGAGGCCAGGGCGGCATCGGAAATGGGCTTGCCCGCGGCAAAGGCAAAGGCCATGCAGGCGCTCATGACGCCGGCGAACACCGCCACCCAGAGGCCGTGGATGAGGTTGAACTCGACGGCGCCTTCTTCCTTCTTACCGAGGTCCACTTCGCCCTCGCGGCGGATGCCGGCCCGGCCGCAGACGGCAATGCCCGCCAGACATACGGCCACACCGAAGAGGGTGGTGAGCCCGGACGAGGTGGCAATGAGATCGGTAAAGGTGCCGAGGAAAAGGGGCGGGATGACCGTGCCGAAAGCGGCGCAGAAACCCAAGGCGACGGCGTAGCCCAGGGAGAGGCCCAGATAGCGCACGGACAGGCCGAAGGTGAGCCCGCCAATGCCCCAGAGGAGGCCAAAGAGATAGGTCCGGAAGAGGGCTCCGCCCGGTGCGTTCAGCAGCGCCTCAAAGCCATCGGGTGCCAGGATCGCCACGCCAATCAAGGGCGCGATGAGCCAACTGAAGATTCCCCCGACAAGCCAATAGGACTCCCATTGCCAGTTGCGCACCCGCTTATACGGGATATAGAAACTGGCGGCGGCAAGTCCGCCCACGGCGTGTAAGAACACCCCTAATGCTGGATTCGGTTCCATGGTTCCCCATTTCCAACCCCGCGTAGTATGGCGCAAGGAAGGTGTCGGTTACAAGAGGAAAAGTACATTGGGCGATCACACCAAACCAATAGATTTTTCCGGAGTAAGGAGCGGGGGCTTTCCAGCCCCTGACGAACCTATGCAACGCCGTTGCATGACCTGCCACCGCTCCAGAGATCACAAACGAGAAGCGTGTCTGCCTCCAGTGCTGGAAAAATTCTTGCGAAACGCAATGCGAACAGCGCAGTCTAAAGGGTGACGCGTCCGACTGGACCGAGTGCCTGGGTGGAAGGCACACACACTGCTGCGGTGTGGCTCCGGCATGGGGCGCGCATTTTTGGGGAATGACGCCATGCGCCTCGCGACCTTCTTTCTTGTGGGAATCCTATCCTGTGTCGGGGCCGCTTCCGCGCCCCTTTCCGTGGATTCGCTTCGTTGCGAGTATCTGAACGATCCGCCAGGGATTGACGTGCTCGCGCCGCGCCTGAACTGGTTGTTGGTCTCGGAAGAACGGGGCGCGCGGCAGACCGCCTGGCAGGTGATTGTGGCATCCACACCGGAACTGCTTGCCCGCGATCAGGGCGACCTGTGGGATTCAGGCAAGGTGCCCACCGACCAGTCAGTCCATGTGGTTTATGCGGGGAAGGCGCTGCTGACTGGACAGCGGTGCCACTGGAAAGTGCGGGCATGGAATGGGGCGGACGAAGTTTCCCCGTGGAGCGCGCCCGCCTTCTGGTCCATGGGTCTGCTCAACGAAACCGACTGGAAGGGTGAGTGGATCGGGATGAACACCGGCGCACAGGTGCCGACGCTTCAGGCGGATGCCCTCCAATACGCCAACTGGATCTGGTATCCCGGTGATGAACCCGTGGTGTCGCCGCCGCCGGGAGAACGGTATTTTCGCGTGCACTTCGAGGCGCCGGATCTCGCTTTGATCGAAGGGGTCAATGCATGGTTTACGGCGGATAACCGCGCGGAGCTCTTTCTGAACGGCCAGGCGGCGGCGTCGATCGAGACCTACAACGAAGTGCGCGCGGTGGACCTTACCGGACTCGTGCGGGCCGGTGAAAATGTCGTCGCGATCGCAGCCCTCAACAAGGGCGCCGCAGGCAATCCCGCCGGACTGCTCGCGGTAGTCGAAGTTCAATTCAAAGACGGCACGACCCTCGTCAAGGGGGCCGATGCCACGTGGCGGAGTTCCGCGCAGCCGGTCGACGGCTGGAAGTCGCCGGGCTTCGATGAGAGTGCCTGGCTACCCGCCCATGTGCTGGGTCCCCTCGGTTGCGAACCCTGGCCCGGTGTGGGCTTCTCGGACAAGCGGCGGCTGGCGGCGCGCATGTTGCGCAAGGACTTTGAAGTGGCCGCGCCCCCGATTCGCGCCACGGCCTATATTTCCGGGCTGGGCCTCTTCGCGCTCCATATCAACGGGCAGCGCATCGGCGATGAAGTGCTGGCACCGGGCCTGACGGAGTACAACAAACGCGCTTTCTACCGCACCTTCGACGTGACGGGTCTGGTGCAGGATGGAGCCAACGCCGTGGGCGTCGTGCTGGGCAATGGGCGCTACTTCGCGCCGCGCGGCCTGGTGCCCACGCGCACCACAACCTATGGACTGCCCTCGTTGCGTTTCCAAATGGAGATTCTTTATGCCGATGGGCGCACCGAGCAGATCGTATCGGATGGCACGTGGAAGGCGACCGATCAAGGGCCGATCCTGGCGAATAACGAATATGATGGCGAGCACTACGATGCGCGCCGGGAAATGCCGGGCTGGAGCGCGCCGGGCTTTGACGCGAGCGCATGGGCCCCAGTGGATCAGATGGCGGCGCCGGGCGGCGTGCTGTCCGCTCAGATGGCCGAGCCCATTCGCGTGACAGGGACGGTGCGTCCGAAAACTATCACCCAGCCGAAGCCGGGCATGTACATTTTCGACATGGGCCAGAACATGGTGGGGTGGTGTCGGCTGAAGGTCGAAGGCCCCGTCGGCAGCGCCGTAAAGCTGCGCTTCGCGGAAACCCTGAAGGACGACGGCACGCTCTATCTGGCGAATATTCGTGGAGCCGAAGTGACCGATGTATACACCCTCAAGGGATTCGGTGTGGAGACGTGGGCGCCGGAATTCACCTACCACGGTTTCCGCTATGTGGAAATGACCGGATATCCCGGCGATCCGACGCTGGACGCGCTCGAAGGGGAACTGGTCAACGACGATATGGCAACATCGGGCACCTTCACCTGCTCCAACCCCCTGTTGAACCAGATCTACAAGAATATTGAGTGGGGAGTGCGGGGCAACTATCGCAGCGTGCCCACGGACTGTCCCCAGCGCGACGAGCGCCAGGGCTGGCTGGGGGATCGCTCGGCGGAGTGTACCGGCGAGAGCTATCTCTTCGATGTGGCCGCGTTCTATGCCAAGTGGACGACCGACATCGAAGACGCGCAGCGGGAGGACGGCAGTGTATCGGACGTGTGCCCGTCCTACTGGCCCATGTACAACGACAATGTCACGTGGCCCAGCACCCTGCTTATGGCACCCCACATGCTCCTGACCCAGTATGGCGACACGCGGAGCATTGAGAGTCACTACGACGGCATGCAGCGGTGGATCGCCCACATGGAGCAGTACATCCAGGATGGCCTCATGCCGAAGGACAACTACGGCGACTGGTGCGTGCCGCCCGAGGAAGAACACCTGATTCACTCGAATGATGAATCGCGCAAGACTTCGGGCGAGGTGCTGGGCACGACCTATTTCATATACGACCTGAAGCTCATGGCGAAGTACGCCACCATGCTGGGCAAGGCGGAAGACGCCGCGCGGTATGTGGCCCAGGCCCAGGCGATGACAGAGGCTTTCAACAAGAAGTACTGGAACGCGGAGAAGGGTTACTATGCGAACGGCTCCCAGACCGCACAGGTGCTGCCTCTCTATTTTGGCATCGCCCCGGCGGAGGCGGAGGGACCGGCCTTCGACTACCTGGTGAACAAGATCATGGTTGATGGCAAGGGCCACATCGGTACCGGACTCGTGGGCGGCCAGTGGCTGATGCGCACCCTCTCTGATCGCGGGCGCGCGGATGTGGCCTACACCATGGCGACCCAGACGGACTACCCGAGCTGGGGCTACATGATCGGCCAGGGCGCCACCACCATCTGGGAGTTGTGGAATGGCAACACGGCCGATCCCGCCATGAATTCCCACAACCATGTGATGCTCGTGGGCGACCTGTGCATCTGGTTCCACGAATATCTCGCGGGCATCCGTCCCGATCCGGAAACGCCGGGTTTTAAGCACATCCTCATGAAGCCCCACGTGGTGGGTGATTTGACGCACGTATCCGCCACCCATCGCTCCCTCTATGGCGAGATTAAGAGTGCCTGGAAAGTCGCGGATGGCAAACTGGTGTGGGACGTAACGGTTCCGCCGAACTCAACGGCGACGGTGAGTGTACCGGTGAAAGGCGTCGGCGTGGTCAGCGAGGGTAACCGACCCGCGAGTTCTGCGGAGGGTGTTACCGCTGCCGGACAGACCGACGGATATGCCAACTACCATGTTGCGGGAGGGTCATATACGTTCAATACAGCGTGGTAGCGGTATGCGTCAAGTCTTCCAGGAACCTTGTGGAGTCGGAAAACGGACTTGGAGGTCA
>JBIJDL010000631.1:0-3489 GCA_044344195.1 Candidatus Hydrogenedentales bacterium
CACCAGACCCTTGGCGTTTCCGCAGTCATTGAACGTCGAAGTGACTTCGCCATTCACCCGGAGCGTAAGCGTCTTGCCCTGCGCCGTGATCTCCAGAGTATTCCACTCGCCTGCGGGCTTCACCCGGTCAGCCTGAGCGCTGTCCTTCGTGGAGAAAGAGGCCTTCTTGCCGTCTGCCGCAGGTGACTCGCCAAAAAGATAGCCGCCGTTGGCATCGCCGAACTGGGCCTGGTGCCAGATGGAACCATCGTGGTTGTTGCGAATGTAGATGCCGCTGTTGTAGCCGGATTTCCCGTCAACCTTCGTGTAACGAAACTCGCAATGAAAGACGGCGTCGCCGAACTCACGGTCAAACATGAGCATGTCGTGCCCGCCGTCTCCCTCGCAGATCAAAATCTTGCCCGACGAATCCACGTGCCACTGCTCTTTCCCCAGTGGCTTGCCGGGTGGGACGGAGACCCGATTCCATCCCTCCAGGCTGGCCGTGGGCATGATATCCAGCCAGCCTGTGGCATCCGCCTCCAAGGCGGCTGGTGCGGGCTGGGCCGTCACCAGACGGCCCACGGCGAAGGTCGCCACCACAATCCAAACCAGAGCTGACCGGGCCGTCGTGCAACGCATGGTGTTTACTATGCTGTTCATGGCATTGGTTCCTTGTATTTGGCGATACACTCGCACTCTTAGAGGAATTTCCATCGCGTTTTCACTATATCCGCAGGAAGATCTTCCGGCGATACATCCAGAAGAGCATCAGCCACATCACCAGCAGCGTGGCCATGCCGTGGAAGAGGGGCTCGTAGCCCGCACCAGCGAAGGCGAAGAAATTCTGTCCGAGGTGGGTCTTGATATTGTCCCCGACGAAGCCGCGCAGCATCTCCGTGATGAAATAGGCGGCGATGGAGTTCATGCCGATGACGGTGAGGGGAAAGGTCCAGCCTTTTGCATTGGCCATATCGATGATGGCGTAGAAGGCCGCCAGAAGCAGGATGCACCAGCCGCCGCTGAAGAGCACCCAGCTCGGCGTCCAGATCTTTTTGACCACGGGGCAGATGCCGAGGGCACCCAGAAGCCAGCCGAGGAAAAGGCAGGCAATACCCGCGATGACGAGCCACTGTACTTTATACTTCGGCGTTTTTTCGCTGCGGAGCACTTCGCCGGCGATGAGCCCGAGGATCATGGTGCCCAGCGTGGGAATGAAGCTGAGGGTGGAGTAGCCGCCCCGGTTGAAGAGGAAGGGCGTTTCTCGCGGGAACAGGTTCATGAACCAGGTGTCGAAGGCCCAGGCGAAGTTGGTGTTGAGGTTCCAGTGAGCCGCGAAGCCCGAGAGGTTGTACTCGTAGGCGGCGGTAATGCCAATGCTCGCCCAGTCGAAATCCGCACCGGGCAGCGGGTACAGAGCGAAGGCAAGCCAGTATCCAACGAGGATCGTCGCCAAGGCGCCCCACTGAACGCGCATGGAGCCAAATCCGATGAGGAACAGGAAGCCATAGCCGAGACCAATCTGGGAAAGGGTATCCTCAAAGGTCCACTTGGTTATTTCCTGGCCCGTTGAACGCAGGAAGACACCCAGAAGAATCAGGAGCAGCGCGCGCCAGAAGGCGTGGAGCGAGAGTCGCGATCGGGATTGTCCCTTGGCCATGCGGGCGGCGATGGAAAAGGGCAGGGCCACGCCCACGATGAAGGAGAAGGAGGGCTGAATGAGGTCGTGCAGACTGCAGCCGACCCACTTGACATGACTTTGCTGCTCATGAAGAAAGGCCCAGAATCCGCTGCCAGGAAAGGCATCGGCGACACTGCCGAAGCGGAGTACTTCGGCCATGAGGAGGAACATGACCAGGCCGCGGTAGGCGTCGAGAGATGCGAGGCGTTGGGGTAAGCTGGGGGAGAGCGGTGCAGTTGTCATGGTGTTCTTTCCGAGGGCGGGTGGAAATTCGACCGGGGCCGCCGCACGGTCTGTCTTTCCGACTGAGCACGGGCCACAGTTTGGAAGAGTCTACCAGAGTGCGCCGTAGGGTTCCATCGAAATGTGGCGCGCGCAGGGACAGCGTCGCTATTTCCAGCCGCGTGGCGCCGCAGTCCTTACAGCGTCTGTACGTCGCCGACTTCTACTTCCAGGCTTTCGTGGAGCCGATTGAGACTCTCCTGAATTTCGAATCGCTTTGAATCGATGACGTCGCGATCCGTACTCTCGGCGGGGGCGATGGGCGGACCATAGCCATAGAGAAGGCGCGCGAAGGGCTTGGGCACCGCCATGCGGTCCCAGGTGCGCAGACGCCAGCTCTTGCTGATGGCAAAGGCGATGGGGACGACGGGCACGCCGGTGCGCGCCGAGAGAATGGCGAGTCCGGGCTGGGCCTGACGGCGGGGGCCGCGGGGGCCGTCCATGGTGAGGCCGACACAGTCCACCAACTTTAACGCCTTCTCCAATTCGCGGAGCACTTCCGCCCCGCCCCGGGAAGTGGAACCCCGAACGCACTCCACATTGAACTGATGGGTGAGCCGTGCGGCGAGTTCTCCGTCAAAGCTGTAGCTGGAGGCGGCGTGAAAATTGGAGCCCGAGTGCTTGTAGAGGGCATAGGCCGTGGCTTCGTGCCACAGCGCAAGGATGGCATGCCCGTGGGTTGTCTGGGTGTCGTCCAGGTAGTGCTGGTCACGGATTTCGCGGGGACAAGTGAAGAGAATGGCCCGGAGGATTCCTACGATGACCGGCGGTAGGACGGCAAGCTGAAGCTGCTGTTTTCTGGTGAAGGAATTGGGGGAAGTGTAGTTCAGTTCCGGCAGTTTCACCGACGCTCAAGCCCCCGGACGAGCTGGTAGATAACCCGGGTGCGGGGGGTGGGGAGGGAGGCGATCTGGGCGCGGCGCAGGACTTCTCCGCTGATGGCCTCGATCTCGGTGCGCTTTCCGGCACGGATATCCTGAAGCATGCTGGACACGTTTTCGCTCGTGGCCTCGCACATGGACTCGGTGATTTCCACGAGGCTCTGTTCGAAGCGGTAGCCTTCGGTGGCGGCGACCTTGACGGCCTCCACTACGAGATCGCGCATGAGCTGGCGGGTCTCCTTATTGTGAAGGAGCTGGCCGTTGGTGACGTTGAGAATGGCCGTGAGGGGATTGATAGCGGCGCTGATGGCGAGCTTCTCCCAGAGGAGTTGTCCCGGCGATTCGGTGACGGCAACTTCGAAACCGGCCGCGGCCAGGGCGTCCCGGGCCGCACCGGTGGCGCAGGACGTCCAGGAGCCGAGACGGGTCATCCCGGCGGCGACGTGGCGCGTGCAGCCTTCGGAGAGGAGGGTGGCAGCCTCCGCCGTGGTGCCCGCGAGAACGCGGGCACTCCCGACGAGGGAGCACAGCATTTCCACATTGCCGAGCCCGTTCTGGAGGGTGAGCACTGGGGACTCCGGGGGCAGTTTCAGGTCACCCGTGCTGTGGGATTTCGTGAGCACGAGGATCAGGTCCTGACCCGCCGGGATCTTGGTGGAAATGGCC
>JBIJDL010000026.1:0-25929 GCA_044344195.1 Candidatus Hydrogenedentales bacterium
CAGACATGACTCGGAGGACAGTGTGATGACCTGTTCTTCACTGTAGGAGACTTGCACTCCCAACATCTTGCCGACTTATCCCGGCGCTTCTCCCTATTTAGTTTGAGGTTCATACACCCGGAGATCGGCTTCCAAGATGAGCAATCTAGATTTCAGTTCCTGGCAGGCGGTGATCACGACATTGCTTGGGTTGGTAGTCGTTAGCGTCATGATGGTGGGTATCCGCCTGCTGTTGATGGAGACGGTGCAGCAGCGCCGCAATCGCGAGAACCGTCAGATCAACGAACGTCTGCGCACGTTAATCGCCGCGTACAAGACGCTGGGAGGTTCCTTCACCGGCGAACTGGCGGTCGATCCGACGCATCTGCGCGATCTCCTGGCGTCCGCCGGGGGCGGAGACACAGAGGCGGTCGAGGACATCTTGGCCTCCGTCTCCTTTGATCGTTCGCGCCGCATCCGCGATGCAGTTGAAGGGGCGCTGTCGGACGTGATCCTACTCGGCACCGAGCAGCAGGTGCTGCTAGCAGCGCGGGCGGCGACCGATCTCGTCGCGGGACGCCCGGTCCACACCGATGAACTGGTGGTCTCGCTGCGTGACTTCATTCGCAAGGTGCTTGACCTGGAGCCCGTGCCAACGAAGTTGGCGATCCCGAAGCAGGGGCCGACTCGCCCCGGCGGCGGCGGCGGAAAGGGCAAGGGGGACACAGGCGGTGGTGACCGGGCCGGCACGAAGCAGGACGGCAAGGGTGCGGGGGCCGGCGGCGGTAGCGCCGCCGGGGGAGGAATGGGCCTGGGGCTGGGTGGCGGCCTGGCGCAGGACGCGGAGGGCGATCCAGGGCGCGAGGCCGAGTCGAGTCCCTGGCATGGATAACATGAGTTGTGGCGCGCCCGGCGAGGGTCGAACTTGCGACACCCGGCTCCGGAGATCGTCTAGTTCAGGGATTGGGAACTAACGCGCTTCAAAAGCGGTCAATGTTAGCAGGGCCCGTTCGGCCGGAGTTCCAAGCGCAGCGCGCCGGATCGAGGCGGGGCAAGCCTCTCGTGCCTCAGCCGATGGCGGCGCGATTGGCGAGCAGCAAGCATCCTGCGTTTGATTACACGGTGGTGGACGAGGCCCAGGACATCAAAGTGGCGCAGTTGCGCTTTCTTTCGGCGCTCGGGGCCGCGCGCCCCAACAGTCTTTTCTTTGCCGAGGAAAAACAGGGAAAAACAGGGACAGCCACCAATAATTGTCGCCACAAGCCTCGCGCTCCTTCGCCCCTCCCGCGCGGGAAGCCAGTCGCGCAGTCTCTCTTCCAACACCGCCACATCGTGAGGGCGTAGCCGGAGTAGTGGTTGTTGACCTAGCCGTGGACGGGTCGTTGTTGCTCCAGGGCGGCCGGAGGGGCGGGATCCATTCGGCAGTGAGGAGCCCGCGACTGGAGTCGATAGCCGGGGAGCTGTCTGTGTTGCGCGACGGCGTCGCCCGACATTCCCAGCCTGAAACGTCCACGTTTCCGCCGCGCGAGTCCGTTCCCTGGCTCAGTCGTCTTCAGCCGTGGCGAAGGTGGCGGCCAGTTGCTTGGCGAGTGTTTCGAACTTTTCCAGATAGTCCGCGTGGCTGCGCCGGATGACTTCCCTGGCTTCTTCCGCCCCGTAAACGTGCGTTATTTCACATGCCTTGTGCATGGCGTCGGGGGCCTGCTTGTAGGTCAGGAAGTAGTGGCGCAGGCGCTCCACCAGCATGGAGGGGCACTGGGAAATATCCTGCCAGTAGCCATAGGAGGGGTCACCCTGGAGGATGGCGATGATCTTGTCGTCGGCTTCGTCGCCGTCGAGCATGCGGAGGCCGCCGATGGGGTGGCAGCGCATGTAGATGTTCACATGGGCGATGTGCTTTTCCGTGAGCACGCACACGTCAAGCGGGTCACCGTCGCCGACTATATCGGTACGGCCCGTTTTCATGCGGCAGAAGTCGGCCACCTGTTCGCCGCAAAAGGTCTGAGGAATGAAGCCGTAGAGTTCGGGGCAGACGTTGGAGAAGCGCTGGGGGCGATCGATGCGCAGGAGCCCCGTGACCTTGTCGAGCTCGTACTTCACCGTATCCGTGGGCAAGATCTCGATGTAGGCGTTGATCAGGTGGGGGGCGTTCTTCCCGATGTGGATGCCATGCCACGGGTGGGCCCGGTAGAGCCCGTTGTTGTCCCCCGCTTTCTTTTCCGACTGGCTGGCTGGCTGGTTGTGGTCGTTCGCGCCCATGGGGTTCCTTCTTTACGTGGAGGCCGGATTGAATTGTAGCATTTCGCGGGCGGGGCTTGCCAACCGTTCCGTGAAAAGTATGAATATACGGGCGAAACGTGACCTTTTTGCCGTTGCCGTGTTATGCTGGCGCGCCGCAAGCTGCCGCCCGCCCGGGCGCGCGAGATTCTGCGGGGTTGGGAGGAATCAAACAAGGAGAAGGTATGAAGGGCATCGTACTGGCGGGTGGCGCGGGGACGCGCCTCCACCCATTGACGCGCGCGGTAAGCAAGCAGCTCTTACCGGTCTACGACAAACCCATGATCTACTACCCCCTGAGCATCCTCATGCTCTCGGGAATTCGCGAAGTCTTGATCATCTCCACGCCGGAAGATCTGCCGAGTTTCCGCCGCCTGCTGGGCGATGGGTCACGTTGGGGCATGACCCTGGACTACGTGGAGCAGCCCAAGCCCGAGGGACTCGCCCAGGCATTCGTCCTGGGTGCCGACTTCATAGGCGGCGAGCCGGTCTGTCTTGTGCTCGGCGACAATATCTTCTATGGTCACGGTCTGACGGGCCTTCTGCGCCAGTCGGCGACGAGGGCGCAGGGTGCGCAGATTTTCGGCTACTACGTGCGCGATCCCCAGCGCTATGGTGTGGTGGAGTTTGACGACAACGGCGTGGCCGTGACTCTCGAAGAAAAGCCGTCCGAGCCGCGCAGCAACTATGCCGTGCCCGGTCTCTACTACTACGGTCCCGAGGTCGTATCCATGGCGCGGGATCTGAAGCCGAGTCCCCGGGGCGAACTCGAAATCACTGACCTGAACCGGCTTTTCATGGAGCGGGGCGACCTGCACGTGGAGATGCTCGGCCGGGGCGTCGCCTGGCTCGACACGGGCACCAACCGCAGCCTCATGGAAGCGGGCCAGTTTGTTCAGGCTATCGAAGAGCGGCAGAGTCTCAAGATCTCGTGCCTCGAAGAAATCGCCTGGAAACAGGGCTGGATTACGGCCGACGAAGTTCGCCGGGAGGCCGAGTCCATGGGCGCCAGCGCCTATGCCGCCTATCTCCATCAATTGCTCGGCCAGACGAAATGAACATCCTCGGGATCTCGGCATACTACCATGACAGCGCGGCCTGCCTTGTGCGGGACGGGCACATCGTTGCCGCGGCCCAGGAAGAGCGATTTACCCGCATCAAGCATGATCAGGCTTTCCCGGCGCGCGCCATAGCGTGGTGTCTGGAAGAGGCGGGCCTGGAGGCGAAGGATCTCGATCTCGTCGCCTTTTACGACAAGCCCTTCCTGAAATTCGAGCGGATCCTGCAGACCCACCTGGCCTATGCGCCCCGGGGCTTCAGCTCCTTTATCAAGGCGATCCCCGTCTGGATCAAGGACAAGATCTGGCTGAAGGATCACATTGCGAGCGATCTGGGGTATGAAGGAACCATACTCTTTCCGGAACACCACGAATCCCACGCGGCCTCGGCTTTTTATCCGTCGCCCTTCCAGAATGCGGCCTTTCTGACGATTGACGGCGTGGGCGAGTGGAGCACGACGAGCTACGGCATCGGAGAGGGGAACCGACTCGACATCCTGGGCGAAATACATTTCCCCCATTCGCTGGGACTGCTCTATTCAGCCTTCACCTACTACACGGGCTTCAAGGTGAACTCCGGGGAGTACAAGGTCATGGGCCTCGCGCCTTATGGCGAGCCGAAGTATGTACGGCAGATTCTGGATGAACTCATCGACCTGAAGGAAGATGGGTCCTTCCAGATGAACATGAACTACTTCAATTATTGCGCCGGGCTGACCATGACCAATGCCCGCTTCGACGCTCTCTTCGGCGGTCCGCCGCGCAAGCTGGAATCGCCGCTCACGCAGCGCGAGATGGACTTGGCGCGCTCCGTGCAGGAGGTGACCGAAGAGGCCATGCTCCGCATGGGGCGGCACGTTCATGCCGAGACCGGTTGCGAGAATCTCTGCCTCGCGGGCGGCGTTGCGCTGAACTGCGTAGCCAACGGCCGACTGTTGCGAGAAGGGCCCTACAAAAGCATCTGGATTCAGCCTGCCGCGGGCGATGCGGGCGGCGCACTTGGGGCCGCCCTCCATGCGTGGCATCAATACAAAGGCGAACCCCGCACGGCGGACGGCGTGAAGGATTCCCAGTCCGGTTCCTACCTTGGACCGCAGTATTCGAGCAAATCGATCCGGGCATTCCTGGATGAGCACGCTTACCCCTACACCCGGCTGGACGAAGCCGCGTTGTCGGAGACGGTCGCGGGGCACTTGGCCAATGAGAACGTCATCGGCTGGTTCCAGGGGCGCATGGAATTCGGCCCTCGGGCCCTCGGGGGGCGCTCCATCCTGGGCGACGCGCGCTCGCCGAAGATGCAGGAGACGATGAATCTCAAGATCAAGTTCCGCGAGAGTTTTCGTCCCTTTGCGCCCTCCGTGCTCGCCGAAGACGTGTCCGAGTACTTCGAGATGGACGGGGAAAGCCCCTACATGCTGCTGGTGGCCAACGTCCGCGAGGGACTTCGCAAGGCCATGACCCCAGACGAACAGGCCCTCTTCGGCATCGAAAAGTTGAACGTGAGCCGTTCCACCATTCCCGCCGTGACCCACGTGGACTACTCCGCGCGCATCCAGACCGTGCACGAGGATACGAACCCGGGCTATTACCGCCTCCTGAAGACCTTTAAGGCACAGACGGGCTGCTCCGTGCTTATTAACACGTCCTTCAATGTGCGCGGCGAGCCGATCGTGGGTACGCCGGAAGACGCCTACCGCTGCTTCATGCGCACGGACATGGACTATCTCGTGCTGGAAGACTGTATACTGGATAAAACCGCCCAGCCCGCCCTGAAGGGGGATTCGAACTGGCGGAAGGAATTTCAGCTCGATTGAAGGGCCTTTTCATGCTGCTGCAGGAACTGAAAGAGATTAAAAGCGGCAGACACGAGCGCCACCAGTTTGGCCTCGTGATTGCCGTTGTTGCGCTGCTGGTGGGCTGTTTCCTGGCCTGGCGCAAGGACGTCTATCCCGGCTTCTTCATCGTTGCGCTCATGTGCCTGACGCCCGTGACGGTGGACAAGATCTTCAAGACCGACACCTCGATCATTCTCTGGCCCTTTCAAAAGGTCTGGATGGGCATCGCCGTGGTCTTGGGTTCGATCATGTCTCGGATTATCCTTGGTCTCTTTTTCTTTGGCGTGTTTACTGCGGTGCGCGGACTCAATGACGTATTCGGCAAGCCCCTGTTGGACAGGGCATGGGATCCGGGTGAGAAATCGACGTATTGGATTCTCCGCGAGCGCGGGGCCTACGTGCCCGAACGGAGCGAGAAGCAGTATTGAGCGGCGTGAATATGGGTCTTTTGGTTCGACAATAGCTGGGAAGTCATCATGGCAAAATCATCCATCATCCGCGAGCTCTGGGAGTTCGCCAAGGTCCGCAAGAAATGGTGGCTCGGGCCCATCATCCTCTTCATGGTGCTTTTCGGCGCGCTCATCGTGATTGCCAAGGGTTCCGCCGTCGCCCCCTTTATCTATACGCTCTTCTAAACCCCCGTCCGGAGCGATCGGAACGCCATGATGAACCTGGAGCACTTCCTGCGGCGCAACGAGTTCGTGCTGCTGCCCAGTCTGCACCGCTGGTGCGTCTGGCTCATCGGGTTCCGCGTCACGCTGGCGGGCTGGATCGTGTTCTTCGGCTGGTTTGTCACCGCCGCGATGGGCGTCGACAATATCGACCGGCCCGTTTACGTGGTCGTTTGCGCCTGGACCGCGCCGGGCGTCATCGCCTTTGCGCTGGGCTGGCTTTTTCGACCCCGTGTCGAGATCCGCGCGGAGTACCCCGGTCGGGGCGCGGTCGGGCAGGCCCTCGCAATCCGTTGCGGTATGCACAATCCCCGGCGTCGCCCCCAGTTCTCTCTCGGCCTCGGTTTCTTTTTTCTGCCCATCGAATTTGAACGGGGTGCCCATCCCCCCGTGCTGGACGCCATCGGGCCCGGTGAAACGGTCCACAGCACGGTCACGCTCACGCCGCTGCGTCGGGGCCACTACAAGATGCCGGGCCTGCTCGCCTTCTCCAATTTTCCCCTCAACCTCTACCGCACGCCCGCGGGCCGCTCCGAAGCGTGGCCCCTGCTCGTGTTGCCCTCCTTCCATCCGATCCATCACTTCGACGTGCCCATCGGCACCCGCTACCAGCCCGGCGGCATCGCCCTCACCTCCAACATCGGCGAGTCCCCGGAATACATCGGCAACCGGGAGTACGTCGCCGGTGATTCCATTCGCCACATCGATTTTCGCGCGTGGGCGCGTCTCTCGAGACCCGCCGTTCGGGAGTATCAGGAAGAGTACTACTGCCGCATCGCCCTCGTGCTCGACACCTTCACCGGCAAGGCGAACCCGCCATCGCCCGAGGGCTTTCCCGATTTCGAAGCGGCGGTCAGCCTGACGGCGGCGGCGGCCGATGCCCTCTCCCGGGGCGAGTATCTCATTGACCTCTTCGCGGCGGGACCGGAGCTGCACGTATTCCGCGCGGGCCGTCACACGGCCCATTTCGAGAATATCCTGGAGATTCTGGCTGGCGTCGGCCATACCGTGGACAATCCCTTCGCCCGGCTGGCGCCTGCATTGGTGGACGAGCTCCACAGCATCTCCACCGTCGTGTGCGTGTTTCTGGACTGGGATCGCACCCGGGAGCATCTCGTGCGCGCGGCGGCCGAGGCCGGGTGCAGCGTCAAGGTGCTGATCGTGCGCGAAGGCAGCACGACAGAGCCGTTGGACACCATCCACGTTTGGACGCCCCACGTGCGCCAGTTGACCTCCACGGCCATTCGCGCGGGAGGCATCGACGTCCTGTGATGGTCCGGCGCCTGTCAGGTATCGCCATGCTGGCCGTGGAAACGGCGCTACTGCAATTGACGCTCGGCTACAAGTATGTGGGCGTCGCCATCACGCTGATCGCGCTCGCGGGCTGTCTGCCCCAGCTTCAGTTTACGTGGAGCTTGCGGCGGCGCGCCCTGGCCATGGGTGCGGTCGCGGTCTTTTACTATCTGCTCCTCCGCCTCGAGGCCTTCGACCTCGATCCTCTCCGTTCCGAGCCGCTGGAGAACGCCAGTGCCCTGGCGGGTGCCCTGTGTTTCATGTCCCTCCAGGCCATACAGTTCTACTGGCGCAATCCCCGCGGCCTGCCGCTCTACTACCCCCTGCTGGGCGTCATGGCCCTGGCCTATGCGGCGGACCAGTACCTGGGCTCACCCGAAGACGCGCGCTTTGCCTTCACCTGCGCCATGTTTTTTGGTTTGCTCATGACGCTCTTCTACGCCACCGCGAGCGACACACAAAGGGCCGGGCAAACGCGCTATTTGTTTCACCGTCTACTCGGCACAGGGCTGTGTGTCCTCCTCTCCTTCGGGCTCGCAGCGGGCACGGCCTGGGGCCTGAAGAACAGCGATCGCAAGATCGCCCAATGGATGGCGGAACGCGTCCACATGGACCGAATCGGCCTCGGCAACAACTTCCAGTCCCGGCTCGACAGCATCACCAATCTCAAGACCCGGGACGGGGATCGAATCGCGCTCCAGATCGAGGCGGAAAGCGCGCCGGGCTATCTGCGCGGGCAGGCTTACCTTGGCTATGAAGAAAACACCTGGACGGCCATCCCGCCGGGAGAGACCGCACGTGAGGCCACACGGTCGCCCGGGGGCTATGTTCCCCTGTGGCGCGATGCGCGCCTTTTCGAGGTGCAACCGAAATCGGGCGACCCGTCCGCGACCCTGACCGTGTTCCCCGGTCCGGAGATCGACCGGGCCCTCTTCGCGCCCCTGGAAAGTGGCTGGCTAGCGCGGCGCGGCGGACTACAGGTCAACCATGCGGGCATCGTTCAGTCCCCCGGCCCCGTCAACGGCCAGCCCTATCAGGTGGTGAAGGCTGCGCCCACCGCAGTCGAACCACTGAACAGCAAGGAACTCGAGAACTACCTGCAGTTGCCCGAAGCCCTTGCTCCCCGCTTGAAAACCCTCGCCGAGAAGATTTGTCCGGGACGAAGCGACCCCGGCGCAAAGGCCAGCGCGATCGCCGAGTATTTCAGGGGAAACTACGAGTATAAGCTGGGCATCCAGGTGCCGAGGGATCAGGATCCCCTGGAATATTTTCTCTTTTCCGATCCGCATCCCGCGGCCCATTGCGAATTCTTCGCCACCGGCGCCGCACTGCTGCTGCGCGCCTCCGGTGTGCCCGCGCGCTATGTGACCGGCGTCGGCGTGTGGGAGCAGCACCCCTTCGCCGAATATTGGGTGGCGCGCAATCGCGATGCCCATGCCTGGGTGGAAGCGTGGAGCGAGGAGGAAGGCTGGTTCATCGTGGAGGCCACGCCCGTCAGCGGTCTTCCCGAGGCCGGAATGAATAGCGCCACAAACGCACTTTCCGACCTTTGGAGCCTGCTCTCGCTTCATATCCGGCGGCTGTGGGCCGCCCTGCGCGAGGGGGCCTGGCACCTTGCCATCGACGCCCTGGCCGCACTCCTCGTGGGCCTCTACCAACTTGTTCAGGAGGCCTGGCTGTCGCTCCTGAGCGCCCTCGTGCTCGTCATGTTCTTGCTCCGATTCCTTCACTACAGGAGGAACCGCCCCATACGCTTGTTGCCCCAGGGCGAGCTGGCCCGGCGCCTCCATCGACAGCTCGGCACCATGGACCGCAGCGTGAGGCGCCGCCACCGCCTGGAGCGCGCCGCCCACGTTACGCCCCACGCCTTCGCCCACGAGATCGAGCTTACGGTGGCCGATCCAGTGATCGGCGGGCCCCTTGCCCGGTGGTATCGTCGCTGGGCCGAAGTGCGGTATCAACTGGAGGCCGACGGGGGCGGGGTCGAGGGGCTGGAAGCGGAACTTCGCACGCTGAAACGCCGAAGGCATCGCAGAAGGGGCTGACCGGCCCGATGGGGCTCTTGGCAATTCCCCATTCCTGTGGTAGAGTCTTAGAAGCTGCGAGAAAGGTTAGCCATGGAAAAAGAAATTCTTTCCATAGCGGACGCGAGCCAGTTGTTGTCGCTGTCCGAGGCCGAAGTAGAACGGCTTCTGCACGAAGGCGAATTGCCCGGTCGGCGCGTGGGTTCCCACTGGTTCATTTCCCGCCAGCGCCTGCTCCAGTTCATCTCGGGTGACGATGTGCCCGTGAACAAGCCGCCCCCCGCCCAGGTGAGCGCATCGCCCAAGTCCATGCCCCCCAAGCTCTTAATGCCCGACTGGCGCTGCGACTCCTGTCACGAGATTCATGGGCCCGAGTTGGCCGAATGTCCCCGCTGCGGCACGATCCGCAACACCCCCCTCATGGGCTATCGTCCGAAGCAACAGCGAACCATGCTCAGCATCAACACGATGCCCAAAGTCAACTAGAACCCGCGCCCTCATCCTGTTACAATCCCGCCTCTTCTTGACTCGAATTCAGTACCGGCCGAAAGCGCGATTGTGGGATCCTCCAGAAAATTTCTCCAGGGCCTGAACCCCGCCCAGCGCGAGGCGGCCCGCCACACCGAAGGACCCGTGCTGGTCCTTGCGGGGGCCGGCAGCGGCAAGACCCGCGTGATCACTCGGCGCATCGCCCACATCCTCGACAACGGCCTCGCCGAGCCGGGCCAGATCCTCGCCGTGACCTTCACCAACAAGGCGGCCACCGAAATGCGCGAGCGCGTGGCGGAACTCGTGGGAAAAAAGGAGGCGGGCACCATTGTCATCTCCACCTTCCACAGTTACTGCCTCCAGGTACTCCGAAAATACATCACCCACCTGGGCTACCGGAAGAATTTCAGCATCGCGGGGGACAGCGATTCCCGGACGCTGCTGCGCCGCGTGGTGGAGGATCTGGGCAGTTCCGAGACCTTCGACACGGGCACCTTCCAGTCGCAAATCAGCCTGATGAAGAACGCCAACGAAGCGCCGGACCCCACGAAGCCCATGCCGGTGGAATCGGAAACGGGCGAAAAGTACGCGGAGAACTTCGCCGAGGTCTACGAGCGTTACCACTCGGCGCTGCGTGCCGCGAACAGCGTGGATTTCGACGACCTCATGCTCCTCACCCTGCGCCTGTGGAACGAGCACCCCGACATGCACGCGCTGTGTCGCGGGGCCTTCAAATACGTGATGGTGGACGAATACCAGGACACGAACAAGGTCCAGTATGAACTGATTCGCAAGCTCGTATCCGAGCATCGCAACCTCTGCGTGGTGGGCGACGACGACCAGTCCATCTATGCCTGGCGCGGCGCGGATTCGAGCATCATCCTGGATTTCGACAAGCACTATCCCGATGCGAAGGTGATCACGCTGGATCAGAATTACCGGTCCACCACCACGATCCTGAGCGCCGCCAATTCCGTCATCAAGAACAACCTCAAGCGCAAGGAGAAGAACCTCTGGTCCGACCTCGGCGCGGGGCGCAAACTCGACTGGATCGTGTGCAGCGACGAGGAGGCCGAAGCGGAGGAGGCGCTGAAGTGGATGAAATTCATCCAGGATCGCACGGGCGCGCGCTACAACGACTTCGCCTTTCTCTACCGCTCCAACCAGCAATCGCGCCCTCTGGAAATTGCCCTGCGCCAGGCGGGCATCCCCTATGTGGTCGTGGGTGGGCAGGATTTCTTCGAGCGCGCCGAAGTGCGCGATATCATTTCCTATCTCAAAGTCATCTCCAATCCCCGCGACGAGGCCGCTTTTCTTCGCGTGGTCAATATGCCCCGGCGCGGCATCGGCGACACGACGCTGCATAAAATCCACGAACTCTGCCGGGATCACAAAATGTCCCTGGGCCAGGCCACGGCGGAGCTTTTGAAGCGGGGCGTCGACGGTGGGGCCGTGCAATTGGCCCTGGTCGAAGATCAGGATGATCGCGTGCGCCAGTTCAAAGAGCAGAAGACGGAAAAAGGGCTCCGCGACTTCCTGCGCCTTCTCGATCGCTACCGCAAGCGCTTCCGCGAGAAAGACGGCACGCTCCGGGCCATCGTGGAAGATCTCATCAACGCCATCGACTATCACGGCGAGCTCGTGCGCTCCTGCAAGTCGCCCCAGCAGGTGACGAACCGCTGGAACAACGTGGAAGTCGTGGTCAAGGCCGTGGGCGACTATGAGGAGAAGGCGGAAAATCCGAGCCTCAGCGATTTCCTCGACGAGAGCCACCTCAACACCGACCAGACCCGCTTCGGCAAAGACGAGCGCAAGAAGACCGGCGTCACCCTCATGACCATCCACAGCGCCAAGGGGCTGGAGTATCCCTTCGTGTTTCTGATGGGCGTGGAGGACGGCCTCATGCCCCATGAGCGCAGCATCAAGGAAAACAACATCGAAGAAGAGCGCCGCCTCTTCTACGTGGCCCTGACGCGCGGCAAGCGCCACGTGACCATGTTTGAGTGCCTCTCACGCATGAAAGGCGGCAAGGAAAAAATCTGCAAGACCAGCCGCTTCCTCGCCGAGATCCCGGCGGAGCTGTACAACCAGCACCTGAAGGCCTCGCGACAGATGTTTCAGGAGACCGTGGACCCGCCGGAGCTGAAGAAGAAAAAGAAGAAGTTCGTGCCCAAGCGGACCAATCTGTAGGGTCAGTCTCAGGACGGATAAGGCCGATAGGACAGATTAAATCGGTCCTATCGGTTGTATCCGTCCGATTACTTGGGCCACGCACTGCCGCCCTCGGTGCCTGGCAAACGCGATGAGTCGCGGAGAGCCGCTCCACTCTGACCCGGCCGTTTCCTGTAGAATAGCCCGCATCGGCGTCCTCCGTGAATAGACGACACGTCGGTTTGGAACGGGCTGGGAGATCCGGCATCAGCATCGAAACGAGAGAAACCATGAAATTGCTCTTGGAAAAATACAAGTGGGAGTGCATAACGGCTGCAGTGTGCGGAACGTTGTGCCTGCTCTTGCTGATACCGATCTTTTCCGGGCGGCTCAGGGCGTGGTGGCCCTTTGGCGGTACCAGCGAGGAGGCCGGTGTAGTAATTTATCAGACCGTCACCGGCGATACCCTCATGCGGGGAGATAGTGTCCGCGATGCGGTGGAGACCCGCCTGAGGCGAATACGCGAAGCGGTAAAGGACCTTGGCAGCGATGAGTTCAAGGAGGCCAATATTGTGGCGCTGGCCCCCAAGCTTGCCACCGTGCCCCAGGAGCAGGTGTCGCGGGTACAGCGCCTGCTCAAAAGCTTTTACGCCGCCGACCTCCATGATACTGAACTCCAGGGGGTGGACTTTCGGGGGATTAATCTGCAACACGCCGACTTTACCAACACCGATCTGTCGGGTGCGAACTTCGACGGGGCCAAATTGGGCGGCGCCAGTTTCGCCAACGCCAGTCTGACGGCGGCCCAGTTTGGAAAACGTCCGGAATACATAAAGGACGAACACTGGCCCGCCGCGGGCAATGCGCCCGGCGCCCGCTTTCTGAATTGCAATTTCGAAGGGGAAACCCTGAGTGGCCGCCTGACCGGGGCGAGCTTCGGCTCCGCCAACCTGCGCGGGGCGACCTTGCGACTCTGGGATTGCGAACAAATGGATTTCAGCGCCGCCGACCTCACCGGGGGGCTGATCCAGTTCTGGCCGAAGGCCGTCCCCGGCGGGTTGCGCGACTGGGATACGCAGAACTTCTATCGCACCGTTATCTATGACGACAAGACCAAGGTGGAAGGACTGCGTCTATCCGGCGTCACCGATCCCGCGTTGCCCTTCGTGCAATGGGCCCTGGCCCACGGCGCGGTGCTGGTGGAAAGTGCCCCCGAGCCGGAGGATGCGCCGGCGGTGGAGGAAATTGTCCCCGAAGCCCCCCCGTCCTGATTCAACCGCCTGCACGATACTCTACCCATTGACAAGGCTTTTCATGCGCGTATTAGGTTTCGATCCCGGCACCGCCACCACCGGCTACGGTGTGGTGGAAAGCAAAAAAAGCCGATTGTGTTACATCGCCCATGGCACCATCACCACGCCTGCGGGCGATCACTTCGCCGAGAGGCTGAGGACGATCCATGATGCGGCGGTCGCGCTGATCGAATTGCACCGGCCCGACGCAGTCGCTATCGAGCGACTCTTCTTCAAGCAGAACGTCACCAACGGCATCGCCGTCGCCCAGGCCCGGGGCGTGCTGGCCCTCGCGGCCGTGCAGGCGGGCCTGCCCATCGGCGAGTTCAGTCCCACCGAGGCCAAGACCGCCATCACGGGCTATGGCAAGGCCGACAAGAAGCAGGTGCAGGAGATGATCAAGATCCTGCTGAACCTGGAGAAGATTCCAAGGCCCGACGACGCCGCCGACGCCCTGGGCCTCGCGATCTGCCAGCTCCACGCCGGGCGACTGGGGTAGGGGGATTGGTCGCAAGAGAACGCAAAGAGTGCAAAGAAAAGATGCTTCTTTGTGCTCTTTGCGTTCTCTTGTGGCTGAATCTTTTATTGCGGTGTGGCGGGGATTTCGGTCTTGCGCCAGGTGCCATCCTGAAATTGGTAGTTTGTTTTGGGCTCCTCCCTTGAAGTGACCTTTGGCGCAGGGTCGTAATAAGGAGCACTGTCGCCCTCAATAGCGACCCAACATTGGTCTACTAGAATACGGGCTTCCCGGGCAGACTCACCCTCAAGGGCCATGCTGTATTGCGCATCCAGTATTCCGTTGGCATCGAAGTCAAAGTACTGTATGAACCCTGTTTCAGTCCCGAAGCGGAGAATGCGCTTGTCGGCCTTGCCATCCTTGTCGATGTCGGTATTTCCCAACACCGATGCCATTGGGCGGGAGTGTTCGCTGACCGCGATGCTGTGCTCGTTGCCCTCGTCTTTTTCATTGTAGCCAATCAGTACTTCATCCTGGCCTATGGGGCCTACCGAAACCGAACTCACATCCAGCCGCGATAGAGGAAGTACCGTGATTGCGGGCGGATTCAGGCTGAGCTCGGTGATATACAGAACCTGCGTTTTGTGCTTGGCGTCCATGACACTCGTAACCGTGCCGTTGGGCATTTGCTGGGTCTGGAGGTAGTACCTCGAATTGCGGTTCGGGTAGCACCCAGCAAGGCCTGAGATTGTTGTAATCAGGCATAGGGAAATGACGATGTAACGATGCATGGCAGCTCTCCTCGTTTTCAGCCTCGTCTATCTTACTTTAATTGAAAAGCCGGAGGCCAAATCAATCCGCTCGTGCGGAATCTGCATCTTCGCCCAGGATTTGCCTCGCTCCAGGCACACGAATCGACGTTGTCGAATCGCGTGGCACGGCTCGTGTTTTTTTGCCGAACCTGGTAGGGAAAGATTGGCCGCAAAAGAACGCAAAGAGCGCAAAGAGAAACACCACTTCTTTGTGCTCTTTTGCGGCAAGAATCTCTTTTTCCCAATTCGGCGTAGATCCCAAAATTTGCGGCGGTGTGATCGATCTGGAAGTCTGCTTTTATTTTCAGTATAGTATCCCCAGTTCTTACTTCCACCAACCGAGGTTCATCGCCCATGTTCGCATTCCTTCGCGGCACCGTTGCCATCAAGACCGTCGGCCACATCGCCCTCGACGTGGGCGGTGCGGGCTATGAAATCTCCGTGCCCGACAGTGTCTACCGCAAGCTGGCTATCCACCAGGAAGTGACCCTGCTCACCTATTGCCACATCCGAGAGGACGCCTTCCAGATCTTCGGATTCCTCAAGGAAGAAGATAAATCCCTCTTCACCACATTGCTTTCCATCAACAAAGTCGGCCCCAAAGTAGCACTGAGCGTTCTCTCGGGGCTTTCCGTGCAGGCCTTTGGTCAGGCGGTGCTGGAGAACGACGTGAAGGCCTTCACGAAGATCCCCGGCGTGGGCAAGGCCATGGCGCAGCGTATCATCCTCGAAATCAAGACCAAGCTGAAACAGAATCCCGATCTGAACGCCATTATTGGCGAGCCGGAATCGGTCTCCGTCGAGCCCGAGGGCGACGACGCCTACGAGGCCCTCCTTTCCCTCGGCTGCACGCCCCAGGAAGCCCGGAAGGCGACGCTGGCCGCGCGAAAAAAACTGGGCGACGACGCGAAGGACGAAGAAGTGGTCCGGGCCGCATTGCAGTCCATGGCCAAGGTATAATCGCGTATGGCTCACGACGACATCATCAATCCCGCCGTTCAAGGCGACGAAAGCCTGACCGAGGAGCAGATCCGCCCGCAGCGACTGGCGGACTTCCCCGGCCAGGAGCCCATCAAGGATAAACTCGCTATTGCCATCGCGGCGGCGAAGGGCCGCAACGAGCCCTTGGACCACATGCTCCTCAGCGGTCCGCCGGGGCTGGGCAAGACGACCCTCGCGCGGATCCTGGCCAACGAAATGGGCGTGGACATCAAGCAAAGTTCCGGGCCGGTGATCGAACGCCAGGCCGACCTCTCCGCGATCCTCACGAGCCTCGAAGCCTTCGACGTGCTCTTCATCGACGAGATTCATCGCCTCAATCACGCCGTGGAAGAGACGCTCTACTCCGCGATGGAAGATTTCGAAGTGGACATCATGCTGGGGAAGGGGCCCACGGCGCGCTCGATGAAAATCGGGCTCAAGCCCTTCACGCTCATCGGGGCCACCACGCGTTCGGGCCTGCTGACGCCGCCACTGCGCGCGCGTTTTGGCGACACCTGCCGCTTCGAGTTTTATTCACCCGCCGAATTGAAGCACATCGTCTTGCGCGCCGCGCGGATCCTTGATGTGCCTATCGATGAGGATGGCGCGCTGGAAATCGCCACGCGGTCCCGGGGCACGGCCCGCGTGGCCAATCGCCTGCTCCGCCGCGTGCGCGACTATGCTCAGGTCAAGGGCGTGGGCGTGATCACCCAGGAGATGGCCGATGCCTCGCTGGCTTTACTGCGCATCGATCGACTCGGTCTCGACGATATGGACCGCGCCATTCTCATGACGACCATCGAAAAGTTCAGCGGCGGGCCGGTCGGACTTTCGTCGCTGGCCGTGGCCGTGGGCGAAGAGCGCCAAACCCTCGAAGAGGTCCACGAGCCCTTTTTGATTCAGTTGGGCTTCCTCAAGCGCACGCCCCAGGGCCGCATGGCGACCCCCCTCGCCTACCGGCATTTCGGCCTCAACGCGCCCCAATCCGCCCTGCCCGAGTTGTTTTAGGCGGGGGGTATCGCGCATAATAATTCACAGCCAACAGGCAGCCAGTTCGTCGGGGACTCACGGTAATCACAGCGCAGCCTTGCGCTGATTTCATTGGAAGAGCGACGATGCCCACCGAAGATATTTCCATCCTGAATCAGCTTTCTCACGGGTTCAATAAATTAACGGGGGAGAAGAGTCCCGACTTGACGGACGGGATCAACAGCACCCTGCAGAAGGCGCTGAAGATCAACCTCGATCCCGACAAGTACGGGACCATCGCGGAGATCGGCGCGGGCCAGGAAATCGCGCGATTCTTCTTCCAGGCCGGCGGCGCAGCGGGTACGCTTGCCAAGACCATGTCGGCCTATGATATGCAGTTCAGCGATGCGATCTACGGCGAAGAGCAGCACGGTCGCTACGTGAGTCGAAGCCGGCTCGAAAAGATGCTGGACAAGGAGTTCACGCTGCTCGGTGAACGCATCCAGGATGGCTCCTCGAAGAACCGCTGCTTTTTCGCCATCGCGGACACCGTAAAGGCCGCCGGCTACAAGACTATGGGCCAGTGCCACGGCTGGGTCGGCATCCGTCTCCAGCTCTACCCCCAGGCCCCACCCAGTGATATCATCCTCCATGTGCGCTTGCTCGACAGGGCCAATCGCCAGCAGCAGTACGCCCTGGGCGTGCTCGGCGTCAATCTCCTCTATGGCGCCTACTACCATTTTCGCGATCCCAAGCTGCTGCTCGAGTCCCTCGTGGACAATCTCGAGCCGGGGCGGATCGAAATCAACACGGTCCATTTCCAGGGCCCCTACTTCGACGATATCGATAACCGCCTCATGGCCCTGCACCTTGTGAAGGTGGGCATGACCAACGCGGTTATGTTTTCACCCGAGGGCGAAGTGCTCCAGCCCTCCGACGCGCTCTACAAAAAGCACTGCCTCGTCTTTCGCGGCAGCTTCCGGCCCATCACTCATGTGAACATGGATATGGCCCGCTGCGGCAAGGAGCAGTTCCTGTCCGAAGACGAGATCGAGGAGGGGCGCACGGTGCTTCTGGCCGAGTTGACCATGGCCAACCTCATGAACGAGGGCGAGATCGATACCCAGGATTTCCTCGCGCGTGTGGACATGCTCGGTGCCCAGGGCTTCACGGTCCTGATTTCCAACTACCTCCGCTTCTTCCGGCTCCGCAGCTACCTCAATGAGTTCACCAAGCGGAAGATCGGCATCGTCCTCGGCGTGCCCAACATTAGAGATATCTTCAACGAGAAGTACTACACCGACCTCGAAGGCGGCATCCTGGAGGCCTTCGGCAAGCTCTTCTCGGGTAATATTCGTCTCTATGTCTATCCCATGATCGGGGACGACGACGAGATGATTACCCTGGAAAACCTCCGCGTGGACAATAAAGTGCGCCTGCTGCTCCGTCACCTCGTGGAAAACGGCTGTATCGTTCCGCTCAAGGGAGCGACTGAGGAAGTTCTCCACATCAAATCGCGCGATATCCTCAAGGCCATCCGTCAGGGCCGATCCGATTGGAAGGAAACTGTGCCGGAGGTGGTCTATGAGACCATCGTCAAGAAACGGCTCTTCCAGTATGACTCGGAGTGACGCAGGGACTTTACCGCCGCGAGGGTACTCAGTCCAAGCATCGCAGCAGCCGCGCCTTTCTCGATTGCCCCGTATAGCGAAGCCCACATAAAAGCGGCGGCCCACCCCGGCGCGTCTACGACATCTCCCAGCGGATGCTGAAATCGAGACGTGGAACAATCTGTGGGCCCATTACCCATCCACGGGGACAGGCACGCGCGTTCACTGTCCGACTGCAAGGTGTAGGCACCCGAACGTTTCAACGGGGCAGCCCTCGGAGAAGAGACGGGCGCGTGTCCGTCCCTTTAAAACGGCATAGCCTCGCCCGGCGTGAAGTGATAGTCCTCGGGGCGCTCCGGCTCCCAGCGGTGCTGATTGAGGTCGCACGTGCCGTCCGCGCCGAAGGGAACGCCTTCCTCCTCCAGCAGTTCGTACTGCAGCGTGGGCCGCTCCACGTCGCCCCGGGCGCTCACGCCCCCCTTGCTGTTGATCACCCGCTGCCAGGGCACATCCACGCCTGGACCTAGCGCCCGCAGGGCATAGCCCACCGCCCGGGCCGCCCTTGGCGCACCCAGGATCGTGGCGATCTGGCCATAGGTCATAACCCGGCCCGGCGGGATATCCCGCACGAGGGTGTACACGGCATCGTAGAAGTTAGGCATGGGGAAAGGATAGCGGATTGAGGGATGAAGTTTGAAGGCTGAAGGCTGAAGGGAAGAGATCGGTCAAATCAGTCAGATCAGACTGATCCACGATGGTTCGACGCCCAAAGCCTTCAGCCTTCATCCTTCATCAAAATTCTTGGCTTTCCCCGATTCTCGTTCTATAAAACAGCCCAGTGTCTCGCAGCAAATTTCACTGGAAGGAGAAACAGGCATGGCGAAGAAAAAAACGTATCGTGGCCCGTATTGGCACGCAATTCGTGGGTAAGGCCCACAGCAACGCGTTCCGCCAGGGGGGCGCTATCCCACCGGACTCACCTCGGCCAGGGTAGCAGGTGATCGCGCCGTTGAATCGGTGGCGATGTATTGGTTGGACAGGTAATCGGGCTGTGCGTCCGAATAAGGACACGTAGCGTGCTTGCAATTTCGCTACTAAAGCGCTACCTTATGGGATGGAAGAGATACGCCTGAAAATTCTTTAGAAATGTCGGGCTTAGATAGCATAGAACATCCTATCGAAAGGAGAATCATGGCTAAGAAGAAAGAAGTGAATGTAGCGGTCGTGGGTGCGAGTTTTATGGGTAAAACCCATAGTAACGCGTGGCGCAAGGTCGACATGTTTCTTGACGCGCCGGTGAAGCCTGTCATGAAAGTGCTTTGCGACAAAGAACAGAGTCTGCTTGACGCCAATGCGGAAAAATGGGGCTGGCAGGAGACCTCCACAAATTGGAAATCGCTGCTGGAACGCGACGATATCGACATCATCGATATCTGCACGCCCAACTTTCTGCATCCGGAAATCGCCATCGCCGCGGCGAAAGCAGGTAAACATGTCATCTGTGAAAAGCCGCTGGCGAACTCGCTGAAAGAAGCGAAAGCTATGCTGAAGGCCGTGGAGGACGCGGGCGTGAAACACATGTGCGGTTTCAGCTATCGCTTCGCCCCCGCGATCCAGAGCATCAAGAATATGATCGACAAGAACGAGCTCGGCGAAATTTTCCATTTTCGCGCGGCCTACCAGCAGGACTGGATCGTCGATCCCGACTTCCCCATGGTGTGGCGCCTGAAGAAGAAACACACCGGCTCCGGTGCGCTTGGCGATATCGGCGCCCATATCACGGACCTCTGCCAATTCCTCGTCGGCGATGTCTCGGAAGTCACTTCCGCGATGGAAACCTTCATCAAGAAACGCGTGGTCGCCGATAGTGATACCGGTGCCTGGGCCGCCAAGAGCAGCGCAAAAACGAAAAAGTACGATACCGTCGACGTGGACGATGCCGCTATCTTCTTGGGCCGAATCAAGAATGCAAACACCCTGGCCACCTTCGAAGCCACGCGCTTCGCGCCGGGTCGCCGGAACTTCAACAGTATCGAAATCTATGGCAGCAAGGGGTCAGTGCTCTGGAACCAGGAAGATATGAATTACTTCCATTACTTCAATCGCAACGATCCCGATCTGCTCCAGGGATTCCGCCGGGTCTCGGCCTGTGATACCGGTCAACCCTACGCGAACGCGTGGTGGCCGCCGGGACACACGATTGGTTACGAACACCTCTTCGCCCATGAAATGTACGAGTTCATTTCCGGCCTGAATAAAAAGAAAGCCAACTACCCGACCTTCGCGGACGGCGTTCAGTGCCAGAAGGTCCTCGATGCCGTGGAGAAGTCCGCCGCCAGCAAGAAATGGGTGAGTGTGAAGTAAGGCTTCGCGATTTTCGTGCGGGGCGTGAACCTTCGGAGGCGCGCCCCGCACCCATTCTCTGTTCTACAAGGGAGGCGAACATGATTGAGATACTGGTTTCTATGGGGTTCGTTGCCATATTGGTGGCGGTACTTTGGGTTCCGATTCGCGGCAGAAAAGGTAGTGAGGATAGCGTTAAGCAGTCGTTTGCAATTCTTGACCAAGTCCTCGAAGACGCAAAAGAGCGCACTCTGCGGGAGGAGGAAGCCCTTGCCTTAAGCCGGCGTCTCGTTGAGCAAGGCGACGGGACTATTGCGCTGCTGAACGCTATCAGGGACAATCTTGATCACCGCTCGATAAAAAATTGAATCTGGAAAGCTCGCGGGACCCGCGCGGGGACGTTCTTCTTAAGGATGCGGATCGGAATGGCACTGGCACGTCGGCACTGCCCCTGAGTATAAAAGCCCACGTCGGGTGCCACCCTCAAACGGAGGAGCGAAGCGGGGGGAGTTTGTGGGTGTGCTGACTTATTCGCCGACGAAAGCCCGCAAGATATGGTTTGCCTGCCGCAGTCACAACACCCACAAGCTCCTGCGGCGTAGCCGCCCCGCTTGAGGGTGGCACCCGTGGTTTCATTTTGTTGCTCGACAGTGCTAGAGCAGGTACCCCTCGGCCTGCCGTCTCTGTTGTCTCCGCCAGCTTAATCCGTGCAAAAAAATGTATTAACAATTATCGCCTTTCCCGAAGGCGTGTAACAAACAACGAAGGAGAGACCAAATGAAACTCGGTTTATTGACCGCCATGTTTGGCGACAAGCCCCTGAAGGAAGTGCTGGAGATCATCCGGCCGCTGGGCTTGAACACCGTGGAGCTGGGCACCGGCAATTACCCCGGCGATCCCCACGCCCCGCTGCAGGAACTGCTGGCGTCGAAGCCCAAGCGCGATGAACTCCTGGCCCTCATCACGGGCGAAGGGCTTGAAATCAGCGCCCTGAGCTGCCACGGCAATTGCCTTCATCCGAACAAGGCCTTCGCCGAAAAGAACGCTCAGGTGCAGACCGACACCATCAAACTGGCGGGCCTGCTGGGCGTGAAGACCATCAACGACTTCGCCGGTTGTCCCGGATCCGATCCCGCCGCGCAGCAGCCCAACTGGGTCACCTGCGCCTGGCCGCCGGACTATCTCGAAATCCTCGACTACCAGTGGAACGAGGTCGTGATCCCCTATTGGACCAAGCAGGCCGCCTTTGCCAAGGAAAACGGCGTGCGCGTGGCCTTTGAAGCCCACCCCGGTTTCGTGGTTTATAACCCCGAGACGCTGATCAAGATCCGCGAGGCCTGCGGCAAGAACCTCGGCGCAAACTTCGACCCCAGCCATTTCTTCTGGCAGGGAATCGAGCCCATCGAGGCTGTCAAGGCTCTCGGCGGCGATGCCATCTTCCACGTTCACGCCAAGGACTCCAAGGTCGACCCGCGCAACGGCTCCATCAACGGCGTCCTCGACTGCAAGCACTACGGCGACGAAGCCAACCGCTCCTGGGTCTTCCGCACCTGCGGTTACGGCCACAGCCTCGAATGGTGGAAGGACTTCTTCTCCACCCTGCGCCTGGTGGGCTACGACGGCCCCATCAGCATCGAGCACGAAGACAGCTTCATGTCCAGCCAGGAAGGCCTCACCAAGGCCGTGGAATTCCTGAAGCAGTGCGTCATCTTCCAGGAAAAGGGTGCCATGACCTGGGCATGATCCCGGGTTGAGTTACGATATTGAGCGGGAGCGCTGGTCTGCCAGCGCTCCCGTTCCATTTTTCGGGGAAACGAGGATGTGTGCCGGACAAGTAGAGGGCAGCAGTGCGGGACTTCACGCACGGGTTACTGTTGGCGCTGGCGGGGCTCAATTTCGTCAAGATTCCAGTCAATTAATTTTCAAGTTTGAATACTATCGACAGCTTTGAAACGGATCCTTGGGTTTGATCGGGTTTTCTCCGACTCTAATTCGATAAATACGAGATTCCGTCCAGCCAACCGTTGGGCCAAAGGAACAATCGTAGCTTCCAGGTCCATGACAATGTCATGGGCCCGTTTTGGGTTTTGGCGGTCGCAAGGGTGTCGGGCAGTCAAAAGTGCACGCCCGCCCGCAAGGTAGTAGTCATTTTAGAATTAGTTTCACCGAATTTAAGTGAATCAACCAATTACTACGACAATAAGTGCGCAAATTTGAGTTATAAAGGTCGGGTCTGGTGGTGAAATAGTCAACCGAGAGCACCTCGCGGGTCTGGAGGGCGCGTGACCTGAAATTGCGCTTGGGTGAGCGGGCCAATATCGGAGTGGTGATTATTTCGCTTTATTCCAAAAATACCGCGAACTATTCATCTTTTACTGGGGTAAACTGCGTTTATTTTCGCAATCGCAGAGAAAGCTGTCGACCGAGACTGCAGCGGGCTTGACTGAAAACTTACCGCCAAATTTTTGGCATGATGGGTGCTTTTAGTGGTTTGTCATCTCGAAGGCTTTTCGAGGTTGACGAATGGGACTAATGGTAGCCATAGCAGTGTGGCAAAAACTTTAGGGTCTGACAACGATGAAAAAACTTGTGCGGTTATTCAGCTTGGGATTGCTTGCGGTGATGGTTCCCGCAGGCGCGGCGATGGCGCTTACCGTCGCCGAATTCAACGCGGCTTACAACGCCTTCAACTTTGGCGTGGTCGGCTCGGGTAACTCCAACGCGGGTGACTTGGCCAACCTGAACTTCGGCCTGACCATGACGACCGACGGCTCGACGGTCACGATGACCTTTTCCAACAGCTCCGCGATCTCCGCCGTTATTGCCCAGATCTACCTCGATGACAGCGGGGAGTCCCTTCTGGGTAACCCGGTCATCGTTTCTCCCGCAGTGAACAATGTGCTGAAGTTCACGATAGGTGGCGGATCACCGGCGAACATGCCCGGCGGCAGCAACATCAGCTTCGACGCCAACACCGCGCTGAGCGTTTACGCGAATAGCCCGAGCCCGAGGAATGGCATTGGCCAGGGCGAGTCGCTGGTACTGCAGTACGCCCTTCTTACCGATCTTACGACCCTCTCCGACTCGATGCAGGATGGAACACTCCGCTTCGGCATGCACGTGCAGTCCATCGGAACGGCGGGCAATTCGGATGCCTTCATCGGCACACCGAATGAACTGCCCCCCACCGACCCGCCGCTCAATCCCGTTCCCGAACCTGCCACGATGGTGCTCTTCGGAATGGGCGCCGGCCTCCTGGCGGTACGCAAGCGTCTGGGAGCCAAATAACCAGAATAGGCTTGTCCCAACTTCTTGATTTCTCACCGGGCCAGTGCAAGGCGCACTGGCCCGGTTCTCTTTCTATGGCGCGATAATTCTATGGCGATAAGATGCGACGACCCTCGACATTCCAGTATCATGTGCGGCGAGCAACCGAAAGGAGAGGGGACCTGACGCGTAGCCAGCTTGATTGCGGACTTCGCTTCGCTCCCCAAACGCATGTTCTCGATTATCGAAACACACCGCCTGTCCGAAGGCCTCACGGAAGTTGAGGTCAGTGCGCCGCTTATTGCCAATGCCGCCAGGCCCGGCAATTTTGTTCTGGTCCGTGGCGACGAGTACGGTGAGCGCATTCCGCTTACGATTGCCGATTCCAGCCCCGCCCGAGGCAGCATCACGCTGGTAATGCAGGAAATCGGAAAGGGGACCAAGGCCCTCGGCGCTTTCCAGCCCGGCCAGGCCTACCTCGATGTGGTCGGCCCGCTGGGCAAGAACACCGTGATCCACGGCCCGGGAAAGACCATCTGCTGCGTCTGCGGCGGCGTCGGTCTGGCGCCCATGTTCCCCCAGATGAAAGCGCACCACGCGGCGGGAAATCGGGTCATTTCCATTCTCGGCGCCCGCGACGCCTCCATCCTGTTCTGGCAGGAAAAAGTGGAGGCGATCAGCGAGCAGGTTTTCTACACCACGGACAACGGTTCCTTCGGACGAAAAGGCTATGCGGCCCAGGTATTGGATGAACTGATCACCGGCGGCGAGCACATCGACGAGGTGATCGCTATCGGCCCAGTGCCCCACATGAAAGCAGTCACGGATTGCTGCAAGAAGCACGGCGTACCGGTCATTGTGAGCCTGAATCCAATCATGGTGGATGGCACGGGCATGTGCGGCGGCTGCCGTGTATCTGTGAACGGCCAGGTGCGGTATGCCTGTGTGGACGGCCCTGAATTTGACGGTGCCCTGGTGGACTTTGACGAGTTGATCCAGCGTCAGCGCACCTACAAGCCCCAGGAGGCCGACGCGAATGCCGGGGTGGCACCGCATCGGGAAGAGAATCACGCCTGCCGCTTCGAACAGCGCATCCAGGAAATGGTGGATGAGCTGGAGGCTGAAAAGCCCAAGTACAACACCAACTACTTCGAGGAGGCCTCGGCCCTCTTCGTCCTGCAGACCGTGGCCGAATTGATGAAACGGCGGACCAGCTTCGACGAGGTCACCCCGACCTTTTCACCGGAGCAGGCCCTGGCCGAAGCACAGCGCTGCCGCTGCTGCGAGTCGGCCACCTGCATTGACGGTTGCCCTGTCGGCGTGAACATCCGGGATTTTATCTGCTCGATTCAAAAGGGCGACATCGCGGAGGCCGCCCGCATCCTGAAAGACAAGAACAATCTCCCCGCCGTATGCGGTCGGGTGTGCCCCCAGGAAACCCAGTGCGAGAAGCACTGCGTGCTGGTGAAGACCGGCAAGGAGCCTGTGGCCATTGGGGCGCTGGAACGCTTTGTGGCGGATTGGGAAGCCGAGCATGTTCCTCCCCAAGTGCCCTACGTCACCCCCCGTGGCCAGAAAGTGGCCGTCATCGGGTGCGGGCCGGGCGGCCTGACCTGTGCCGGCGATCTGGCGCGCCTGGGCTATGAGGTCACGATATACGAGGCCTTCCACGACACGGGCGGCGTTCTCCGCTATGGCATACCCGAATTCCGACTGCCCAAGGCCATCGTGGATCGGGAAGTGAACTATATCAAGAGCCTCGGCGTGCATATTGAGCTCAACATGGTCATCGGCAAGGTGCTGACGATCGAGGGGCTCTTCGAGAGCGGTTACGAGTCCGTCTTCATCGCCGTGGGCGCGGGCGCGCCTATGTTCATCGGCGTTCCCGGCGAAAATCTGGTCGGCGTCTATAGCGCCAATGAATTTCTCACCCGTGTCAATCTCATGAAGGCTTACCGCTTTGGTGAGTATCAGACCCCGGTCACCGTCGGCAACCACATTGCCGTCGTAGGTGCCGGTAACGTGGCGATGGATGCCGCACGCGTCGCCGTGCGGCTGGGCGCGAAGCGCGTAACGATCATTTACCGCCGCTCCGAGGTCGAGATCCCTGCACGCGCCGAAGAAGTGCGTCACGCCCGGGAAGAGGGCGTGTTCTTCCAGTTGCTCACCGCCCCCGTTCGCATTGTGGGCGACGAAGAAGGCCGAGTTTGCGCCATGGAATGCATGCGGATGGCGCTGGGCGAGCCAGACGCATCGGGCCGCCGCAAACCTGTGCCCGTGCCGAACAGTGAGTTCACCATCGATTGCGACATGATCATTCCGGCGCTGGGCTCTAAGGCGAATCCACTGCTCACCGGCCACACGGAAGGCATCCACCTGAACAAGTGGGGCAACATCGTGGCCGATCCCGTCACCGGTGTG
>JBIJDL010000290.1:0-8074 GCA_044344195.1 Candidatus Hydrogenedentales bacterium
TGCACCAACGCAGCCCGCTGTTCGGAACAACAGCTTCCTTCCCCCACCTCGGAGCAGAGCTCCGGGGACGGCATTCCCAGGCGGAGCCTGGGAACGAGGGCGAATTGGAAGCTATACCTATGGAGAACCGTTGTCGGAAGAGTCGTCTGCACTGCCGACCTGACTTGTTACCACGGTCGTCCTTGGTAGCGAGCGGACAATAACACTACTTGTCCCAACCCTCCCACCTGAAGATAGGTGACCCCCATCCTCTCAATGTACGCCCCGAGTTGAAATCCCGCGACACTGCTATGATTCTCAATACAAAATAGTGAACGGATCTGGATGACGAGAAACCCTGAACACGATTAGCACAAACGTTCCGTCATCTCGGCTCGTCACGTGGTACTGCCAGTTGCTAACTGGATCTGCCGTTGGAATTGGAATGCTGAACTGGGTACGGTTCGACCCCTGTTCTATATCCAGCTCGATACCAACATTTCTGGCATTCTTTGCTTTGTCGGCCGGCATGGGCGTGGCTCGAACCGAATACCCAGGAAATTGCGCAGGCACCGACGGAGTCTTCGTGCCAGGCACCTCTTCTCGTATCGAAAGGTTCATTGGTTCATGCACTGATTGTACGTTCGGATTGGCAAGCAACCTGGCGTGACCGGCCTCAATAGCCTGCTGACACGCTCGTCTGAACTCATCCCATTCTTCCGCCCACCCTTCGCCTAACAATACCCCATTCAGGTCCTCAAGCCTCTTTTCATGGCGTGGCAGCACATCGGCGCCGACACTTAGCTCAAGAACCATCGTCAAGATTTGAACGCTACCCGACAGATTGAAATTGAGTTCAGGTCCCGGAATATTTCTGCCCTGCTGGTCTAATTTGTATGTCCCATCCCGCAGGTCCAGCACGGCCCGCGTGGCATCCAGATTCGGGAGGAAGCCGGGGCCGTTCATCGTGAGATCGAAGAATTCAACCACGCCAACCTCATCGAACGCCATGCGCCTCGCCATGATGTTCATATCCCGGTATGTCGCGCACACCTCGCCCACCGCAATGCACTTTGCCGACTCATCCCGATTTGAGTACACCAATTCTCCCGCCACGGACACCTCAAGACCCGCAGCGCCAGAGGTCGCCGAGTCGACGCGAAAGGCCAGATTCCCCGAACGCGTCAACGCACCATCCTTGTTTAATTCCGACTTCTCCGCCGTGAGATTGCGAATACGGAAATCTTCTTCCACCTTCGCCGCCCGGGGCGCGTCGAACGCCTTCTCCGCCCCGTCCGTCGCGCCGGGCAGCGCCCACCCTGCCACCAGCATCAACACCGCGAGCGCGCCATAGCGCCCCCACCCCCTCTGCGCCTGCCCGCCCTCCAGCGCGCGGCGCACGCGCCTGTCTATCGCGCCGAAGTTGTCGGCCATGCCCGCCATGGCCCAGCTTGACTGGGGCAGTGACACGCGCTCAGCGACGTTCACAAGCGTGCGCGAATAGGCCGCGCCGGTGGCGATGCCGCGCGATAGCACCAGATCGTCGCAGCAAAACTCGCGCTCTTCGCGGATGCGGCGGTTGAGCCACCAGACGGCGGGGTTCCACCAGAGCAGGGCCTGGGCTGCGGCTTGAAAGCCGTTCACCAGGGCGTCCATGCGGCGCACATGGGCGAGTTCGTGGGCGAGGAGAATATCGAGTTCGTCTTCGGGCATTGTGGCGGCCCAGGCGGGCAGGATGACGAATGGACGGAGTATGCCGCCCGACTGTGGGGCACCCGCTGCTTCGCTCAGGCGGAGCCTTGGCGTGCGCCGGAGTTTTAAGGAGCGGGCCATTGCGTGGAAGCGATCCTGGAGCGTCTCCTCGGCTACCGCGCCGTTCCATATCAGCGTTCTCGCTACGAGACATTGACGCGCGATCAAAAAGACGATTACGGCGCCCCCTGCAGCCTCCAGGAGCAACAGCCATGCCTTCGTGGAAAGGACGGGCACTTGCGGCACAAAGGTCGCAACCGGGACTGTTGAGGAAGGTATAGACGGCGCTGGGGATGCTTCCACGGTCACGCGAAGGTCCGAATTCACCAGAGGCGCGGACTCGTTGGTGAAGGCGTGTGCGAGCAGGTCCGAAAATCCGTAGGCCACGCCGAAGACCGGGGGGACGGCGAACTTCAACAGGACCACCAGCAGTAGGCCGTAGCGAAGACCTGGCCGCAGGGACCTGCCCGCGGTGAGGATCGCCAGGACCAGAAGAAGCAGCAAGGCCCCCTGCCCCGTGGAGGCCACCGTCCATTCCCACCATGTCGCCGCAGCCCGGTTTAGCGCTTCCACTGTGCCGCTCATTATTTGCCTCCCGTTCGCTGTTCCTGTTCATCCAGCAACTGGCGCAATGCCGCGATCTGCTCCGCGCTCAGGGTCTGATCTTCGATAAACATGGACATGAGCGGGATGGGGTTGCCGCCGAATACACGATCCACGACGTTTCTCACTTGCTCGGGCCCTGCGGAGTGGCCGCGCTTGTTGGGGCGGTAGTGAAAGGACCTTTGCCCCTTCTCCTTGCTGTGCGACACCAGCCCCTTGGCTTCCAGCCGCCGCAGAAATGTTACCACCGTGGGCTTCGCCCAGCCGGTGGATTCCGCGAGCGCCGCGAATAGTTCCCGCGCGGTTGCTTCCTCCATCTCCACCAGTGTTTGTAAGACTTGTGCTTCCGCTTCCGATATGAGGGGTGCCATGGGTGTCTCCTTGGGTTGAGCATGGGGCATTATGGTTTACATTTGTAAATTTGTCAAGCGTGATTTTACAAATGTAGATTTTGGATGATCGGGGCTTGGATTGGCGCGGAGCGACGGTGGCGTGAATGCGCGGCGAATGGACGAAGTGGACAGGGTGGACTTGGTGGACGGAGTGGACGGGTGCCTGTGAAAAAAGCCATTGGATACACCAATACTTACCCGCGACACTGCCCCTAAATGCGGGCCTTCTCAATGCGCCGAGTGCGCGCGGGCCACGACAGGACAGCCTCGCCGGTTGCTGAGAATCTCGTTCGGTCAAAACGGCGCTGGAGGCGTTTGGTGTTACTTGACTGGTTGAGTTGTGGGGCGACGCTGTCCCTATGAAAAACGCGGGCTGATTTGCATCAGCCCGCGTCGTTAACTCTCTATTGCATCAGGCACTAGATCAGCAGGCTCTTGGCCTTGAACTCGTGGTTGAGGATCCGATCGTTGTCGGAGTAGTCCACGGGCACGTCGATGAGGTGGACGCCGGTACTGTTGAGGCACTGTTCGAGCAAGGGCACGAGTTCGTCGGCGGCGTTCACGCGGTGCCCGAAGGCGCCGTAGGCCTCGGCATACTTCACGAAGTCGGGATTGCCGTAGTCCAGTCCGTAGCTCGGGAAGTTCATATTGGACTGCTTCCACTTGATCATGCCGAAGGCGTCGTCGCGCAGGATAATGATGACGAGGTCGAGCTTGAGTCGGACGACTGTCTCCATTTCCTGGGAGTTCATCATGAAGCCGCCGTCGCCACAGATGGAGAGCACCTTGCGATCGGGAAAGACCAGTCGGGCGGTCATTGCCGAGGGCAGGCCGGCACCCATGGACGCGAGGGCGTTGTCCAGCAGGACGGTGTTGGGGTGGAAGGCTTTGTAGTTCCGGGCGAACCAGAGTTTGTAGACGCCGTTGTCCAGCGCGATGATGCCGTCCTTTGGCATGATCTTCCGAATATCGGCCACGAGGCGCTGGGGATACATGGGGAAACGGGGGTCGTCGGCGCCTTCGAGGATACTCTTCTCGATGTGTTCCTTCACGACCTTGAAGCGCTTGAAGTCCCAGGACTCCTGGATCTCCAGCTTTTCCTTGATGCGCCAGATGCTGTTGGCGATATCGCCCACGACTTCGAGCTGCGGGAAGTAGACGGGGTCCACTTTCGCGGAGATGAAGTTGATGTGGATCACTTTCAGGTCTTCGCGGCCCATGAAGAAGGGGGGCTTTTCCACGACGTCGTGGCCCACGTTGATAATCAGGTCGGCCGCATCAATGGCGCGGTGAACGAAGTCGTTTGCGGAGAGGGCGGAGTTGCCGATGAAGAGATCGTGATGCTCGTCGACCACGCCCTTTCCCATCTGGGTGCTGAAGAAGGGGATGCCGGTCTTGTCGATAAACTCGCCCAGCATCTTGGAGGTCAGCTTGCGGTTGGCACCCGCGCCGATGAGAAGGAGGGGGTGTTTCGCGTCCTCGATCATATTCACCGCAGCGCGGATGGCCTTGATCTCGGCGATGGGCCGGCGGGTGCGGCTGGCGGGGATCAAAGGGGAATCGGTCTCCTCGGCGGCGACGTCTTCCGGCAGCTCAAGGTGGGAGGCGCCGGGGCGCTCCTCCTCGGCGATGCGGAAGGCTTCGCGGATGCGCGCGGGGATGTTGTTTGCACTGACGAGCTGCTTGGTGTACTTGGTGATGGGGCGCATCATGTCGACTGCGTCGATTATCTGGAACTGGCCCTGCTTGCTCTTCTTAACGGGCTTCTGCCCGGTGATCATGACCATGGGCATGGCGCCGAGCTGGGCATAGGCCGCGGAGGTGACGAGGTTGGTCGCGCCGGGTCCGAGCGTGCTGAGGCAGACGCCCGCATGGCCGGTGAGGCGGCCGTAGGTGGCGGCCATGAAGCCGGCGGCCTGCTCGTGTCGGGTCAATATCAGTTCTATGCTGGACTGTCGAATGGAATCGAGCAGATCCAGATTTTCTTCGCCGGGGATGCCGAAGATGTACTTGACACCCTCGGCTTCCAGGGCCTTTACCAGCAGGTCCGATGCTTTCATGGGGGCTCCTCTAACCCGGTCGGGTTTGCTGCAAATCCCGAGCCGGCGACAGCAATGTAATTTCACCTGATACGGTTTTGGCCCGCTTCAGGACGCTCGCCAAGCGTGCGGCAAGGTCGTGGGAAGTGGGCTCCGGGCGCGGCATGCGTCCCGAGCATAGGCAACCATACCAGACTGCGCCAGGCTGAGCAAATTCGCCCGGACACACACGCGTAAAAAGGGCACAAAAAAACGCCAGCGACTCGAGAGTCACTGGCGTGATATTTAATGGCGGAGACGGCGAGACTTGAACTCGTGACCTCCGGCGTGACAGGCCGGCGTTCTAACCAACTGAACTACGCCTCCGCTGCATAAGAGCGTTTCCGCTCCCCCCGAAGGGAAGCTTAATATACCAAATATTTGGGGCCGATTCAAGCCTCAAGCGAACTTTTTTTCAAGAATCGCGATCTTTTTTATGCGCCGACGTTGCCTTCGGCGTCGATGACCAGATCGGCATCGACAGGCCAGGTCTTCCCGGCGCTCTTTTCGACGAACTCGTCGCACGTGAGCGCGAAGAGCGGGCTGATCTCGATGGCGATGGCGGAAGTGCCATCGGCCTTTCGCGGAACAGGTTGGCCCGCGGCGTCGAGCCATTTCGCCCAGAAGTTGGTCATGCTTTCCCGCGCGGCCACGACGGAGTTTTCGCCGTCGAACTGCTTGGTGGGGGTGTATTCTCCCGGCGGGTCAATCTCGAGGGCCACGGGGGGATGGCTCGCCATGCGGAGGGCGTCGAACACGAAGGTCTCGAACTTGTAGCCGTTGGGTTTGTCCGGGCTTACCTGTTCCCCATCAGCGCTTATATAGGGAATCTTCTTGTGGGCCAGGTGCCAGGGGAACTGGTCGAAATTGTCGTAGACGCGCTGGACGAAGTCCACGGAGAGGATGTGGATCGCCGGATTGCCCGCGTAGTAGATGACTTTGCCATCGGCGTCGGTTTCGAGCAACTGGGGATAGATATCCAGTTCACTATACTCGATGACCTGGTACACACCGTCGCAGAGGCAGTGCACGCCGACCGCCTCGCGGGGTTCATGCTTCCGGTGGTTCTTGCTGGAAATCTCAGCCTGGGCCTGGAGGTGATAGCCGATGAAATAGGGGTCGGCGACTTTGACGGCCCAGTTGTCCACCTGGAAATAACACAGGGTGTCGATGCCGCGCTTACGGGCGTCGTCCAGCACGTGATGCTCCACCATGGCCTGGATGCAGCCGCCGTGGCCGTTGGGGTTCATGGCCAGGCGGCCCTTCTCTTCCAGCATGAACTTGCCTTCGCCATCCATGCAGGGGACCATGTGCTGGGTGATAAAGATGACATCGGCGGGCGCGAGGCCGAAGTAGGCGTGCTCTTCGAAATAGGCCTTCGTCGCTGCGTCGTTGGTGTTGCTCACCATGATGTACCATGGGAGTGTGCAGCCATAGCGCCGCTGGAGATTCAGTATTTTTTCAGCGTGATACTGGAAGAGGGACTTGCCGGTGAGCCCGCCGATGGGATAGGAACCCTTGGGGCCGTCAAAGCCGAGGCGCGTGCCCTGCCCGCCGGCGACGAGAAATAGGCCGATACGACCCGCGCGCAGTGCCGCTTCGCCCAGGGCCAACGCGGCTTTCGCGTCGGGGCGCTCGGGATCAACGATGGGGATCACGGGCACGGGGTCAATACGTTCGAAGGCTGCAACGGTGGGGGTCGACTTGATCCACTCCGCCGCCAGCCGGTCCATCAGCGGGAAGTCGACTTGAGACAGATCCGAGAGCAGGGCTTCGCGAGCCCCGGCGTCCAATTCATCCCAGAATCGAAACACGTGATCCTGGCCGTGCTGTGCGGCCAATTTTCGAAGCTGATCTTCACTCATTCCCATGCAATGCACTTCCTTCCTGGCGTCTCAACTTCTGGTCTGCCGTGGGTACGCCAGCGTTCGTCAATGGGCGTGGTTCCCCTCGCCGGATTCTTCGTTGGTCAGATTGCGGATGCCCACAATCTCGGTATAGGTCTTGCCTTCGGCGGTGACTTGAACGCTCACGGTCTCGTCAAAGGGCTTGCTCTGAACCTCGGCCGCGGGGACCTGCATATCGACATGAAACTCGTTGGGGGTGCTCCCGGGCACCACGGTAGCCGCGATAACAGGATTACTCGTGGCGGCGATGGTAAGGCTCAGGGCGCCTGTGGAGACGAAGGTGGCGCGGGCAGTGTAGTTTCCGCCATCGCCCGGTCGGAGCATGGCCCGCTCGGGATAAACCGGGGCGGGGGTGTAGGGGGCCTTCGCGGTACCGGTAACGTGGATGCGGTGTCGCGGGAGGCGCTTCACGTCCGTGAGGAGCACGACATTGCGCTCGAATATGCCGCTGGAAATTTCGGGGCCGGTAGTAATCACGATGTCACACTCCCACTTGCCCGGCGTCTGCCACTGGGCCTCGGGAATGGCCTCTATCCGTGCCGTCATGCCGGGAATCCGGGGGGCACGCGGGCCGACGGTGAGCACTTCCACGCCGGTAACATTGGCCGGAAGCTCCTGGAGTTGCCGGAAGCGAACGCGGCGCTCCACGATATCGCCTTTGTTCAATTCGCCGAGCTCCAGCTCTTCTTTCTCTATGAAATACTCGGGTTCGACCTTGGCGCGGACATCAACGGAGACTTGAGGCTGCGCGGGATCGGTCGATGTGATCGTCAACGTTTTGTGTGAGGTGAAACCGGGAACTCGGTTGGGGTCAAGGGTCACGTCGATCCAAGATTCGTCGCCCGGCTGGATTGTTGAGCGCTCGGGGGGGATATTGCCCATGGTACAGGCGCAGGTCGTATCTATCTTGGTAATCTTCAGCGGCATCTTTCCGTCGTTGAACACCTTCAGCTTGTGGTGATGAATCTGGTCGTTCTTGATCGTGCCCAGGTCGAGGTCGTTCGTCTCAAGGCGGATGATGGAAACCTGCATGGGCTCGCCAACGGGGGGCATCGTCCCGTCCGCCTCGCCCTTGGGCGCACCTTCCTTATGCAGGGATTCGATGAACTTCTCTTCGGACTCGTAGTCGCTCCCGCCGCACCCGGTCAGGGCCAGGATGGGCGCGCAGGCCAGAAGTCCCCAAATAGCGAAAATGAGTGCATTGCGTTTGTTCATGTTGCTACTCCGATTTAAATCGTACGCCGTACTTGAGCTCGGACCCCTCGAGGGAGGCGGACAGTTGCTCGTAACAGCCGTCGGTCAGGGTACAGTCCAACTCCATGCCAAGCAGGAGTGCGCCTACTACGGGTTCATAGATCGGCAT
>JBIJDL010000291.1:0-8073 GCA_044344195.1 Candidatus Hydrogenedentales bacterium
CGGCCATTCAGGATTACCATTCCGCGCTGGAGGCCCACTATACTCAGCGGCGGAAGGATAGCTTTGTGGCCGCTGAATCGAACAAGGGTAGGTTGAACGATCAGCCCGCGTACTGGCGCGGTGCGGGGGCCTGTGTGCTCTTTGCGGTGGTGGCCGTGGCGGTGCGGGGCGTGCGGTGGGACGAGACCTGGGAGCATGCGCAGATCTTGACGGGGCAGGTGGTCTATCCCGAAGGGCATCCGCTGGCGCTCTATGTGCGCAATACCTTCAGCCTCCAGACCTACCTTTCTACCGCGATGCTCTATCTGGGTGCCGGTCCGGCGCTGGTTTGCGGACTCCGCAATGTCCTGTTTCTGCTGGCAAGCATACTCCCGGTCTACGCCCTAACCGCCACGCTGACCCGGTCGGTCGTGGCCGGCCTCCTCGCGGCGCTCCTGATGATGCAGGGGGTCCTGCTGGAGTTCGACGGGAGCTACCCGACCATGGTATGGCCGGAGACCTACTCCAATGGTCACATCGGCGGGGGCGTGGTGCTGCTGGCCCTGGCGGCGCTGGTGGCGGGGCGCTTTCGAAGGGCTTTTTTCCTTCTGGGACTTATCCCCTGTATTCACGTGGGCCAGTGGCCGCCCCTCGCCGCGACGGTGGCCATCTTCGGCATACACGCGCTGGTGGTTCGGGGGAAAGAGGCCACGCCCCGCGCGGTGCGCTGGGTGGGCATGTTCTTTCTCGGCCTCGGCCTGACGCTGCTGTTCTGGGTTATCCACCGCCAGTTCACCCTGCCCATGCCCGTGTCTGGTCCTTTTTCGGCGGGCGGCGACACGGAAGCGGTCTGGCGGGGCTACACCGCGCTCCACGATCCCCACCGTCGCTTTCCGCCGGGCAACGGCCACGTCATTCTCGCCGGGACGATCCTGCTGGCCTGGCTTCTCGCAATCTGGGGAGGGGAGAATAGACTGCGTCGCACCGGGCTTGGCCTCGCGCTCTACACGAGCATCATCGGACTGCTCGTATGGGGCACCATGGCGGTTCATGCGGTGCTTGGTCCGGATATCCCTTTCCTGTTGATCGCGTGGATGCCGTACCGGATGATTAACCACGTGCCCGCCGTCGCTCTTGCCCTGACGGTTGCCCTGATCCTCACCCGCTGGCCGGAGCGGGGCTGGCGCCTGCTCGCCGGTGCGGCAATCTTCGGAATGTTGCAACCGCTGTGGCCGTGGGTGGTGGGGGAGACCTTCCATCGCCGTTATCTGGCCGGCGGCGAGTGCGTTCCCTTCGTGCTGTACGGAGCGGCCCTTTTTGCGATCGTGGTGGTTGCGCTTGGTCGCGGTTCGCGCTGGAGGGCCATCGCCCTCGCGGCGGTACCGATCATGCCCCTGGCCATGTATCACCGCTTCGGTGCGGCCTGCGTGGTGGCGGGAATCTTCATGGCCTTCGCGCTGGATCGGAAATTCGAGTCGATTCCAGGTTTCCCGACGTTATATCGAAGCGGCCGATGGGCAATCTGGAAGCAGGCGGCGAGGAGCACCAGGTTCAGGCTTCCGGTCCCGCTGATCGCGGCGGGCTGTGCCCTGCTCCTGATTCACCAGGCGAGCCACCGGCAGCATTTGCCCGTGTCCCCCCTCCAGAACAAGATGGAGTCTCATCTTTTTTCCCAGAGCAGCATTGTTCTCCTCGCGCCGCCGGATAATCTCCTCCTTCAGGCCACGACCAACTATCCTGTGCTTGCGGATGTGGCCACGCCGTCGCTTATAAGCTACGTGCCTGCGATTGGTCCTTCGATTGAATCCATGTATCGGGATATCTACGGCATAAGCTTCCACCTGCCCGAGCCCGGAATGCGCCAGGAGCCAACCACGCCCTGGCAGACGCTGTGGCGGGAACGGGATCAGGCAACGTGGTATGAACTTTCCGATCGCTATGAATTCACCTTTGTGCTGGCGCCGGTCGATCTGCCGCTGCAACTGACCGAAATACTTGCCGACGAAAGCTACGCGCTGTATGCTGTGGGCCGTTGAATTGGGGAATGACGTAGAAAGCAGGACGTAACGCATGCGGGTAGGCATCATAGGCGCCGGGATTTCCGGATTGAGCACGGCACTGGCCCTGGCAAAGGCTGGCCATGAGGTGGACGTATATCAGCGCGAGAAGGAGATCGGCGGGCTCATCGCCACCTTCGACTTTGGCGGATTCGAGATAGAGCACTTCTATCATTTTCTATGCACCTCAGATATTGGCTATTTCAGGCTCTGTCAGGAGCTTGAGATTGCGGACCAGTTGCGCTTTGAAGACACCACCACGGGCTTTTACTACAACGGCACGTCCTACAGCTTCTGCACTCCCCTCGATCTGATGACCTTCCCCGGAATCTCCTTTCGCGACCGTATTCGCCTGGGACTCTTTGCGCTGGATGCGCGCAAGCGAAAGGACTGGCGCGCGCTCGATGCCGTGGCCGCCAAGCCCTGGCTGATCGAACAACTGGGGGAGGCCACCTACAACGTGATCTGGAAGCCCCTGCTGGAGATGAAATTCGGCGATTTCCACGACAAGGTTTCAGCGGCGTGGATCTGGCACCGTGTTCATCGCGTGGCAAAATCGCGGGGTAAGCTGGGCTACCTGAATGGCGGCACGAAGTTGCTGCTGGACACGCTCCACGGGCGTCTGTCTGAGTTGGGCGTGCGCATCCATCCGGGACAGCCCGTGAAGCGCATTCTGGCAAAGGAGGGCCGGGTGACCGGACTTTCCTTTGAGGGCCACCCTGCGGTGGATTGTGATCGCGTCGTATCCACCGTACCCCTTTCGGTGCTGGCGAAGCTGCTGCCCGCGGGTTGGGAAGAATACGCGGCCGAAACATCGCGCATCGACTACATCGGTGTGGTCTGCGCGTGCTTCAAACTGCGACGTCAGGTTTCGCCCCACTTCTGGTACAACGTGCACGATCCGCGTATCCCCTTCAACGGCATTATCGAATACACCAACATGAATCCCATGCCGGAGCACGCCCACAGCATCGTTTACGTGCCCTACTACGTGGCCACCAGCCACCCCACCTTCGTAATGCCGGACGAGGACGTGGTGGAGCAATCATGGGCGGCATTGAAGCTCATGAATCCGGCGCTGGTCGATGAGGATCGGTTGGGTAGCCATGTGGCCCGCACTCCCTACGCCCAGGCGGTCTGCCCCACGAATTTTCTCAATGTGCTGCCGGATCACATCGCGCCCCTCCAGGGGCTGCGACTGCTGGATTCCACCTTTCTCTATCCCGAAGATCGCACGCAGGCCGGGCACATCCGCCTGGCCAACGAGTGCGCACTCCACATCGAGGATTGATGACGACCAGGCACCGCGCGGAGGATGTGCGCGCGCATTACGCGGCGCTGGCCGAAACCTATGATGACAAAGCCAATCGCGCCTGCAAGCACTTCTATGAGGGGCTGATTGTGCGCGGCCTCGGCGGATGCAGCCGCGTACTCGAAATTGGCGCGGGGTCGAGTCCGACGCTGGGGGTGTTGTCCCCCGCGCTGGGGGTGGCCTGCGATCTGTCCCTGCCCATGCTGGCGGCGCGCCGTGCCGCCCCCGAGCGGCCCCGGGTCGTGGCCGACGGCCAAATGCTTCCTTTTCGCGATGGCGCCTTCGACGGGGTCTTCTGCGTGAATGTGCTGGAGCATGCGCCCGAACCCGCGACCCTGGTGGCGGAGGCGGCGCGGGTGCTGTCCCCCGGCGGAAAGTTTCTTGCCATCACGCCCAATGGTGACGCCGAGTGGCTGCTCGATCTGCTGGAGCGCTTCAAGCTGAAGCTGCCCGAGGGACCCCATCGATTCGTGACCTTTGGGGGACTCGCCGCGATGACGGGGGAGGGCTTCACGCTGGTGGAGCACCGCAAGTGTCTGGCTTTTCCCGCAGGGCCCGACAGGCTGGTGCGCTGGGTGGACAATCTCGGTGGCGAGCCGGGCTGGGGACTCTTTCAGTATGCGGTGATGCGGAAGGGGTGAGGGGATTTATGGGTCTTATGGGTCGGGTGATATAAGACCCATACGACCTATACGACCCATAAGACCCATTCTTTCAGTTTCGTGCCACAGGCACGAGCCAGTCGTCGTTGTTCAGTGATTTCAGGAAGGTGATCAAGTCAATCAGCTCTTCCCGCGAGATGGCCAGGTCCAGTCCTTCGGGCATCTTCGAGATGGGGGAAGTGGTCATCGAGGCGATGTCGCTGCGATTGATGCGCACTTCCTCGCCCACGCCCGTCTTGAGGGTGATGCTGTCGTTGTCCTGGCGGGCGATGATGCCGTCGTAAGTCTGCCAGTCCGTCTCCACGGTGTAGGTTTCGTAGTCCTGCACCAGGCTCGCATTGGGGAAGAGCACCGACTCCAGGATGTCGTGGGACGTGCGGACCACGCCGACGGTCGTCAGGTCGGGTCCGAGGTGGCCGCCTTCATCGCCGATGGCGTGGCAGGTGTAGCAGGCGGCCTTCTCGCCGAAGAAAATGCGGCGACCTCGGCCTACATCGCCCGACATGGCCAGGGGTTCGAGATCGAGAAGCTTGGCCACGCGGGCCTCTTCTTCCGCCTTCTGCTGGGCCAGGAGCGGCTCGGCGGCGGCGCGGACATCCTCGGGGAAGGCGGCGAGCACCGGCTCCAGGATTGCGGGGGTGCGCATGTGGGCCGGGAAGCTCGGGCTGCCCAGACTCGCCACGAGGGCCTGGCCCACGGCGGGGTCCTGCTTACCGTTGAAAGCCTTGAGCAGGTTCGGCACGGTGAGCACGTCGGCATCTTTCAAGATATCGTTGGCGATGGTCATGAGCTGCGTATCATTCAGGGGGGCGGCGGCCAGGATGCGCCCTGCGGACTGGCGCAGGGCGGGGTCGCCCTCGCGGTCCTTCAACACGCCCAGGATCAAATCGGTCGAAGCCGCATCGAGATCGGGCATGCGGCCCGCGATCGTGCTGAGGGTGTGGAGGCGATAGCCAAGGGGCAGCGCGGCGTCGGCCGCCTGCTGCGCGAGGATAGTGTCGTGTTCCGCGAGGTTGCGACTCTGTACGAGGCTGACGGCGGGCCAGCGCAATTCTTCCGGGCCATTGGCAATGAGCGTGCCCAGCACGGCGATCCAGGTATCCGGCAGTTTGTCGAGCGCGGCCCCTTCCACGACGCCGAGAAGAAAAAGCTTGCGGGGTGTATCCAGAGCGGCGTCCTGAAGGAGCGCCGCGATCTGCTCCTGGGCGGGCCCGGCGGTGGCATAGGTCAGGAGGATGGATTTGAGGCCGGCGGCATTGGCGGGGTCAAAGGTTTCGCTCTTCAGCACGCCGGTCATGTGAGCGAGAAGCGTCTCCGACCACTCGGCGTGGCGCGAGGCGATGAAGAGCCCCGTCTCGCGGAGGGAATCATCGGTGGACGTCAAGAGGGGCAGCACGTCTTCAACGGTGATGAGGTCTTCGCCCATCTGGTCGAGGCTGATGGCCGCCGTGCGGCGGATGGCGGGGTTGGTGTGCTTCAAGGCGAAGTGGGCCACCTTCTCCATGCCCATCTGGATCGCGGCATAGGTCAGGGCGTGGGCTTCGAAGGCGTCCACGGCATTGCCGGCGGCCATGTAGGTCATGTAGCCCGCTTCCACGGCCTTCATGCGGCCGAGACTGGAGGCCGCCTGGCGCCGTACGGGGGGCTCGGGATCGAAGAGCAAGGACCCCAGCAGGGGGATGGAAAGATGGTTGCCCTCCAGGCCGCAGATTCGCGCTGCGGCAACGCGGACATCGGGGCTCGCGTCGCGGAGGGCGTTGCGGATGGGGTAGCCCGCGTCGTCGCCGCCGATCTGGCCGAGGATCCAGAGCGCCTGGAGGCGCGCGGTCACGTCGGGGCTTTCGGCGAGGACCCTGCCGAGAGGCTCGACGGCCTTGTCGCCGCGCTGGACCATCTGGCTGAAGACCTGGCGGCGCACCTGGGGGCGGGGATCGCCGAGCAGCGGGGCGAGGGCTTCGGCGGATTTGCTGACGAGGTCCAGTTCGCGGCCCCAGGCATCGGCCACGGGAGCGGCGTCGGACTTGCGCACGCGGTAGATGCCGCCCACGATCTCGGGCTTGGAAATACGGGACACGGGACAGGCGTCCACATACCAGCCGCCGGTGTCGCAGACGAGGAGGCTGCCGTCGGCATCCTGCATCACGTCGGTCGGGTGAAAGTCGGGATGAGACGACGTGAGGAAGTCGCTGTCTTCGGTGCGGTAGGTCGCGCCGTCGCGGAAGAGCTTGTGGCGCTGCACGCGGTGGGGGTTGAACTGAGCGCTGAAAAGATTGTTGGTGTATTCCTCACCCCACACAGCGCCTTCAAAGCGTACAAGCCCCGCGGGCGCAATGCGCGCGAACTTGGTCATGGTGGGGAGGAGGGGGCCGGTGCGGATGAATTCCTTCATGCTCTCGCCGGGCTTGGGGAAGACCCCGCCTTCCACCCAGTGCATGAGCGCGTCGCGCTGGCCCTGGGCGGGATCGCGGAAATAGGTCATGGTGCCGATGGTCTCGCCCGCGGGGGTGAAAATGATTTCCACGGGGTTGTCGAAGGCGCCGCCCGCCATGCGCTCGAGCTGGGTGCCGTCGGGGAGGCAGCGCCAGATGCGGGAGGCTTCGCCCTGAAGACGTTCGCCTTCTTTCGTGGTGATGTCATAGCCGTGGCGGCCGTGGGTGAGGTAAAGCCAGCCATCTGGGCCGAGGAAGGGCCCGTGAAGGCTTGCGGAATTGCGCATGTTCCAGCCGGTGAGAATCACTTCGCGTTCGTCGGCCACGCCATCCTGATCGGTATCCTTCAACCGCACGAGATCCGGCGGCGCGGAGACATAGACGGAGCCCCGGTGGCAGAGCACGCCCATGGGAAAGGTCAGCTTGTCGGCGAAGACACTTTTGGAATCGTAGATGCCGTCTTTGTCGGTGTCCGAGAGCCGCAGGATCATGAACGAAGGATTGGCGATCATGGCGGCGGCCTTCATGTCGCTGCCGGTCGATTCCGCCGTATAGAGATTGCCCGCCTCGTCGAATTCCATGAACATGGGATAGGATGACAGGCCCGGCGTGGCTGCGAGCTCCACCGTGAACCCTTCGGGCACCGTGATGGATTCGAGTCCAGTGGGAGACTCTGCGTGCGCGGTGGCGGAGAGCAACACAAGGCCGAAGGCGGCAATAGCTGTACTTCTGGTCATAAATCCATTCCCTGGTTTATTGGCGGCAGCGCCCGTGGGGCACCGGGGGCTTATCGGGTCGCCCATCTTAGCACAACCGGCGTTACTTTTCTTCCCGGCACTGGCCGGGGTGGTGGCCGATTTCTCAGTATCATCACCTGCCGAAAAGACTTGCCCCTCCGGCCGGAACTGCGCATAATCAAGGGCTGTTGCCGCCCGTGGAGGGCGGCGCGAACGCTGAGGATTCATTGAACATGCATTACACTTCCATGGTACGGGCCGGTCTGGTCGCTGGCCTGGCCCTGACCTGCCCCTTGGTGCGGGCGGAGATCCGCGAGGTGACCGAGCCCATCGCCCTGTTTAACGGCAAGGACCTGACCGGTTTCTACACCTACCTGCGCGATCACGGCGCGAACAACGATCCGAACAAGGTGTTTACGGTGCACGACGGGATGATCCACATCTCCGGGCAGGACTACGGCTGCATCACCAGCCACGAATCCTTTGATCGCTACAAGATCGTGATGGAATTCAAATGGGGCCAGAAGACCTGGGGCGACCGGGAGAAGGCCACGCGCGACAGCGGGCTGCTTGTTCACTCGGTGGGGGAGGACGGCGGCTACAGCGGCATCTGGAAACACTCCATCGAGGTTCAGTTGATCGAGGGCGGCACGGGCGACTTTATTGTCGTGGGTGATGGCACCGATACCTTTAACCTGACGGCCAATGTGGCCGACGAGAAGCAAGGCAGCAGCCATGTATTCAAAGAAAAGGGCAAGCCGGTCACGGTGAACAGCGGTCGCATCAACTGGTGGGGCCGTTCGCCCGACTGGGAGGACGTGCTGGGTTTCCGCGGCGAGCATGACGTGGAGAAGCCTGTTGGCGAATGGAACACGCTGGAAGTGACGGTGGGCGGCG
>JBIJDL010000292.1:0-8055 GCA_044344195.1 Candidatus Hydrogenedentales bacterium
CCGCCCAATTGGGAAGACAGGAGAAGTCCGGTGCCGACGCGCTGCGGCCATCCGGTAAAGCCCAAAGCGCCCAGGAGAGCGCCAGTGGCCAGACACATCACGAAGATGCGTCGAATCCAGCGGCGCGATCGGCTACGACTCGGCGGCGTGTCACCAGAAGGCATGTCGTTACTACTCCCCGGCCACATACTTACTTCGCGACGGCCTCTTTGATTTCCAGTTGCCCTATGATGGGGATGATCCGGGCCTGCTGGAATAGGTCGCCCTCGGCCAGCTTGATATGGGTCGCATCCACCAGCGGCTGGTCAAAGGTGGGGTCCACGTCGATCCACTTGCCCACCCAGACTTTCGCCCACTGGTGGAAATAGAATCCGGGCTTCACCCCCTCCACGTAGACCACACCCGCCACTTCCCGGGCGGGCAGTCCCGCCGCACGCGCCAGGCCGATGAAGAGGATACTATGTTCGGTACAGTCGCCCTCCAGATGCTCCAGCACCTCGATGGCATTGGTCAGCCGCGCCGAAAAAGTGCTGTGCATATTCTCATGCACCCACTTCGATAGCTTGGTTGATGCCGCCAGGCTGTCAGTCTCATCGCCCACGATTTCCTTCGCCTTCGCGAGCAGCTTGGGGTTGTCGCTCTGCACGAATTGCGTCGCCTCCAGCCACGGCTTCACCGCATCATCCGTGATGGGCAGTTTCGCAGGTTGAAATCCGGCCATGTCATAGGTCCGCCCTTCAAAAAGGAAATAGTCGTCCACCGGGCTGACCGTCTGGCGGTCGTCGTTGAACAGGTGCCCGTCATTCATCGGGCCGCGCAATTCGAGGCGCAGTTTTGATCGCGTGCGCGGATCCGTGATCGGCGTGTCTACCATCGCGGCATTGCTGATAATCACGTCGTTGCTGTAGCCCACATCCTTGGCCAGAACCTCATCTTCCAGCCGCATCTTGATCAGGCCCGCCACCTCGTCTTCCAGCGTGGTACCATCTTCCGCAACGACCGAAATCGAGTCCACGCCCATCTCGGGCATCGATGTCTTGATGGTGTAAACCTTCGTGTGAACGCCCTCGATGTCGCGCATCGACTCATCCACGATCGTGCTGATCCCCGCGAGCTCTTTCTTGTAGAGCGGCTCGAAGACCGTGAACTCCATCGCGTCCCCCACCCGGGCGCCGCTGCGCACGAGCTGAGTCTGCTTGATAGCGTCTTCGAGGGTCTCCTGGGGCTTGGGAAGCACCACTGTCGATTCGGCACCGGCCACGACGCTGACTAGATGAAGCTCTTCGCCCCTAACCGTGCCCACGAACGTGTTGGTACCCGCCGGATCCTTGACCTCGGACTCGATGGTGATCAGCGCGCCCTCGGCGGAGTAGGTCCGCCGCGCTTCGATCCGCATGTCCTGCTTCACGCCGACCATGTTGATCTGAAAGCGCATATCCTCGCTGACAACGATCTTGCCGTCCGCCTCCTGGGCCACCTTGTTGACCGCGTAACCCGCTTTCTGGTTGTTCATGTAAACGCCGTACCAGCTCTCGCCGAGATAATCGGCAATATCGATGGGCTGGGCGGATAGCACCGGTGCAAGCAGCACGAGCGAGGCCATCATCAATGCACGCATCATAAAGAAATTCTCTCCAAGGGCGCTGAGCCCTGCTTGCATACGGTCCGTAGCGCCGGGTGCCAATCCGAAGTGAAACTGTCGTCTATCCAGCGTATTCTACTGTATTCTCGAAAAGGGCAAAAATTACGCGGGTACTACGCACCGCGCTGCCAGCGCAGCCACAACTCAAACATCAGAATCGACCACAGGCGGTGGCCGTGTTCATCACGCCGGACCATGTGGTCGTCCCGGAGCGTCTTGACGAATGCCACGTCCAGATATTCACCGCACAACGATGCCGAATGTAACACGGTATCACAAAACAGATCCGCAAGTTCCCCCCGCATCCAGCGCTGGACCGGCAGGGAAAAGCCCCGCTTGCGCTGGGCCAGCGTAAGGGCCGGCAGGCGATCCCGCATCAGGTGCTTCAGCACGCGCTTGGAAATGCCCCCCCGATACTTCAGTGCGAAGGGCAGCGTAGCCGCGAACTCCACGATGCGATAGTCCAACAGAGGCACACGCGCCTCCAGGCCATGGGCCATGCTCATGCGATCAACCTTGGTGAGAATATCGCCCGGCAGGTACATGCGCGAATCCGCGTAGAGCATTCGTTCGTCATCGCCCTGGGCCGCGCCATCGTGCCAGAGCTGCTGCAGAAACGGGCTCGACGATTCATCAAGCGGCTGAAAATCGGGACGGATCAACGCCCGGCGTTGTTCGTCGGAGAAGGCGGTCAATCTTCTTTGAAAACTTCGCCAGGGCGGAAGAAAGCTGTCCTCGTGGAAACGCCGGAAACGTTGGAATTGCGGCGACGAAGGCGCCAGGGCCAGCAGCATACCGGCCGCCTGGCGGAGCGGCGCCGGCACCCGACGATACTGCGCCACCTGGCGGTTCATATGCATCCAGGAATAGCCGCCGAAAAGTTCATCGCCGCCATCGCCCGAAAGCGCCACCGTCACCTGCTCCCGCGCGAGCCGGGATACCAGCCACATGGGCAGCGCGGACGAGTCGGCAAAGGGTTCGCCGAAATGGGCAATGATTTCAGGAAGCAAGGCCGCCAGATCAGGCTTGAGCACCGCCTCTGTGTGATCGGTCCCGTAGCGATGTGCCACAGCCCGGGCATATTCAAGTTCGTTCGCTTCGGCATCGTCAAACCCGATGCTGAAGGTCTTCAGCGGGGCCGTCCGCTGTCGACAGAGGGCCGCCACGACACTGCTCGAATCCACCCCGCCGCTGAGGAAGGCTCCCAAGGGCACATCGCTTCGCTCGCGCAGCCGCACTGAATCGGTCAGCAATTCATCCAGCCGCGCCGCCGCGCTGTCCAGTGTCCACGCAGTGTCGATGGTATAGCGCAGTTCCCAGAAGGGCTCCGTGCGGGTTTCACCGCGCTCGTGAACGAGTATCGTGCCCGGCGCCAACTGGCGGATACCGTTGTACAGGGTCTCGCCGCCTGGCGTATACAGATACTGGAAATAGGCGTCGAGAGCGTCACGATTCACACTGCAATCCGCCAGGCCGCTTCGCACAAGCGGGGCCAGCTCCGACGAAAACGCAAAATGGCGGGGCGAATCGGCATAGTACAGCGGCTTGATTCCGAGCCGATCCCGAACGAGCAGCAGCGACTCGGCAACGTGATCGTAGATCGCCACGGCGAACATGCCGTTGCAGCGGCGAAACACGTCGGTGCCCCAATGGCAATAACCCTCCAACAGCACCTCCGTGTCGCCTTCCGTGCAGAAGGCCCTGCCATGCTCTTCGAGTTCCCGCCGCAGTTCGCGGTAGTTGTAGATTTCGCCGTTAAACACCATGATCCGCGTGCCGTCTCCGCTGATCATGGGCTGATGGCTTGCACTGCTGGTGTCGATGACGCTCAGGCGGCGGTGGCCCAGATCGGCCTGCGCGCCCTGCCACAGGCCCGCATCGTCGGGGCCGCGGTGTGCCACGGCCCGATTCATGCCGTCCATGATCTCGCGTCGTGCCGCGGGCGGTGCTCCCCGCCACACGACACCGTTGATGCCGCACATGCTCAGGCGCCCTTGCGCAACTTCTGGCGCAGCAATTCGTGATAGAGCAGGCGGTGCCCGTTGATCATCTGCGCCATCGGCAGGTGACCGCGAACCCAAGCGCCCGCCGCTTGGCCCAGCCGGACCCGCCGAGCGGGATCCGCCAGCAGTTCCAATACTCGCCGGGCGAAGGCCTCCGCACTGCGCGGCTCCACCAGGCAGCCCGTCACGCCATCGTCTATCAGTTCAGGAATTCCTCCGACCCGCCCGGCCACGCAGGGTTTGCAGGCCGACATGGCCTCGATCACGGCGTTGGGAAAACCCTCCATCCGGGAGGTCAGCACGGTGACATCCATGACATGCAGCAGATCCGAAACTTCGCCCACCGTGCCCACCCGGGTGAAGTAGCGCTCCTGCTTGCGGCGGCGGATGAGGTCAGCGACCGAGTCCGCCAGCGCGCCCGTACCCACCAGCAGAAAATGCACGTCCTGGCGCTCCTTCAAGATGAGGCTCGCCATATCCAGAAAGAGCCGGTGATCCTTCACTGGACTGAAGTTCGCCACCATCCCGATATTCAGGGAATGGGGAGGAAGGCGAAAGCGGCTCGTGATCTGGTCTCGGGGAACGGTGGCCACAAAGCGTTCCGGCTCCACCCCATTGGGGATGATCCGGAAGCGGCTCATGGGCTCGCCCTCCTGGCCCGCGGCATACTCTGCGACCGCGTGGCTGTTCGCGACAATACAGTCGGTGTACTTGTTGGCCAGGCGTTGCATGAAGCGGTGACGGCCCTGTTGCCACGTCGCCAGCTCCCGGCGGCTCGATAGAATAATGGGGATGCCCGCATTGCGCGCCGCACGGTTTGCGAAAAGATCGAAGCCCGATAGGTAGGAGTGCATGATATGAGGCGTGTGGGCCTGAAAAATGTGCTGAAGTCGCCCCTGCATGCGGAAGTCCCAGCCGGAACGCGCGTCCAGCACCCGCACATAGGCCCCCGCGCGCCGGGCATCGCCAATGAGCGCGCCCTCGCTGCGCGTGCAGATCAGCGTCAGCTCGAATTCGCCAATTAGCCCCTTCATCAGGTGCAGCAGTTGAATCTCGCTGCCACCCACGCGCATCGTGGGGATCACCCAGGCTATTCGTGGCCGCCCGCCCACTAAAGGGCTCCAAGCAGTTGAGCCAGGCGCGGCGCGGCGATTTGAAGGGAAAAGTGCTCTTCCACCGTGGCGCGGGCGGTCGCGCCCAATCGGTGGCGCAGTCCGGGATCGCGCAGCGCATCAAGGCCGTCGCGCCAGTCCGCATCGGTGTCCGCCAGCCAGCCATTCTCTCCGTGGCGAATAACGTCCAGCACCGCGCCATGGGGCGTCGCGATGCAGGGCACCCCGCAGGCCATGTACTGCAGGGCCTTGAGCGCGCACTTGCCCCGCGTCCACTCATCTTTCGGCAGGGGCATTAAACCTACGCTGAACTGTTGTAACAACTGGACCTCCGTGTCATAGTGCCAGGGCGTCTCCCGGGCCTGAGGCCAGTGTACCTGCTTTGGATCCGCCCCCGCCAGTACGAGCTCCCCGGGACCCAGCGTGTCAAAGGCCGCCGCGATGGTGCCCAGGCTTGCCGTGGTGGATGGCGAACCCATCCACCCGACCTGAAATGCTTGGGGTCCGACGGAAGCCGGTGTGAACCGCGCCGTGTCGACCACGGTTGGAAAAAGCTCCGCCCGCGCGCCAAGCCCCGACGCCACTTCGGCGAGCCAGCGGTTTCCCGCCAGCACGCGATCCGCCGATGCGATCACCTTGCGCACCTGATCGCGATCCTCCAGCGCACGCCACGGCCCACGAAGGCCATGGGGCGGCGCAAGATGGACTGCATCGTCGATGTCATAGACCAGCCTGCGCGCCCGGCCACGGATCAGGCGCTCCATACCCCGGATATAGGCGGATAGGATTCCCTTTTGGACGAACACGACGTCGTAGCGGCCGGCATCCAGTAATTGAACTATTCGGGCGGGCGTCTCCCGCGCGTGGTACCAGAATGGGCGGCCCGCACGATTCGGTCCGGTCAGCCGTTGCCACGTGCCGTTGTCCATGGGCGCGCGCACGGTACATTCGATGCCCTGCGATTCGAGGTAGGGGATGAATTGATGCACGCGATAGCGCGGGCTCGCGGCCATCTCGGGATAGAGAGTGAGAAAAAGCACACGCATGTCAGTACGCGCCTCCGTGCCGGATCCGGGTGTGAATGGCCGCCATCGCCTGATCTACTGAAATCGAGTCTAGACAGCAGGCATGGCCCTCGGGGCACGCGCCCGGTTCTCCCACGTGCGCGGCGTGATTCCAGAAGCCGCTGCACGATTGGGTGCTCCGAAGCGCGGTCAGCCGTGGCTCATTGCGAATGAGAAAATCGGGATCCGTCGGGCCAAAGAGCGCCACGACCGGCGTGCCCGCAGCCAGCGCCAGATGCATCAAGCCGGAATCGCAGCACACGGCCAGATCGGACGCATGGAGGAGGCAGGCCGCTTCGCGAACTGAAGTCGCGCCGCACAGATCCACGCCACGGTCCAGCCCCTCGCCCGACTGACCCAGCACCACCACCCGGCACCCTTCTTCCTCCAGTCGCGCCGCCAAGTCCTGCCAGCGCTCCACGGGCCACCGCTTGCTCGGCCACGAAGCGCCTAGCGCCAGCGCGATCAGGGGCCCGTCGCCCTCGGGAATCGCGGAAAGCTGGGGCGCGCTCCAATCGCTGAAATAAAGTATCGGGCGCGCCACGGGTACCGGCACCCCCGCCCGCGCGCAATACGCCCCCAGTCTATGCGACGACCGCGATGCCCCCCGCAGCAGCAGATAGCTATCGGGATCGGGCGCGGACGGATTCACCGCGTTAACAAAGGCGTTGCCCTCAAACAGTTCCGGATAGTTGGTCAGGACATCCACCGCTATTCCGGGATGCTGCGTCCGGAGCGACTCGAAAAACGGCAGCGCCATGATTTCATCACCCAGACGCCACCGAAGCTCCACCAGCAGCGTGCGCGGACGGCCCAATAGCCCCTTGACGCGCCAGCGCAGCGCCCGCGAAAGCCGCAGGGCATTCCGCATGAAGCGGCTATGGCGTTCTTCGAAGGTGGTCTGCATTGTGCTCCTGGGAAATGGGTCGTATGGGCTCTGACGGCGCAAAGTGAACTGAAAGCCAACAGGTTTACTTCAGGGTGCCACCCGTACACGCGGGAGCCCCGCGACGTTTCACCAGCCCCGCATACACCGCCGCCAGCTTGTCTGCGTAGTCCTGCAGACCATAGCGCCGCCGTGCCAGCGCTGCGCCTTTCTCCGCCAGCGAAGCACGCAATTCGGGCTCGCGGACCAGCCGCGCCAGATTCTCCGTTATTGCCACAAAGTCATTCGGCTGGCACAACAGCGCGGCGTCTTCCACGATCTCTGGAATCGCCCCGCTGTACGTGGTCAGCGCAGGAACGCCGCAGGCCATCGCCTCCATCAGCGCCATGCCGAACTGCTCCTGCCACGTGTCCGTGGCGATGCTCGGCAGCACAAATACATCCGAACTCCGGAAAACCTCCGGCATGGCGTCGTAGGGTCGCGAACCGATTAACGAGCAGCGCCCCGAAAGGCCCAGGCGCCGGGTCAGGCGCTCCACGCGCTCCCGGCCCGGCCCCGAGCCTACCACCACCAGGCGAAACTTCACCAATGCGAACTCGGGCCGATCAGCCAGTTCCCGCAGCGACAACAGAAGAAAATCCAGCCCCTTTCGCGGCAGCAGCCAGCCCACAAAGAGGATTACAAACTCATCCGCCGCCAGCCCCAACGCCGCCCGGTTGCCAGGGCCGGGATGAAAACGGTCGAGGTCGAGGCCATGATCGACCAGCGTTATTCTTTCCGGCGGTGCCCCCTCCAGAATCAGGGTCCGACGCGAGCGCTCCGTATGCACCACGAAGTGATCCGCCTCGGCGATGCACCGCGCCTTGCGCGCGCGAAGGGCTTCCGTGTCCTCGTTGTTGAAGGGGATATTGTCCCACACCATGACGCACACGGGAATGCCCCACTTCCGCTTCGCTTCAAGGGCTTCCTCGGTCCAATCCGTGAAAAGTTCCCAGGTATGGATCACGTCGAAGTCGCGCAGTTGCTCGTGAAAAGGCAGGAGTCGCGGCGGCCGGTTGCGATAGCGCATGGTCAATAGATTCGATAGGCGCTTCCAAACCGGCCCCGCCTGATAATCAAAGTGGATCGGTCGGGTCGTCAGGCCCTTCAGATCCGCGCCGCGCTCCACGAAGTAACGCTGGATCTCGGAATCTGCACGAAACGCCACCACCTCCGGCCCGCCCGGCAGACAGCCCATCACCGCCAGGTGCCACGGGCTGCATCGGTTGCCCATCAGGACCGCCAGCCTCATTCTTTCTCGTCCCCGCCCCAAAATCGGGCCTCCAGCACCTTGCGCGCCGCGGCGCGA
>JBIJDL010000293.1:0-8045 GCA_044344195.1 Candidatus Hydrogenedentales bacterium
CCGTCGATTATTTTTATTACAAGTATTTCTGCGACAACCGCCAGTATCAATCGCGGCGAGTATTGCATCAGCAAGTCGGGCGGCAGCATGGCTTCCCAGGTCTACGCCGTCCGCCTGGCCGAGCATGGCATCAACGTTTACGAGATTCAGCCCGGTATAATTCGATCAGACATGACGGCGGGGGTCACGGAGAAGTACGACGCCTTAATCGAAGGCGGATTGCTCCTCCAGAAACGCTGGGGTACGCCCGAGGATATCGGCAAAGCCTGCGCCGCGCTTGCGGAAGGCTATCTCGGCTATGCTACGGGGGTGGCCATTGAAGTGGGCGGCGGCTTCGGCGTACGGCGACTCTAGTCCTATTCTGACTGGCACGCATCCGTTTGCGAACACGCGAAGAGTCGTGAATAATAGTTCTGGCGCGAGGAGGCACCCGGGTGCCAACCCCTTGCGGGAGATAACTTGAGTAAAGAGGACGTCCAGCATGTATCTGTTCACCGTAACCGCCGCCCCCGACCCTGAAAACGAAGAACATGCCGAATTCACCCATGCCGATGTTTCCGCCTGGATCGACTTCCAGGAGCCCGCCGGCGCGGAGGAACTTGCCCGTTTTTATATTCGCGAGGCGGGCTGGACGCCCGGCGACACCCTGAATTTCTTCGAACTGGCGGAAGAGGCCATGTCCGAAGACGATGAAATGTGGGAATTCGTGAAGGAGGCAAGAGAGTTCGGCCACAGCCTGCTGATCGAGGCGTGGGAAGAGGATGACGAAGCCGACGATTCCGAAGAGGAGGAATGAGATGGTCCGCATAGCCCCGGTACTTGCGATTGCGCTGACAATCTTTTCCCAGCAAGCGCGCGGGGAGCGGCCACCCAATGTGGTCGTCATCCATACGGATGATCAGGGCTACGCCGATACCGGGGCCTATGGCGCGACAGCCTTTCAGACGCCGAACCTTGATCGATTGGCTGCGGACGGCATCCGCTTCACATCGGCCTATGCGGTCGCCAATGCGTGCAGTCCGTCACGCGCCGCAATGCTGACGGGATGTTATCCCGTGCGGGTGGGCCTGCCCGATGTGCTGGGGCCAAGTCAGCGGCAAAATGGTCGCGCGGTGGGGCTCCATCCCGATGAAGTGACGCTGGCCGAGTTGCTCAAACCCCTCGGCTATGCCACCGCCTGCGTAGGCAAATGGCATCTGGGCGACATCCCCGACTTCCTCCCGCTGAACCAGGGTTTCGACGCGTTTTTCGGCCTGCCCTATTCCAACGACATGTGGCCCAACCATCCCACGTCGAAGGACTACCCCCCGCTGCCGCTCATGGAGGGAAACGAGGTCGTAGAGACGAATCCCGACATGAATCAGTTGACCACGCGTTACACGGACTACGCGGTCAAGTTTATCGCCGAACACCAGGAGAATCCCTTCTTTCTCTATCTGGCACACAGCATGCCCCATGTACCGCTCGGCGTCTCAGATAAATTTCGCGGAAAATCGGTCCAGGGCATGTATGGCGATGTCATCATGGAAATTGACTGGTCCGTAGGCGAGATCCTGCGAACGTTGAAGGAAACAGGTCTCGAAGAACAGACACTGGTGGTCTTCACCTCCGACAACGGTCCCTGGATCAGCTATGGTAACCACGCTGGTTCGGCGGGCCCGCTGCGGGAAGCGAAAGGCACCACGTGGGAAGGGGGCCATCGTGTGCCCTGCATTGTGCGCTGGCCCGGTCGAATTCCCGCCAACCAGGTCTGCGACAAGATGATCGCCAACTTCGATTTTTACCCCACGGTCGCCGAAGCGGTCGGTGCGGCGTTGCCGACGGATCGCATCATCGACGGGAAAAGCCTCTGGCCCCTGCTCGAAGGCCGCCCCGGCGCGGGCACACCCCATGAATACTTCTACTTCTACGGACGCAATGAACTGCAAGCGGTCCGCAAGGGACCTTGGAAGCTCCATCTCCCTCACGAATACCGGACGCTTGATGTGCCCCCCGGCGCGGACGGATTGCCCGCACCCTACGTGCAGAAGAACATCCCTCTCTCCCTTTTCAATCTGAGCGAGGATATCGCTGAAAAGCACGACCAGGCGGCGGGATCCCGCTTTGTGGTGGAGGAGTTGTGGGCGGCTGCGGAAGGCTTCAAAGCGACCATGGCCGTAGAAGCCCGACCGGCGGGTCTCTACGAGCCGCCCGCACCCACAGCGGAGCCGGTGCCCTCAGGGGGTTGAGGGCCGCCGGGCATATAAGGCGAAGTAGCCCACGAGCCCGGAAAACAGCAGAAGAGACAGGAAGTCCAGCAGCCCCGGCGGAATGGCATCGACGTTGAGGGCCAACTTAACACCCAGCGCCAATGGAATGGCCAGTGCGATCCCCATCAGGGCCTCGCCCGCGATCAGTCCCGACCCGAAGAGAATTCCGCTGCTGCTGGCCTCGTCGGTGTCCTTCCGCGTGCGCGCGATGGCGTAGTGCAAGAGCCCGCCTACCATGATGGGCACGGACAAGGACCACGGCAGATAGATTCCCACGGCGATCGGCATGATATGCAGCCGAAAGGGAGATTGCAGTCGCTCCAGCACCGTATCGAGTACGATGATGGCGACGCCGATTCCGAGGCCGGCTTCAATCATGCTGTAAGGCAGTGTACCGTCGCCGAAAAAGCCCTCCACCAGACTCGCGAACAGGGTTGCCTGGGGCGCTTTTAGTCCATCGCCGATCCCGTAGGCGGAGTGGAGCAGGGCGAGGACGGGCGTGAGAAAGAAAGCAGGCACGACGACCCCCAGCACTTCGGCCCACTGCTGCCGCTCGGGCGTGGAACCCACGAGCTGGCCGGTTTTCAGATCCTGGGCCACATCGCCCGCGCTGCAGGCGACGCAGCACACCACGCCGGCAACGCCGAGGGTCGCCAGCATGGCGGCCTTGCCCTCGCCACCCGCCATCCAGATGACAAAAACGGCCAGTAGAAGGGCGCAGATAGTCATCCCCGATACGGGCGAATTGGAAGAACCGACGAGGCCCACGATGTAGGTGGCGACGGCGGTAAAAAGAAAGGCCGCGGGAATCATGACGGCGGTGGCGACCAACGCGAGGGACAGGGAGCCGATGAGATTCAGGTACAGGAAGAAGGTGCATGCCGTAGCGAGCAGAAAAATTGCCGTGAGTGCCCGGAAAGACATGTTGCGCTCGGTCCGGGGAACGGCGGCGCGCTCGGCATCCGAGAGGGCCGAAACCCGGTAGAGGCTTTGAAAACCGGCCAGCAGCCCCCCCCTCACCTTCCATATGGAGTAGAGCCCGCCCACAAGCATGGCCCCGACGCCGAGGTAGCGCACTTGCGCGCTCCAAAGGCCCCACGCGCTTTCCAGCGGTGCCCCGGCACCTTCAGCGGGCGTACCTAGCAAGGGAATGGCGACGAGCCAGCCGATTGTGCCGCCGAGAAAGATCTGGGAGGCAATACCCGCGCCAACAATGTAGCCCACAGCAAGCAGGGCCGGACTCAAATCGGCACCGACATAGAAAACGCGCTGGCCCAGAAGGGTGGCTCCTTCCACGGTGCCTCGGAGCAGGCCCAGACCGGTGCCGAGTAGTTTAAAGCAAGCGCCGAGTCCGAGCCCGAAAACGATACCGCGAATACCGGCACCGCCCGCCTGACCGACCTGAAGCACTTCCGCGCAGGCCACGCCCTCGGGATACTTCAAGTCCTTGCGATCAATGATCAGGGCTTTGCGCAGGGGCACCATGAACACAATGCCCAGGAGGCCGCCGGTGAGTATGATGCCCGTACTGATCCAGAAGTTGAAGGAGTCCCACACGCCGGCAATCAAGAGGGCAGGCAAGGTAAAGATAGCGCCCGCCGCCAGGCTTTCCCCCGTGGAGGCTATCGTCTGGGAGATATTGTTCTCGAGGATCGTGCCGCGCTTGAAGACGCCGCGCATCACGGCCATGCTGATCACCGCCGCAGGTATGGAGGCGCTCACGGTCATGCCGACTTTGAGACCCAGGTACACGTTGGCCGCGCCCATGATGATGGCCAGCAGGGTCCCCAGGCCCAGGGACAGTCCGGTGCATTCGGCCTCTTCATTTCCGGTACTGCCCCGCCCCTGCTCGTCGCTCATGAAAATCTCCTGAAGTCGTCTGGAAACTTGGTGATTGGGCTCAATCCCGGCGCGGCTTGCGAACGGGGTGGAGCCACTGGCCGGCCTCAGGCTTGGGCGCCAGATTGGGCCTGGCGTAACGATGGAGCGCGCAAAAGTACTCGGAAATGGAAAGGCCCAGAAGTTCCGCAGTTTCCCGTATTTCCTCAAACTCCTCATCGTGCAGCCGGAACTTCAACTGCTTGGTCTTGAGGGTATAGGAATCAAGTCGGTGCGGCTTGACCTCCGACATTGCTTCCATTAACTTGCGTTCCGCGTCGTCCGATACCATAACCCACACCCCAATGTGTTCCATGGCCTGCGAAGCACCCCATGTGCTTCAACACCTCGCGTATCTTAACACAGGCCATTGCGACGAAAAACAGTGGAGTATCAAGCCCCAGCGACCACGATTCGCGGGGGCTCCTCACCCGCCAGGTGACTGGCGCAGTCGCGGGCAACGAGGGACCACTGGCCCGCATCATACTCGGCCAAAGTCAGCGCGGCGTTTCGTGATCCGATGCCTTCCGCAGCGTCTTCGCCAAAGAACTCAGTCACAAAGGCATGGCACACGAGACCGTGGGTGATGACCGCCACCCGTTCGGTGGCGTGGTGCGCCCTCGCCGCGAGATTATCGAAGGCCTGCCGGACACGTGCTCGAAAGGCCCGAACGCCTTCACCCTCCGGCGGAACAAAATCGATGTCGGTAAAGAAGCGGGGTTCTTCATCGTAGGATTTGCCGGTCAACAGACCGGGGTCGCGCTCCCGCAGGGCCGGGTCGTAGTCCATGGGCACGCCGGTGTGCGATGCAACGATGCACGCGGTCATCACGGCACGGCGCAAGTCGCTGCAAATGATCCGGTCAAGCTGTTCCTCTTTCAGGCGATGGGCCAGTAGTGTGGCTTGGCGGATCCCCCGCTCGTTCAGGGGAATCTCGTGATAGCCCTGCATCATTCGGTTGCGGTTAAAATCCGTTTCGCCGTGGCGGACGATGTAGAGTCGCATAGTCGGGTCGGCACTCCTGGTCGTACTGGTCTGAGGTGAATAGGTTGATTGAGCAGATCTGTCACCATGAACGATACAGTTTAGTGCAATGAACAGATCGTGTGACACAATTGCGCGGCGCAACAGTGCTTAACGCCTTGTACCGCGCTTGGTTACTGTGTAATCATTCAGGCATCGAACTTGCTTCTCTTTCGTGCTTACACACGCTGAACACACGGTGAGTAAAGCGTACCCGACCGCCGCCAGGCCCGCTCAGAATGGCAGCCGCGTGGGCGGTAGTTTTGTTGATAATACACGATTCTGGATGTACAGAGGAGGCCTTCTCGCATGAATATAGCTGATAGCGGTAAACAGGGTTGCCTGGAGGCGATCTTCAATCCCAAGACGGTTGCGGTCATTGGTGCCACGGAGCAGCCGGGCAGCGTGGGCCGTACCATGCTTTGGAACCTGATCAGCAGTCCTTTCGGGGGCACGGTGTATGCCGTCAATCCCAAGCGCCACAATGTGCTAGGCATCAAAGCCTATCCCAGCGTCACTTCAATCCCCGAGCCTGTGGATCTGGCCATCCTGGTCACCCCCGCTTCGTCGATCCCCGAAATTGTGCGGGAATGTGTGGCTTGCGGCGTTAAAGGCGCCATCATCATCTCGGCGGGTTTTAAAGAAGTGGGTGAACAAGGTGCCGCGTTGGAAGCGGAAGTGCTGGCTGCTGCGGGCAACGGACGCATGCGTATCATCGGCCCGAACTGCCTCGGCGTCATGAATCCGATCAAAGGCATGAACGCGACCTTCGCGAGCAGCATTGCCCGGCCCGGCAGCGTGGGCTTCATCAGCCAGAGTGGCGCCCTCTGCACCTCGATTCTCGACTGGAGCTACAGCGTCAACGTGGGCTTCAGCGCCTTCATCTCCATCGGCTCCATGCTCGATGTCGACTGGGGCGACCTGATTTACTACCTGGGCGACGATCCGAATACCAAGAGCATCGTTATCTATATGGAATCCATCGGCAACGCCCGCTCCTTCCTTTCCGCGGCGCGGGAAGTGGCTCTCAGCAAGCCCATCATCGTCATCAAGGCGGGTCAGACCCAGGCCGCGGCCCAGGCGGCGGCCTCCCACACCGGTTCACTCGCCGGCAGCGATGGCGTACTCTCAGCGGCCTTCCGGCGCACGGGCGTCTCGCGGGTATACACGATTGCGAGCCTGTTTCAAATGGCGGACGTGCTGGAGAAGCAGCCTCGCCCCAGAGGACCCCGCCTGACGATCCTGACGAATGCCGGCGGCCCCGGCGTGCTCGCGACCGACGCCGTGATCAGCGATGGCGGCGAGTTGGCGGAACTCTCAGAAGAGACCATTGAAAAACTGAACGGGGTTCTTCCCCAGGCCTGGAGCCACAGTAATCCGGTCGACATCCTGGGGGATGCGGGCCCGGAACGTTACGCCAAGGCCTTGGAAATTGCGTCCCAGGATCCCCACAGCGACGGCCTGCTCGTTGTGTTGACGCCCCAGGCGATGACCGACCCCACTAAGACGGCGGAAGAACTGGCCAAGGTGAAGATGGCATCGAAAAAGCCGCTTCTGGCAAGCTGGATGGGGGGCGACGGTGTTCAGGCGGGACGGGACATTCTCAACAGCCACGACATCCCCTGCTTTGACTACCCCGACACGGCCACCAAAGTGTTCAACTTGATGTGGCGTTACAATTACAACCTGCGCGGTCTCTACGAGACCCCCGTGCTTCCGCCGGACGAGACGGCGCAGGGACCGGATCGCGCCTTGGTGAAAAAACTCATCACCGACGCGCGGCAGGCCGGTCGCACCATCCTTCCGGAGCATGAATCCAAGAAGATTCTGGCCGCCTACGGAATTCCCGTGGTACCGACGGAAGTTGCGCGCACGTCCGAAGAGGCGATAGCGGCGGCCGATTCCATGGGCTATCCCGTGGTGCTCAAGGTGTACTCCAACACCATTACCCACAAGACCGATGTAGGTGGCGTCCAGTTGAACCTGAAGTCTGCGGTATCCGTGGCCAGTGCCTTCGAATCGATCCTGAAATCAGTTGCTGAAATTGCGGGCGCCGAGCACTTTGAGGGCGTGGTCGTCCAGCCCATGGTGCAAAATGAAGGCTACGAAATCATCATCGGCAGCAGCATCGACCCCCAGTTCGGGCCCGTACTCCTCTTCGGCTCCGGCGGGCAATTGGTGGAGGTCTTCAAGGACAGTGCCCTCGGCCTGCCCCCCCTCAACACGACCCTTGCCCGTCGCATGATGGAGCAGACACGGATCTATGCCGCGCTCAAAGGCGTGCGCGGTCGGAAGCCGGTTGACCTCGGAGCGCTGGAGCACCTGCTGGTCCGCTTCTCAAAGCTGGTGGTGGAACAGCCCTGGATCGCCGAGATCGACATCAATCCGCTGCTGGTTTCGCCGGATGGACTCATCGCGCTGGACGGCCGGGTTGTGCTGCACGGCCTCGATGTTACCGAGGAGAATTTGCCCAAGCTGTCCATCCGCCCCTACCCGTTGGAATACTCCGAGGACTGGACGAGCAAGAAGGGCGATACCATTCACATTCGTGCCATCCGCCCCGAAGACGAGCCGCTGATGGTCGCCTTTCACAAGACGCTCTCGAGCGATACCGTCTACTACCGTTACCTCGGTTTGATCTCGCTGGATCAGCGCGTAAGCCACGACCGGCTGACCCGCCTCTGCTTCATTGACTACGACCGGCAGATTGCCCTCGTCGGTGTCTGGAAGAATCCCTCCACGGGCGTGGAAGAGATTATCGCCGTGGGCCGGATAGTGAAGGAGCACAGATACGGCGAAGGCGAGTTCGCGATTGTGGTGAGCGACCACATCCAGGGCCATGGCATCGGCTCGGAATTGCTGCAGCGTCTCGTGAACATCGGGCGCAAGGAAGGT
>JBIJDL010000295.1:0-8035 GCA_044344195.1 Candidatus Hydrogenedentales bacterium
AAGAAAGACATCTCAAGAGGTCTGCTTGCCGCAATATACCGGCAGGCGGGATTGAAGGAATGACCCATGGAATATTACGCGAAGCTCCGAAAAGAGGACGGAGTTTATCTCGTTTCTTTTCCGGATTTTGAACATATAAACACGTATGGCGACACTATTTTAGACGCTGTGAAATACGCCCACGACGCTCTCAATTTGGTCTTGGCCGTAGATTTTGAGCGGGGATTTGTCCTGCCGGAACCTAGTTCAGTCAAGGGTCGGAATGTCTATCCGATTCGCGTTCAGCCAAATATCGCTATTGCCTATCAACTTCGAAGGCTCCGAAAGAATCGTTCGCAGGCGGATATTGCACGCAAAATTGGCATCTCCTACCAGGCCTACCAGAAGCTCGAGAATCCTCGGAAGTGCAACCCGACCGTAAAGACGCTTGAGAAGATCAGCGCGGCCATGGGCAAGACCTTGGAAGTGGTCTTTTACTAGAGCCACGTCTTTTATGGGTCGTATGGGTCATTTTAAATCGCGCAGGTGTTGTCGGTCGTTCTCGTGAGACCCATTGGCCCCATAAGACCCATTCTTCCTCTCGCCTTTCGCGCCCAGAATCCAGTATCCTACCCCCAAAAACTAATCCAACGAATAGAAGCGGAAGCGCCATGTCCCCACTCCAGGAACACCTTCAGCAACATTTCGGTTTCTACACCTTCCGCGACGGGCAGGAGGCCGCGATTTCGCGCCTGCTCGACGGCAAATCGGTGCTGGCCATCTTCCCTACAGGCGGGGGCAAGAGCATGTGCTATCAACTGCCCGCGCTGCTGCTGGACGGCCTCACGCTGGTGATTTCGCCACTGATCGCACTGATGAAGGACCAGCTCGACTTCCTCATCCGCCATGGCGCGCCCGCCGCGCGGTTGGACTCCACGCTGACGCGGGAGGAAAACCTGAAGCTCTTCGACGACCTGAATTCGGGGGTATTGAAGCTGCTCTACATCTCGCCCGAGCGCCTGGGCAACGAACGCTTCCTCCGCTCCATCGCGCGACAGCGAATTTCGTTGCTCGCTATCGACGAGGCCCACTGCATCTCGGAATGGGGCCACAATTTCCGCCCGGATTATTTGAAGATTGCGCGATTGGCCAAGGAACTCAAGGTGGAACGGGTCCTCACGCTGACCGCAACGGCCACGCCCTCCGTGGCGCGGGACGTGCGGGCGGCCTTCGATATCGCGGAGGAGGACGAGGTCCACACGGGCTTCTACCGGCCCAACCTGAAGCTCAGTGTGGTGCCCTGCACGCCTGCAACACGCGACGACGAACTCCTCGCGCGCATCCGCAAGCGGCCCGCCGGTCCGGCGATTGTGTACGTGACCCTCCAGCGTACGGCGGAGGAGGTGGCAAGCTTTCTCTCGCGCAATGGCCTGAATGCACGGGCCTACCATGCCGGGTTGGAGACGGACGACCGCACGGCGATTCAGGATGCCTTCATGGCCTCGAACGATGCCATCATCGTGGCCACCATCGCCTTCGGCATGGGCGTGGACAAGTCGAACATCCGCTATGTCTACCACTACAACCTGCCCAAGGGTCTGGAAAGCTATAGCCAGGAAATCGGCCGCGCGGGGCGCGACGGCAAGACCTCGGTCTGCGAGATGCTCGCCTGCCCGGAGGACGTGATCACCCTCGACAACTTCACCTACGGCGACACGCCCGAGCGCGCCACGGTGGCGGGGCTGGCTCGGCACATGCTCGACGCGGGTGAGACCTTTGATATTTCGGAGTATGAACTTTCTCAGGAATTTGATGCCCGCCCGCTGGTGGTGAAGACGCTCTTGACCTACCTCGAGCTGGATGGCCTTGTTGCGTCGACCGGCCCCTTCTACACCGAGTACAAGTTCAAGCCGCAGCGACCTTCCGCCGAAATCTTCGCTCTGGTGAGCGGCGAACGCTCGGAATTTCTGAAGAAGATATTTCGATATGCGAAGAAAGGTACGACCTGGTTCACGTTGGACCTGGCGCAAGTGAGTCTGGCCATCGGCGAGCCGCGTGACCGCATCGTCGCCGCGCTGACCTTCCTGGAGGAGCGTGGCGACCTCATCGTACAGGTGGCGGGATTGCGCCAGGGCTTCCGCCGCCTTGCTCGCCCGGAGAATGTGGAGGTGCTCATCGAAAGTTTGGACGAACGCTTTCAGCAGCGCGAGAAGAATGACATCGCCCGCACGCGCGAAGTATTGGCTTATGCGAGCCACCCCGGCTGTCTCACGCGGCGGCTGCTGGGCTATTTCGGCGAGGAGCGGGAGGACTGCGGCCATTGCGACCGCTGCAAGGCCGTCCCACGCGATCCCATGCCCGCCATGGCCTCCCCCACGCTCGGTGATGACGACGCTCGGCGTATTCAGGGGGTGATGGCGGAGCGCCATGAGGCCCTGGCGAGCCCGAGACAGCTCGCACGCTTTCTGTGCGGCATTAACTCGCCCCGGACTTCTCGCGGAAAACTAAACAAGCATGCACTTTTCGGGGCCTGCGAGAAAGTGCCCTTTAGCGTCGTCATTAAAATGGTAGCGGAACTCGCAGCCCCCGACGGCCGCGATTAGTCCGCCTTATTCAGCTTGCCATATCGCCCGTCTTGACTTGGCTGCTGATGGATTCGAAGGGAAGCAGGATACGAATTGTGGTCCCCTGGTCCGGCTCGCTGCTGACCTGGGTATGCCCCTGCATCGACTTCACGAGCTGCCAGACCATGGAAAGGCCCAAGCCGGCTCCTTTTCTGCTGGAAAACTCTTTGGTGGTAAAGAAGGGCTCAAACATGCGCTCGCGCACCCCGGCAGTCATGCCCTTGCCCGTGTCGGAGACCTCAAGTACGGCGCTGCCTCTCCTGAGATGGTCCGGCAGGGTGCCCCGCATCGCATCGCCTCCCCTTTCTGCATAGACCCGAATTCTTATCGTTCCCCCGGAGGGCATGGCATCGGCCGAGTTGAGTGCCAGGTTAATCAGAATCTGCCGGATTGATCGCTCATGAATATTCACCCGGTCCCCCAGGGGGGTGACTTCGCTTTCGATTTGAATTGTGCGCGGGAGAATGTGGTGGAGATAGGCGCAGGTGTCCGACACAACCATGCCGAGGTAGCCGGGGCTGGGAGTGTCGCGCTCCGTCTGATCAAAGGCGACGAGCTTGCGTACTATGGCCGCCATAGAAAAGGCGTTCTGCTGTATGGCCTGAATGTGCTTCTCCGCGCCGCTGCCCGAAGCTTTGTTCAGGGCCAACTCCGCCTCGCCGAGCACCACGGTGAGCAGATTGTTGAAGTCGAAGGCGAGTCCACCGATGAGTGTGCCGATGGCCTCCATCTTCTGGCTTTCGAGAAGCTCCCGCTCGAGAATGGCCTTCTCCTCCGCCAGCCTTCGCTTGCCCAGAGCGCCGTCAATGGCGACGCGCAGCAGACTCGCCGAGACATCGGACTTCACGATGTAATCGTTCGCCCCCGCCTTCATCACGCTGGCGGCAACCGACTCGCTACCCACGCCGGTCAGCACGAAGATCGGCTGGCGGAATCCCTCGGAGCGGATGGTATCGATGAGGGTGGTGGCCAAGGTGGTCTTCAGATCATAGTCGATGATAATCAGGTCGAAGGAGCGGCGGCGGATTTCCTCCAGCGCGAGGCGGTGATCGGTATGCCCGACAACGTCAAGCTGGTAGGCGTCCACCCTTCTGAGCATCGTCTCGAGGATAAACAGGTGATCCTGATCATCGTCGATACCCAGTACGCTCAAGGTCCGGCCTTTGCCCGCATTCCCGTCATGGTAGAAACTGTCTCGTACTTCACTCATAACTCGAATCCCGTACCTTCCTGGTTATTTTGTCCATCGCAACCTTGTGCTACCACCCGCACGATATCCATCCGCCGACCGCTCAGTCACGACCGGGCAGTCTTGTGACTCGTTTCCAGTAAATCAGTATGTGCTCCATCAGACGGACGAGATCTTCAAAGTCCGCCGGCTTGCTGAAGAAGGAACTTGCACCATATTCGAAGGCCCGCTGTACGTCCTCTTTCCTGCTCGTGGTCGTAAGGAAAAGCACGGGGATGTGGCACAGCCTGGGATCGGCCTTGACGGCGCGAATCACTTCGTAGCCGTCCAGCCGGGGCATGTTTATATCGAGTAGAATAATATTCGGAAGCGACGGGCCGCGCAGGGCCGCCAGAAGGGCCTCACCATGCTCGGCCACTTCCGTCTCCACCACAAGGCCGGTCTGATTTATCGCTTTAAGAATCACGAAAACATCGTCATCGTTGTCCTCGACGAGGAAAACGTTGAACTTGTCCGACTTCTGCTCCGTCAAGAAGCACCTCCTTCGCCAAAGGTAATGATAAATTCAGATCCGCCGCCAGAGCGCGGGCGGTGCCAGGCGTTTCCATTGTGCCTTCGGGCCACTTCGCGCACGATGGCAAGGCCCGCACCCGTGCCGTCGGTGCGCCGCTCACCTTTCCTGAAAAGCTCAAAGATGCGATCCCGCAACTCTTCGGGAACGCCCGCGCCCCGATCCGCGACCACGAACCCCTTCATGGGGGGTTCGTCACCCACGGGCGCGTAGGGATAAATATCGATCTCGGGCTTGCAGCCATCTTCGCAAAACTTCATCGCGTTGTGGATGAAGTTATAGACCGCCTGCGTGGCCCAGCGCTCATTGGCGCGGACGTTGGGCATCTGGTCCGCGACGCGTATCGTTGCGCCGAGGGCATCGAGCGCATCCTGAAGCTGGGCGATGGCCTGCATGACGAGGGCGCGACCGTCGGTACCGCGATCCGGCACCTCCAATTGCTGGGCGCGCGACAATTCCAGCACTTCGTTAATGAGTTTGTCCAACCGGAAGGAGTTGCGACCCAGGCGCTCCAGCAGATCAAGGCCTTCGCGATTCAGGTGTTCCGCGTGCTCCGTCGCCAGCAGGTCGGTGAAGGTTCTGATAGAACGCAGCGGCTCCTTCAGATCGTGGCTGATGATATACACCAGCGTTTCGAGATCCTTGTTGCGCTGCACGAGCCGGCTCATGAGCCGGTTTTCCTCGGTCAGATCGAGAATGGCGCCGAGGAGCCGTTCCGCCCGTCCGTCCGCCGTACGGATCGCGGTGAACCAGTGACGAACGTGGGCGTAGGTGCCATTGGCCCGCTGAAAGCTGTAGGTGCATTCCCAGTTGTCTTCGGTACCTGTCGACTGGTATCGCTGGAAAGCCTCGCTGAATCCGGCCCTGTCGTCGGGATGAATGCGATTCAACCACCAGGCGTAGGCCTCGGTGATGTGGCCGGCGGGGTGGCCAAAGGCTTCGGTGAAGAAGGGCCCCCATTCCGCAGTGTCGGAGGGCACATCCCACTGACACACCACGACCTTGAGCGCCTCTACAACCACGTCGACGAGATTTCGCTGCTCCGCCAGATCCTTTTGACAGCGTGCAAGCGTGGTGTGATCCGAGAGTATGGCGGCGGCGCCCCGGCCGCCGTCGAGCGTTGGAACAGGAAAGCAGGTGACCGAAAGCAGGCGGCTTTCCCCTGGGTAGCCGGGGAGCGTACCGCGCAATTCGACGTTGTAAAGGGTCTGTCCGGAATCGAGGACTTTCTGCAGGCAGGACTCCAGTGACAGAGAGGAGCCTCCCGCGACTTCGCTGAGACGTTTGCCCTGGAATGCCTCGGGCGACAGCCCGTGCATGCGCGCTACGACCGGGTTCGCCCTCAGGACGTGAAGCTCATTGTCGACCATGATGTAGCCCGCGGGCAGCGCGCCATAGATGCCCTCCAGCTCGGCCGACCTCGTCTCCACGGTCTTCTCCAGCCGCAAGCGCATTTCCTCCATGAGGTCGTTGGCGGACTTGAGATCGCTGATATCCACGACCGCACCGGCCATCACCACCGTGCCGTCATCACGAGATTGCACGATCTGGCCCTTGTCCCGCAGCCAGCGCACGGTGCCATCGCCGCGCTGAACCCGAAACTCCATCTGATATTCGCCGGGCGACATGGTGGCATGGAGCATGCTACGGCTCACATCGTTTCTATCGCCAGCGAACACGCGATTGAGGTATTCCTCCAGACTTGCCTCCGTATCTTTGGGGGCGAGACCGAGAATGCGATTGAACTCCGCGCTCCGCCGATAGATCCCGGAGCGGGAGTCGTAGAACCAGGTCCCCATCTCGGCGGCTTCCAGCGCCAGGCGGGAACGTGCCTCGCTGATCTCCAGCTTTTCACTCTTGTCCCGGACCGCCTGCTCGAGATCGGTCTGGCTCATTTCCAGTCTGCGGAATCGCTCCACGCGCTGGGTAATATCATGGAAGGTGCAGACGGCACCCGACTTTTCATCGCCGATTGCCGGAATGGGCGCGGCCGAAATAGAAATGTGCCGCCCTCGCTCCAGGGCGTCGTTGCGCACGAAACACTCGAAGCGTAGCGAGGTTTCGCCATTCATGGCCCGCACCAGCGGGAGCTCTTCCCATTTGACCGGTGTCACCTCGTCGGAGCGGAAGAGGCCATACTCGGCTGGCCACTGCCGCGCCTCCAACGGTTTCGGTCCGAGACCGAGGAGCTCCTCCGCCGCGCGATTAAAGAGGTTAAAATGCCCAGCGCCATCCACGGCAACAACACCGTCGGCTACGGTGTCCAGCACCATTTCGAGCAGCCGGGACTGCCGCGCCAGCGCAGCCTCGGCCTGGTGCAGGCTGGTTATGTCTATAAACGTTGCAACTGCGCCCTCAACGATTCCCTTTTCCGTGCGATAGGGAACGATGCGCATGAGATAACTTTCACCATCTTCGAACATCATGGACCGTTCGACCTGGTGCTCGCCATCCAGAACATCCCGAAGGTCCCGGATGAAACCAGCCGAATCCAGCTTACTCGAAAAATGCTCTACCGAACGGCCGATATCCTGTTTGAGGATATTGAAAAGTTTCGCCGCCGCCGGCGTAAAACGCCTTATCTGGAGATTGGCATCCACGAATAAGGTACCAATGTTTGTGCTCCGCGTCAGGTTGTTCATGTCGTTGGTAAGTTCCATCAACTCACCAATCTTTGCCTGATGCTCGGAATTGACGGTATAAAGTTCTTCGTTGAGGCTGTGTAATTCCTCGTTGGTGCTCTGGAGTTCTTCATTGGAGGCGAGGAGTTCTTCGTTACTGGCCTGCAACTCTTCATTGCTGGTTTCCAGTTCTTCGATCGTTGTACGAAGATGCTCTTTGGTGTACTGGAGTTCTTTCTCCAGTGATTCCAGACGGCGGCGCGACTCCTCGTCGAAGCGAAAGCCCTCCGTCGGGACGTCGACTCGGGAAGCATACTCGGCCACATCTTTTATCACGGCCAGGTAGTGCTCCGCAGGTCCGGCGAGCGCATCGATGGCGCGGATCTCCAAGTCGAAGAGGCGACTTCCCGATTCCGTCTTTACCAGGATATCGGTCAGGCTGATCCGGTCTCCCGACTTCCGGACGCGCTCGAGGGCGGAGGCAAAAGGAAGGCGGAGATCTTCTATCAACATTTCGGAGATGTCTAGACGCGGACGACCCCGAAGTGGCTCAAGGAAGGACTTCGTATCACCAAAAGCATGAAGCAACTGGCCGTCTCTGGAGAAGAGAATACCGGGGGGCATGAAATCGCTGAGCAGGGCGTCATAGAGTCGAAGCTGCTGGGTCAGCGAGGCCGCCTGTTCGCTATAGGCATAACCGCCTCGCCGATCCGCACCGATGGGTGGAAGCACCGCCGCCGGCATGGGCCGCCGCATCTCCGCAGGAAGTCGGGCATCACGGTGCTTGCGGTAGATCTTCCAATGGCGATCCACCTCCTCGAAGTACTCTTCCAGCTTGCCGAGGCTTTCGCTGGGTCCCAGGAACAGGTAGCCATTGGTCCTGACTGAGAAGTGGAACAGCGTCAAGACACGTTGCTGGGCCTGCAGTTCAAAATAGATCAGGAGATTCCGGCAGACCAGCAGATCGATCCGAGTGAAGGGCGGGTCCCGGAGAAGATTCTGCGGCGCGAAGGCGACCATCTGCCTAATGGCCGAACTGACGACAAAGTAG
>JBIJDL010000294.1:0-8035 GCA_044344195.1 Candidatus Hydrogenedentales bacterium
TTTCAACCGCCGACGCGCCAGATCCAGATTGTTCTGAGCGACTGCGTCCTCTAACGATGTGTAGTTGGCCGCGCAGGCGCATATCACGATAAGAACAAGAAAAAAACTCGCAATTGGGCGATATAGCCCCGGCGTGAAGCGGGGCTCTCCAGACTCCGCCCAATCCTTCACTCGCAGCCGCCTTAACACCTCGAAGATGAAAACATACACTGCCGTTACTAGACAAACAGGCTGCAACCACACAAACACTGATGGGCCCGTCAAAAGGTATATGCTTTCCAGCCGCCTCAGATCCCCTAATCTATCGTTGATAGCCCACAAGACGATCAGAAGTCCTGGCACATACATTAAGAGTGCTATCGGTATCTTACTCTCTATCCATTTGGGCACCATGAGGATTTGCTGAACCACTGGAATCAAGATGGCCAATCCGATAAGTGGCAGTACGAATTGAGTCCTCATGATCGAAATGTCCTGACGAGCTTAAAGGCGATGAAGATAGAGCAAGTGGTGACGAATCTCGACAGCCTGTCCTGAAAATAGTTCACCTACTCGTTACCACGGTCCTCCGTGGCAATGCATACCATGCCGCTCCTGCGGCACAGGGTTGCGGGGCGCTGGTTCGGACATTTTCATCTCCTGTCGGTGAAGCGAACCTTTATGAACGAACTCACCGAATGATCTCAATAGTTTCCGGGTGGCTGAAAACCGGCATCCAATCAAGCATCGTACACGTCGTAGAACGGGGCACTTCCTGATTGATGAAGCGGTAGCGGCGGTGCCCCATTGGATTGGCCTCCCCAGTTACTACTTATCGGCACTATAGAGCCCTCTGCGGACACTTCATAAGTAACAGAGAAGCTGCTGATTGTCAAGGGCGGGTCCTCGGTTGTGTGCAATGCAGCGTCGAATCGAGGCCGAACCTTCGAGCGGATCTTGGTAACGAGTTGAAACTCCTTTTCCCCCACCCTCGGTGGTCTTCTTTTCTTCGCGGTGACTCCTGCCCCCCGTGCAGGCGGGACGCCTGCGCTCCCAGCCTTGCGAAGCGCTTGTGCAGGTAATCGTTGGTTCTGCAGTTCAGTCCAAGATCCTTTATCCGCTTTGGGCGGTGGTTTGCCCGTGTGTTATGGAACTGGGAGGTACAGCTTCGCGCCCTCGCCGAACTTTGCGGCGTCGAGGTGTCCGGCGTCTTTGCCGTCTTCGCTGACGACGTGAATGTGGGTTGTTTCACCATGGTGAGTAAACACGCCGGCGTGCTCTGTGGAGTAGACGCCGATCACGTTCGCGGGGCGTTCTCGGATCTGGAGGTGTGTCATGAGCTCCTGGTGGGGGCGGCTTACCTGATAGCCCTCTTCGGTGTTGTTGATGATGTGGTAGTCGAACTGGCCGCCGGGGACGTGCAGCTTGAAGGGGAATGGGGCCGCCGGGTTGAGGCCCGCTTCGCGCGCGGCTTCGGGTAGCAGGGACTCCAGGTCTTTGGGCGTCTGGACGGTTGCGGGAAGGGGCACTTCTTTCCACGCGGTCACGTGACCGTAGACCAGGAAGGGCGCCTGCCGTTTCCAGTCGTTTTCTACGACGGGCTTGCCGTCTTCAACGCGGGCAACGTATGCGACGCCGTCGAGTGCGGTGATTTCGCCGCGCAATCCGGCGAGGGGTCCGATGGCGAATGCGCCGGGGAGTTCGGCCAGTTTGGTAAGCTCCACGCGGGGCGAGGCGTCGCCGTCGCGGTGGACACGCATCATCTTGCCCTCCCAGCGGACCTCGAAGCCCGGGGCCTTTGAGGGCGCAGCGGGGTCCGGCGCGGCATGGGCCGCGAGCGCGGCGCCGAGGCTTGCAGTGGCCGATCCGAGAAGGACCGCGCACAGCGAGAACAGGATTACTTTTCTCATGATCTTCTTCCTTACTCATGTGGGCGGGCGCGAGACGCGCTGGCGCCCGCCCGTTGTCAGGCTTCAGTAGTCGAGAATCTTATCGGCTTCGAGGAGGAGCCTGGGGATCGTCTGTTCGTCGGGGTTGCCTACGATGGTCCCGTCGCGGAGCGCGTCCCGGTTGACCCCGGCCACGTCCGCGCAATGGGGGCATAGAATGACGCGGCCGCCGCCTGTTACGAACTTGGTGTAGACCTCTTCGAGGGTGCCGTGGTGGGTGCCCCAGACGAGGTTGAGCGGGTTGCCACGATCGGCGAGGCGAACGCCTTCGAGGTCAAGCAGTACGGTGACCTTGGCGCCTTCCGCCTGCATGGCGTCGGCGAGCTTAAAGGCCATGAAGGCGGCGTGGAGGTCGCCCGTGAACTTGGAGAGGTGGACGACGACGTGCTGGCCGTCGCCGTGGTCCGCCGAACGGGCGATGTTGCTCCCCAGCATCGCGCCGAGGGCGGTGGCGGTCACCGCCAGAAGAATGGGAATGAGGTATCTGGTTTTCATTGTCGGACTCCTTTTCTTTTCTGAGGTTTCTGATTCGGTGATCGGGCTAGAGGCCACCGCCGAAGGGAACGGACGCATAGTAACCGGCTGCCCAGGGCGTGATGGGGAAATCGCCAGGGTAGCGCGTAAAGGCGACATGACCATCCATGTAGAGGACATTTGATCCGCCCGGCACGTGGTTGAACTTGGCGATACCCTGCCCCATGGCGGAGGCCCCGGGAAACTGCCCCGTGTTTTGGGTTGAGGCTATGAAGTCGTACATGACGGGTACGACGCTCTGCGCTCTGGCGCTGGCCCCGGCATTGTTGATATCGGTGATGAGAAAGCGCTCGACGCCTTCTCTCAACCGGTAGAGGGTGTTGCCGCCGCCATTGCCGGTGGCCGCGACGGTCTGGCCGTTGTAGGTCTGGTTCGTGCCGTTTACCCGAAGATCGTTGTCCGAATCGGGATAGGCCATGGGCGGCGGCCCCACACCGGGGCGTCCGGGGCCGAACCAGGACTTGAGGTTTTCGATGACGCCCGCCATCTCCGGCTGGTTCGTGACGATCCAGGGGAGGTAGACATAGGAACGGGGTGCGGATAACCACAGGGCCTGGTCCGTGCCATCGCGGTAGCCATCGTTGTTGAGATCGCCGCCGTGATAGGACGGATCGGCCGTCAGGGTGCCGTTCTCGATGGCGGCGAGTTGATCCTCCACGGCTGCGGACGAAACGCCGGCGTCACTCGGGCAGATCGTTATCCGGTAGTCGTTGAGGTATTCCGGTATGAGCGCGGGGCCGTGCCAGGACAGGGCGGGCGCGCCCATGCCGGTATTGTAGAGCTTCATGGGGTAGCGTTCGGCTCGGGACTCTTTCGCATACATCTTGAAAATAAGTCCGAACTGTTTGAGGTTATTCTGACAACTCGCGCGGCGGGATGCTTCCCGCGCCCGCGCCAGGGCCGGCAGGAGTATGGCCGCCAGAACGCCGATCACGGCGATGACGACGAGGAGTTCGATGAGGGTAAAGCCCTTCCTGGACATGGAGGGGATCCTTTCCATATTTGGAGACGGCACACGACCGGGGCGATGCGGGAAGGAGCGACCAGCGATCGATTTCGCGCATTCTGTTTCGTCACGGCGCCTCCGCGTTGAGGGGGCGGACTCGCGGTGCGGTTCTCCGACACACTTCGGGCGTAAGACAATGTGGATTTGTCAGGAGGTGTGTGTTGCGACTGGGGGAGCGCGGGTTGGAAAGGAGCGGGCGAGGTGGGAACCGGCGCGTTGCGCTTCAGCCGATTGCGGGACGGCGTACACCGGTCGTGGGGGCACCGGCAGAATTACCTTGACCGCCAGCGGGGCCGGACTGCTGACCAGCTTGCAGAGGGCACAGCCGGATTCGCGGGGGACGGCGGGCGCGCCGGATTCGGCATCGTGCGCGGGGGGAAGCACGCAGCACGGGCGAAGGGCGTGCATGCGCGGCGAATCCGATTCGCGGGCTTGCTGTGCGTCCAGCGCGCGCTGGGTGGCGCAGATTCCGGGGATAAATGCGCGGCCGGATGCGATGAGGTAGAGGGCCGCGAGAAACCAGCACAGCAGCCAGAACGTGCGAGAGCGACGCTGGATGCTTCCGGTATTGCTGGTGAAATGCGTATGCATCGAAGTGACCTGGTTCCCCCCACTTCGGGGAGGAACGTTGGTGGTATTCTCACATACCGCGTTGCGCATTGGCAAGCGGGCAGTCACGATGCGGCGAATTTCGACGCAACAGATTGCAATTTTGGCGTTCCTTTGCCATGTAATTTTCAATCATGAAATCCAACGCATATAGAACAGTCAAAAAACACCATCGGTCGCGTTAGGCGATCCCGGGTCATGTGTTCTACAATGTCGACACCATGACAAAAAGCATACTGACCAATTCGCTTTCTTTTCTCCTTGCGCAGGTGCTTTGTTTCTCGGCCGCGGGGATCGGCGGGGCTTTTACAGCGACGTCGGTTCGGACGTGGTATCCGGAGATTGCGAAGCCGACGTGGACGCCGCCGTCGTGGGTGTTTGGGCCGGTGTGGACGACGCTGTATGCGATGATGGGCGTTGCGCTGTGGCTGGTGTGGCGGTCGGGGAAGTGGACGGAGACGCGGGGGGCGGTGACGCTGTTCATGGCGCAGTTGGCGCTGAACGCGGTCTGGTCGATCATCTTTTTCGGGGCGCGAAACCCCGGCCTCGCTTTCGGGGAAATCCTGCTGCTGTGGTGCGCGCTGGTGGCCACGATGGTCGCGTTCTGGCGGCACTCGAAGGTGGCGTCGGTGCTACTGGCGCCTTACCTGGCGTGGAGTTCGTTTGCGGCGTGCCTGAACTTCACCATCTGGCGGATGAACTGAACCCTTCAAAAGGGTAGCCAAAGGCAGCGACCAAAGACCTGGACTACGACGCGGAGAAGAGGAATATTTTCACCACGAAGGCACGAAGGACACCAAGAGAAAAGAGATAGCGGCGCTGAAGGACTTCTTTTGTCGTTCGGTCACCCCTGATATGATTTCTTCCTGATGTATTTCACGCAAAGGCGCAAAGATAATCGGGATTCGAGTTCGCTTTCGTCTTTCCTTGACTGCAAGGTGGAGTTATGGTTGCGAAACGCTTCCTTCCCTCTTTCTTCTTCGTGCTCTTCGTGGCCTTCGTGGTGAAAAATCTTGTTGCGGCCGGAGGCTGCCTCAGGTCTTCCGTGGTCCATTGATTGGAAGTGGGCGGGGGGCGTGGGTTCTAAAATTCTGGCTCGGCGGGAAAGTACGCGTCTCGATTGGCCATGAGCTCTTCGCAGGTGTCGATGTCGTCCGGGATGGGCACGAGGATCAGCGGGCTCAGGCCGAGGTCGGGCCATTGGTCGGGATTGTTGGGGACATTCAGGATTCGGCGTGATGCGCCGACGACGAGCTGCTCCGAATCGTCCGTCACCGTGCCCTGGAGGGTGCCGTCGGAATAGAGGGTGAGGTCGTTCTGAAAGATTTCGCGGCGGGCGATGTAGAGTTCGCCGTCGATGAGGCCGAAGAGTTTGATGAAGACGGTGACGCCGGGCTTCCCGTCGTTGTCGTCGTCGTTGATGAGGGGATCGGCGGGGTCCATGGACAGGGGCTGGTCGGGGTCGCCGTCTATCCCGATGAGGGTGGGCGTGGCGGGCCGGTGGAGCTTCCAGGCGCCGTCTTCCTGGTAGACCTCGACGACGGCCCGGCGGGGCACGATGGCCTGGGTGGCCGCATCGGGGAATCGGGTGGTGAAATTCTGATTGGCCTTGTGCTCGGCGTGGCAGAATGAATCGTATTCCACGAGCTCCCCGTCTTCGATGACGAGGTCGGTGAAGCCGTAGGAGATGATGAAGGTGGACAGGGGGCCGTTGGGCGTATCGCCCTCGTAGGCCACCACGTCGTAGTGGGCATAGTGCCCGACCATGGCTTCCATGGCCTCCTGCTCGGTGGCGGGCGCCACCCAGGCGGGATCGTTTACCGGGGCTTCATAGAGGGGACTCTCGGGCCAGGGTTTCGGGCTGGAGCAGCCGGTGAGACCGAGGGCGCCGGTGAGGATGAGGACAAGGAGCAACGGGGTCATTGGAAACTTCATAATGGCGGTATCCGATTGGGTCGGGAATGGGGTTGATGGGTCAGTCTCATTATACTTTATTCACGAGAGGGGATGTTGTGACGGAATTTCACGGGAAAGGGCGTGCCGGGGTTTCTGTGGATGGTTGAATTCGCACGACCTTCACGGGAAGTACGCCGACCACGGAGTTCACGGAGACACGGAGAAAGCAGCATGGGAGAGGGAAGATGGAGAGGCAATCTCGAGTGTAAGTACATCCCGCCCGACATCGAGTCTCCCTATTAAGAGTACACGCCGATCTCCTGGGAAAGGAACACCGCGCTTCGGGCGCAGTATTTCCTTGTGCATCATCTGGGGCCAACAATGTCGCATTGCTCGACTGCATCACTCGCGATGCCTCTCCCTGAAGGCCTGGGAATCAGTCCAGTACTCCTCCAGAATCGGGATGGTCGACTTTCTGCCCATTTCCTTCGCGACAGCCAGCAGATTTCTTCCGTCGCCATCCAAAACTTGCGTCGTATCAAGAGGCGTGGCGAGGATTGCCAGCAGTTGCGCGACGTACTCCTCATCCGGTACGACGAACTCACTGGGAACCAGTCCCCCAAGGACAGAGTCCCAAAGCTGCTCAGCAATCGCACTTTCAGCCGCGACACGAAACGCAATTAGAAAGGACTTTGGATCAGGCCAGGAAGACTTGGAGATTTTCATGACGTTTTGCGCAGTAATGGGGAGGTCGGGACTATCGCAGTGAAAAAGCTGATTGCCGCTTAGTTGCCCGAAGCTGAGAAGATGCACCGAGCCCCCCTCGAGATGCAGAAACAACGTGTCACCGCCCCAATCGAAGTGGGCAATCGCCAGGAAGCCCTGTTTGCACACCGGAGCGAAATAATCCGTACTCACGTCAACTATAGTCTTGGCGTCAAACAGGGCATGCACGGATAGTTCAACCCGGCGATTCGGAATACAAGTTCTCAAATAGGAATCCGCAGCTTCACAGAGGCGCCATCGCCTTGTAAGCGCTTCCAGGCTTTCGTCGATGGACGGGCAACAGCTTGCCTGTGGCTTCACGGTATCCAGCAAGAAAAGAGATTCTAGTTGTTGCTTCAAGCTCATCTGTATTTCCTCAGCCCTGGAGGTGGGAATCTCGGTACGAGCCTTTCTGCGCAAAAGGGCCGGAGTCAGGTGAATACGCTCAGATTACACGCAGACGCCCCCTTGCAGCCTCACCAATTTGCACCATCATGATTCGGGTTCATCATAACCCACTTTGTCAAACAAATCCGGGAGTTTCGACACATGATTTACAAAGGCACCGTAGAACTCTTGAGTCCACCCATAGTTGTCTGGCCCGTGTTCCTTTATCTGGTCCAAGACCACTACTACGGCATCTCGAAACTCCCGCCGAGTGGCAGGTGTAACTGTTTGAAGATTGACCCAGTTGTATCCAAGAAAGTGCATTCGAATCTTGTCGTGTAATTCCGATTTGACCTTGAGATGCAGTCGTACCTGCAGAAGCATCTCCGAGACCAGCTCATTCGACGCATACCATCGGACGTCTTTTGATAAACCAATGCCGGCCAACTGATATTTCTCCCCGAAGTTATGACGATGGCAAACTCTTCCGACTGAAGCGTAACTTGCTACGCTATTGTGCGCGCTGCAATTCAAGAAGGTATTGGGCAAGCCAATCGTACGCAATGCTCTCTCTATCCGCAGACTTCAGCAAGGCCGAGGCGTTGGAAATATCGTCGGCACTTACCCAGAACCCTTGTTCGTCCAGAATGCTTAGAGCCGACATTTGAACATCGTATTTCGAGCTTAACGCCAGGCGAAAAATATCGATGAAGTGCCGACTGCAATCCAATGTTTCAAGCGCATAAACCAACGTCGAGCGGTTCCGATGATTTTCAGGTAGTTGAATTGCATCTAGGAGTCTGACTCCGAATCTCGTTTGCGGTGAAAAATATGTTGACAGGCATCTGTTCATATTCTACAACATGTGCGGAGGACGCTATGAGCGCGCGCCGTTTCATCGAATATACAC
>JBIJDL010000296.1:0-7983 GCA_044344195.1 Candidatus Hydrogenedentales bacterium
GATGATTTGGTTCCTCTCGATGAGCGTCAAGCGTTGGCGAGCGACATCGACCCAGACGCCAAGGCCCTCTCCCACCTTCTCTTCCCATCCCTGGACCTTAAGTTGCGCGAGGGTGGACTCGGTCATGGGCGTTTCTCCTGTCGGCACGTCGCTCGGAGCAGCCACCGCATCCGGCGGGGGCACTTTCACAATTTCCGCGTTCCCCGCATCGATCTTCACCCCTTCGGCCGCCAGGATTTCCACCGGCACGCCTTCGGGAACAGCGAGGGTATAGCCTGTCTTGAGAGCGTAGGACACCGTCATGGGACCCTTCGGGTGGGGAACGGTCAGGCTCATCTCGGGCAGGTTCGCTATTACCGGCGGGGCAATCCGCACGGTGCCCCAGCCGGGCGTTCCCGGGGTCAAGCCAAAGACGCGCTCCGCAATCAAATAGATCGGGCTGCTCGCCCAGGGATGGCACCAGCTCATGTTCTTCTTCTGGGAAGGATTCCACACTTCCGTCGCAGCCGTAGCACCCATGCGCAGCATTTCCTTCCAGCCATGATCGGAGTCGTTGGTGAGCAGGGCAAACCCCAGATCCGGTGCGCCGGCCTTAAAGCAGGCCTCGATAACGTACGAAGCGATGTAGGGACTGCAATTCAGCCCTCGCTGCCGAATCAGTTCGAGCATGGGGGCCGGTCCCACTCCCGCAGTAAGACCGAAGACCAGCGGTATCGCATTGGCATGCAGGGAGCTGTGCTTCGAACCAGGCGCGTCGAGAAAGAGCCCCGTCGCCGGATCGGCCAGTTGCGTTGTGAAGGCCGCCGCAACCCGATCGGCCCGTGCATCATAGGCCTGGCCGTCACGACCCAGTATGCGCTCCATACGCGCGGCCGCGCGCAGTCCCCCATAGTAAAAAGCGTTCAGTACGGTATTGGCGCGGCTGGACGCGTAATCATAGTCATAGCCATCGCGAAGATTGCCGGGCCAATCCACCACGAGCCATTTTTCGGGCTTGTTTAGCCCCTCAATGAGTCCGGATTCCTTTTCAAATCCCGCATAATACTTGAACAGGCCAGGAAAGACGGTGTCGGCCATGGCCGCCAGCATGGCGGAGTCACCCGTGTGCTGATAGTAGTTTTCAAGCATCAGCGGAAACTGGAGCGGGAACTCGGCAATTTCCTGCATGAAGTGACCCGGCGCCACCGCCATCATTCCGGGATGAATCTGGCAGGAGAGGTAGAAGTCGTAGAGCGCCTTTCGCGTCAGGCTGCCATCGCCCGTAAGCCACAGATGGGATCGGGCGGTGATGACCGCATCGCCAAGATACTGCCCCTTCTCCCGAGAGGGACAATCCAGAAAGCCCCCCTGCGATCCCATCTGCACCGCATTCTTGCAGATCGCGAAAATATTCTGCAGCGAGGCGTCCGACGATGTGAACTGGGACGCCCGCGCATCAAAGGGGTGATGGCGCACTTTCACCCACACGACCGGGGGCACCGGCGCATCCAGGATCTCGATATACCGGAAGGCTCGGTAGTCGTAGAAGGCAATGGTATCCTGACCACCCGAGAGCACGGGCCGCTCATCAAAAATCAGGTTGGGAGTTTTGAAGCGGACGCGGGCATTCTCGTCCAGTTGCTCCCCGTGGCGGACGATCAGCGGGTGCCCCGCTTCGCCTTGGATCTGGATCACGGTATGCCCCACGACTTCAGACCCAAAATCGTAGAAGTAACCGCCCCCCCCCAGCTCCTTTGCCACGGCGGGCTCCAGTCGGTAGCGCTGGAGCGGCTGGGTCGCCTGCTGGATAAACACGTGGTCCTGACGCTCCACCAGCGGCTCTACCCACGTGGTGTCATCGAAGCCCGCCTTATCCCATCCTGCGGGAAAGGCGCGCATGTCGATGTTCTCAAGAAATTGGGTGGAGTACCCCGTCGCCACTTCGCCGGGAAAGGCCGCAAGCTCATGGACACGCCAGGTCTTGTCGGTTACAAAACGCTGCGTCGTGGAATCCGCGTAGCTCACTTCGAGCCGGGCGATGAATCCGCTACGGTTGTCGGCGCTGCACCAGACCCGGTTGCGCAGCCCCTGATAGAAGGCATGGCTTGCCAGGCAATTATCGCCGGCTTCCAGGAAGTCGGTGACGTCGAGCCAGTAATACGGGTAGGAAAAGTGATAGCCCCCTTCCGGTCCCTGCACCACGGGAAGGCCATTGATCGAAAACTTGTAATAGTCATCGCCCGAGATGAACAGTTGCGCGCTGGTGGGCTTCTCCTTAAGCTGGACACTCTTTCGGAGCAGCGTGTGAACATTGCGCGGGCCGGTTGGTTCGGGCGGAGCGGCGCTCCCCCGGAGGAGAAAATTCAGGACCGGCTCACCCGCCATGCGCGGGTCGCGAAGCCACTGGGCATCCTCAAAGACATCCGCTCCGGCGGTCGCTGCCAGAGCGGCAAGCACCGAGAGCAAAACGCATCGAAACATCTAACGCAACTCCTGTATGAATACCCGTATTCTGATGAACAAACTGACGGCGCCGGATCGGGTCCGGCAAAGCGTGCGCGGCGAGGTGCAATCAAGATTCGCGCACGATAATTGCCTTGGACTTCAATGCAACCGTGTACGCGTCAATGCAGGCATTCTCCGCCTGATCGAAGAGGTACTGGCGAACCTCTTCCTTCACGTCCTCGAAGTCCCGGGGCTTGGCCGGAACATAGTCCAGCACTTTGACGATATGTAGCCCGAAACGGGTCTTGAACACATCGCTTACATCGCCGGGCCTCAGGGCAAAGACCACCTCTTCAAACTCGGGCACCATGGTTCCCCGGCCGAAGTAGCCCATGTCGCCGTGGTCATCGCCACAGTCGTTGCAGCCGCCCGTAAAGGATGAAAAGGGCTTGCCTTCATCAATTTGCCGCCGCACGTCGTTCAGCGTTTCCCGCGCCGCATGCTCGTCCAGGATATTGCCCGTGGTGTGGCAGATTATATGACTCGCGCGGATGTGCTCCTCCGTGCGAAACTGCTCGGGATGGGCATGGTAGTATTCCAGGCAGCCCTCGTCGGAAGGCCGCGCCACCGCGGCGCAGATCTGATCCAGCAGTCCATCTATCTTCATGCGCAATTCAACATCGGCCTCGAGCGCCTCAAGCGTCAGGCCCCGCTGCTCCAGAGACTTCTGAAAAGCTTCCTGGCCGCCCAGTTTCTGGGTTGCGCGCTTGACTTCGCGCTTGATTTCCACCGTGCGAATCTCGGGGCCATCGATGGCGGCTACTTGGCGCACCAGCACCCGTTCAATCAGTGCGGACTCGGCCCGTTCCATCTGCTCAACCTCGGACAACGCCGCAAAAGCGCGATCCTGAGCTTCCAATTCAAGCCGGACGGCCGCTATCGCCTCGGCGTCCAGCAATTCACCATTCACTTTCAAAGACACTCAAAAATTCCTTTGTAGGGGCCAAACGCGCGCGAAAGACAACACGTTGGTAGTGTAGCAGAAGCCATGTTTTGATTACAGGATGACGGCGGGGGGGTATTCGTGGCAACCGGGTGGGCAAACCTGCTACCGTAATGGGTGTGGTCAAGATACTTTGTCGGGGGAACGACGGGAATCGAGGTCACAAAGTGTACCTCGGCGTGTCTATTGTCCACTTCCGTGGCTCTCGCGGAGAGCAACGCTTCCCCGCATCCGTCACCGCGGAACCTCCAGGCCCGCCGATGAACGGCACGGGGAATCGCCTCCAGAAGTTCAGGAAGGGCGTCGAAAAATTTCTATAGCTCCGCCAATTGCCGTCGTGAACGCGTGGAGTTTCGTCGTAATGAAAGGGAACCTACATGCTTGACTATTATGAACGCAGCCTCATCTTGCACGAACATCTTCGGGGGAAGATTGGTACCGTCGGCAAGATGCCCATCGTGGACAAGGACGACCTGTCCCTGGCCTACACCCCCGGCGTGGCGCGCCCGTGCAGCGTCATCGCCGAAAACAAGGACAAGGCCTGGGACCTTACCCTGAAGCGCAATTCGGTCGCTGTCGTCAGCGATGGCTCCGCCGTGCTGGGCTTGGGCAACATTGGCCCCTATGCCTCAATCCCAGTGATGGAGGGCAAGGCGCTCCTTTTCAAGGATTTTGCGCGCATTGACGCCTTTCCCATCTGCCTCGACACGCAAGACGTGGACGAGATCGTGAACACCGTCCGAATTATCGCCCCGGTGTTTGGCGGCATCAACCTGGAAGACATCTCGGCACCGCGTTGCTTCGAGGTGGAACGCCGCCTCCAGGATATCGGCATCCCCGTCTTTCACGACGATCAGCACGGCACCGCGATAGTGCTGCTGGCCGCCTTGTTTAACGCCTCTGAGCTCCTCGGAAAGCCGCTGGAGACACTGAAGGTCGTCATCAACGGAGCCGGGGCTGCCGGCACGGCGATAGCCAAGATCCTTCGCTGCGTCGGGCACGACGAGAGCGTCTGTGGTTCCGTGGCCGACGTTATCATGTGCGACACCAAGGGTGCCATCCACCGGGGTCGCCCGGACCTTTCGGGCTACAAGCTCGAAATGCTCTCGTACACCAACCGGAACAACCGCGAGGGCACCGTCCACGAAGTAATTGAGGGCGCGGACGTGTTTGTGGGCGTCAGCAAGGGTAACCTGCTTAACGCCGATGATGTGCGGCGCATGAATTCCAACTGTATCGTCTTTGCCATGGCCAACCCCCAGCCGGAGATCGAGCCCGATGAAGCCCGCCGCGGCGGCGCGGCCATCGTGGGGACGGGCCGGAGCGATTATGCCAACCAGGTAAACAACCTGCTGGCCTTCCCCGGTATTTTCCGTGGCGCGCTCGACGCCCGGGCTACGCGCATAACGGAATCGATGAAGATCGCCGCCGCCCGCGCACTGGCCGCCGCCACGAGCGATATTACAGCCGAGCGAATCCTCCCGGATCCCCTTGACCGGACCGTGGCCGCCTATGTCGCCAAGGCCGTGGCGAAGGCGGCAATCGACGATCAGACGATTTCCGGCGCCCACTGACCCGCCCCCGCAGTTAGCCCAGGAAGCGATTCACAGTCGCACGGTCACGGGGCATTGGGGTGGCTCGGAATAAAACTCTCGTCGCCAAGACTTGGATACAGACTGGCAGAAACGTTTCTGAAGACGGGCGTGGATGTTATCTTATGGTGTGATTGTACGTCTTTCTATGTGGTCAATCGCGCGTGGGGTGAGAACTGGCCCGACCTTGAAACAGCGGGAAAAGGCAGCTTGCGGGGAATTTAAGAGAGAGAGAGAGCAAATTACGATGATACAAACCGAAGAAGAAAAAGAATTGTGCGGCTTCATGCACTCCTTGAAGCTTTTGAACGCTGGAGAAGGCGAATTTCATCAAGCAGTGGAGGAATTCGCGGAAACAGTTCTGCCCTTTGTCCTGGATCATGATGCCTATCGCCAGGCGAGGATACTTGATCGCATTGCCGAACCGGACAGAATTATCTCCTTCCGCGTCACCTGGGAAGACGATCGGGGCGAGATACGAATTAACCGCGGCTGGCGCGTCCAGTTCAACAATGCCATCGGCCCCTATAAAGGCGGCTTGCGTTTTCACCCCTCGGTCAACCAGAGCGTCCTAAAGTTTCTGGGTTTCGAACAAACCTTTAAGAACAGTCTGACCGGCCTCCCCATGGGAGGGGCCAAAGGCGGCTCCAACTTCGATCCGAAGGGTAAAAGCGACCGTGAGATCATGCGGTTCTGCCAAGCCTTTATGGCGGAACTCTATCGGCACATCGGGGAAGATACGGACGTGCCCGCGGGTGACATCGGCGTGGGTGGCCGCGAGATAGGCTACCTCTTCGGCCACTACAAGCGCATCGTAAATCGCTTCACGGGGACATTCACCGGCAAGGGCCTCAGTTACGGCGGGAGCCAGCTCCGCCCGGAAGCCACCGGCTACGGCTGCGTGTATTTCTGTGAAAACATGCTCAATCATATCGGCGATACGATCAAGGGAAAGGTCTGCACCGTTTCCGGCTCGGGAAACGTCGCCACCTTCACCGTCGAAAAAGCCATCGAGCTTGGTGCAACGGTGATCACTATGTCCGACTCCGATGGGTTTATCCACGATCCCGACGGCTTTACTTTGGAAAAGCTGGCCTATGTGAGAGAAATCAAGGAGGTTCGTCGCGGCCGAATTGCCGAGTACACGAATCATTTCAGCGGTGCCACATTCCACCCGGGGCAACGGCCCTGGGTGGTCCCCTGCGACGTGGCCTTTCCCTCCGCCACGCAAAACGAAATCAGCGCGGACGATGCTGCGTTGTTGTTAAAAAATGGCGTCAAGGCCGTCAGCGAGGGGGCCAATATGCCCACCGTGCTGGAAGGGGTTCACCTCTTCCAGAGCGCCCGGATTCTCTACGGCCCTGGCAAGGCGGCCAACGCGGGCGGCGTTTCCGTGTCGGGACTGGAGCAGAGTCAGAACGCCCTGCGCCTGTCCTGGACCCGCGAAGAGGTGGACGCCCGCCTGCATGGAATAATGAACGAAATCCACCACCAATGCGTTATGCATGGCGCCCACAACGACGGCAATGTAAATTATGTGAAGGGCGCGAATATAGCCGGCTTTATTAAAGTGGCCAATGCCATGTTGGCCCACGGCGTGCTCTGACGCACCTGCCACGCGAACAACGCCGCTCACCTATTAACCAACGAGCCCTGGTCGGGAATTTCCCGGCCAGGGCTTGAATTTCGACCGCCTGTGCACCGCCTCTCCGACGGGAGACACTTCAGCGCAACGCCTCCATCTCCGCGAGGAAGGCGTCGAGATGCGGCTTGCCCGCTTCGGCAAAATGGGTCACGTTCTCGCGCTTGATGATCTCCAGCAGCCGATCATAGGAACCGTCGCGAATCGCATCCCGGGGCGTGCGCTTGCACTTGAGAAATAATAGCGGCAGCCGAGTCAATTCGACACGGGCCAGCACCTCAGGGTTGTCCGCGACGCGCTCGGCCTGGTCGAAGATCTTCCCCGCTTCCTTCACGAAGTTCTCGTTGAAGAGCTCGTTGGTGGCGGGAATCCAGATGTCGAAATGGGTGTTCTCCGAGACGAGGCCCTGCGCCAGATCAAAGTACTCGCGGATGTACTGCCCCGAGCGACCGTAGAAGCCGTACATGAAGTCGTCGATGATGGGCTCGACCTTCACTTCGGGATTCCAAAGCAGCTTGGAAATCAGATAAGCCTTCAACTCGGAGAAGTCGCCCCCCCGGCTCTGGTAGGCCGCCTGCTCCATGATGCCGATCGCGTTGTGATCCCGCAGCGTCTGGATGTTGGGCTGGAGCACGGCGAAGTTCGGGAAGGGCATGACATAGTTGCTGAAGTCGACGACGTAGTCCCAGATGTAGACGTTCTTCGCGATCTTCGCCCAGCCCTTCATATCCTCCACGAAAGAAACATTCTGCGGGCAGGTGAGGAAGTCGTGGGCGAAGCAGCACTCGATACTGCAGAAGCGGATCACGACGTTGTCGACCGGCTTGATGGTCTTCGGGGGCTTGCGCGTGTACTGGTAGGCCAGCGTGCCGATGTACTTGTCGGGGAACTCATCCTTGACGCGCTCGGCGACCTGGTTCACAAACCACACGACCGGACCGGCTTCGCTCTCTTCGCGCGTGGCGATGGCCTGGCAATTGTCGCACTCGCACGCGCCGTGCCAGTCGTTCTGCGACACACAGTAGATGAGGTTGTCCGGATTCTCGCGCATGCGCAGCTTAAGCCGCTCTGTCAGCATGTCCAGCACTTCCGGATTGGTCAGACAAAGCTGGGCGCGATCGTGGCTCCGCTTCCCGTCGATGAGGCTGTACCACTCGGGCTTGGTGGCGAAAAACTCTTCCGGCGGAAGGAGCGGATAGAAGGTGTGGACCGCCCAGTAGCCCTCCACTCCGCCGGGCTGCACGCGCGTGCCCATAGCCCCGTTGCTCCGGTTGTGCGCGGCCCAGGTGGGATCGAAGGCTTCGTGATAAAAGACATTACGC
>JBIJDL010000297.1:0-7973 GCA_044344195.1 Candidatus Hydrogenedentales bacterium
CACTTCCTGTGTGACCACGCCGTCCCGCCGACTTCCCACTAATGGCCCCATACGCGTGGGCTACATCGGCTGCGGCCGGCGCGCCAACAGCCTCTACGGCCTGCCGGAAGAGGGGAAGCTCGTGGCGCTGTGCGACGTGTACCGCACCCGCCTCGAAGAAGTGGGACAGCGCTTTCCCGGTGCGGCGCTCTACGATGATTACCGCGAACTTCTGGCCTCGCCCGATATTGATGCGGTGGTGATCGCGACGCCGGATCACTGGCACGCGAAACCGGTAATCGACGCGTGCCGCGCCGGCAAGGATGTCTACTGCGAGAAGCCGCTGACCCTCACCATCGATGAAGGCAGGCAAATGGTGCGCGCGGTCCGGAAGAACGGGTGCATCGCCCAGACCGGGAGCCAGCAGCGGAACATGGTCTCCTGCCGCGAAGGTATACAGCGAATACTGAACGGCGACCTCGGCGAAATCAAAGAAGTGCACACCGCAAACCTCCCGAGCCCCTGGGAGTGCGAGTTGGGCGGCGATGTCGTTCCTGCGGGGCTGGACTGGGACGCCTGGTGCGGCCAGACCGACCCTCGGGCCTACCACCCGCTGCTCTTCGCGCCGCGCGGTAACGGCAAGACCTATGACGACGGACGGCCCTACGGCTGGATTTCCTACCGGCCCTATTCGGGCGGCGAGATGACCGGCTGGGGCGCCCACAGCCTCGATATGATCCAATGGGGACTGGGCATGGGGGAGAGTGGTCCTGTGGAGATCTGGCCGGAGCCGTTCGGTCCGGGACAACTGTCTTTTCAAGGCACGCCGCTCAAGGGCGACCATCCGTGGCCCGAGGCCGCGAAACTGGCCTGTCCCGTGGTTTTTCGCTACGCGAACGGCGTTGCCGTCCATATGGATGGCAAAGGACCAGCGGGCGGGGGATTCTTTGTGGGCTCGACGGGTGCCTTAAGTGTATCCCGAGGCGTGTATGAGATGAAGCGGAACGGCGATCAGGAGAAGATACGCGTAGAAGAACCCAAAGGCCGCGAGGACACGCTGGAACACCTGAGGAACTGGCTGCAGTGTATTCGCACGCGGGAAAGGCCGGCCGCCGAAATGGAAACGGGGCATCGTTCAACCACGGTTTGCCACTTGGGAAATATTGCGCGCTGGACGGGCCGCAAGCTCGCCTGGGACCCGGAGAAGGAAGAGTTTGTCAACGATCCCGAGGCCAACGCGTACCTGAAGCGAGCCCAGCGCGCGGGCTATGAAACGAAGCACGGTTGAGGGGCAACGCCCTTACTCGGCGGCGTAGCGCTCGTGCATCGCGGCAAGGTCTGCTCTCGACATATCGCCCGCATGCACGACCACGCGATAGCGCAAGGTCACGACCTCGCCCTTCGGCAGCTTGATGCAATCGCCCTCGGGCCAGTACATGGGCGTGGGCGAGAAGAAGCCATAGTCGCGCGTGAACCACTTGGCGGGATACCATCGGTTGGCCGGGTGCTGGAGAATGGCGAGCCCTTCGAGAATGCCGTTTCGGGAGCCCGAGTAATCACACCACGGCGACGCCACCCCAAAGGTACCCGCTTCCGCCAAGTCGCCCTGCGCATTGACCAGCACCCCGCCGGATGGCACGCTCAGTTCGGGCACCATCCGCGCGGCGAAAAGGGAATGGTTGGTCTTTTCGATGGTGATATCCACCAGCGGTTCCAAGGCAATTTCGAGATCAATCAGCCGGAGCGATTCAGAGGGCGCGGACACGGTGATGCGCCGCCGGTCCTTCATCACGGCCTCCTCCTCTGGCAGTTTCCATAGGCATTCATCCACGATGACGACGCGCGCACCCTCGGCCTCCTCGATCTTTGGCCCCTGGGAGAGAATCTGACCGCGCTCATTGCCTTCCTGCCAATAGTTGCCACCATTCACCCGATCGCAGGCGAAGAAGAGGGAATGATGGTGGGGATAGGGTTCGGCGCTTTCCGTCGTGACGGATTGCCCGGACATCGGCCCGTTCACGGGGAAGAGATAGGGATACTTCTGGGACGATGCGTATTTGTACGCGATGATCAATTGGATCCCGGCAACGACCTCAATCTGATCCGGGCCCAACCGCGCCTGGAGTGATACTTCACCCGCCTGGGCCTCGAACAGCACGGGCAGGCTGAGGGACGCGGCCAGAGCAAGGGTGAGACAAGTGAGGCCCATGGGGAACTCCTTTTTCAAGTAGCGCATCCGGCGCGCGGATGCATCAGTCTTTCGCGGAATCGCCCACGTATGCTTTAAACAAGCCGTCCAGGAATTCACCCCCCTTCAGGTTGTGCTGGACCAGCAGGCGGTATCGCAATTCGAAGGATTCTCCCGGTTTCAATATGTGGGTCTGTTCGTGGGGCCAGCAGACACCGAGGAATCCATAGTGGCGGAAGATCCAGCCGGGATGAGGAAAGCCCGGATTGGACGGGTGCTGCATCATCGCGATTCCTGAGGTCCCCGCCCCGTCTTTCCGCTGCCAGCTTATGCTGGCCCAGGGCGTCTCGAAACTCAAGGCATCCTCCGGCACGATGCCTTTCGCGGTCAGGAACGTGAAGGGCTTGTTGTCGGCATCGGGGCGAAAGGAAAAGCCGCCATAGCCTTTGTCTTTAGCACCTTCGAAGGTGACATCCTCCTGACAGACATTCGTGAACTTGAGGCGAAAGTCGATGGCGCGATAAGTGGCCTGCGCGGGGTGGGCGGTAAAATATACCGTCTCCAATACCCTCGGCTTGGGGTCCCCGTCGAAGAACCAGCCGTTCTCCACGCCCACTTCAACGCGATCAGCCGAGGCCTCCTTTTTCAACCAGCGCTGAAATAACTGATGCGCGCCGACAATAGTCCACACGTCGATCTTTTGTTCCCCGACGAGGGTTTCAGGCCAGGTCCAGAAAACGCCGCGATGGTGGTAATGGTCCTCGGGGAAATCGTCGGTCATAATTTCGCCGTCAAGTCCATAGAGGGGATGAATGTAGCTGGAGCGCCAGTAGCGTTCGACGTCCACACCGGCGGGCGGATCGACGCGGCCAAAGTTATAGGTGAGAACAGGTTTGCCTTCCTCCAGAATGGTGAGCTGGCGCTCGGACTCCTCCAGCGTGAAGGGTGCGCCTTCCGCACGGCCTACCATGCACAGGGCCAAGGCTGCGGCGGTGAAGATTTGGCGGATACGGTTTGCCCGTGGGGGCGTGGCTGGAGTTGTTCTGTTCATCTTTACTCTCCTCGGTTGGCAGGGGCGGTCCAGCCCCTACTACTTCCGGCTGTAGGTACGCCCCACATAGTCTTCCAGCAGCAGCCGGAACTGGTTTGCCAGTTCGTCTTTTGAGCCCGAGTAACTGGCATACTTTTCGCCGTCCACAAAGACCGGGCAGACGGGATCTTCGCCGTTGCCGGGCAGGCTTATGCCGATATTGGCTGCCTTCGATTCGCCGGGGCCATTGACGATGCAACCCATGACTGCCACCTTGAGGCCCTCCACTCCTTCGAATTCGTTGCGCCAGGAGGGCATCCGAAGGCGGACATAATCCTGGGTTTCGGCGGCCAACTCCTGAAAGGTCGTGCTCGTGGTCCGTCCACAACCGGGGCAGGCGGTGATGCTGGGCGCAAATTGGCGAATGTTGAGGGACTGCAATATCTCCTGGGCCGCGTAGACTTCCTCGCGACGATCGCCGCCCGGCTGGGGCGTGAGAGAAACCCGGATGGTGTCCCCGATGCCTTCGCCGAGCAGGAGGCCCATGGAGGTGGCAGACCAGATTTGGCCCTTCATGCCCATGCCGGCTTCGGTGAGGCCAAGGTGGAGGGGCTGCCGGGTCTGGGCGCTGAGTTTTCGATAAAGCTCGATGAGGTAGATGGGCACGCTGGTTTTGCAGGAGATGATGACCTGATCTTCTCGTAATCCGGCCTCCAGGGCGAGCTCCGTGGACTGGATTGCAGAGAGAATCATGCAATCGTTAATAATGCCTTCCGAAGACTTGCCGAGGTTTTTATCGGTATTAATCTGCATCTGCTCAATGACCAGCTCCTGGTTCAGCGAGCCCATGTTGACGCCGATTCGTACCGGTTTGTCGTTGTCTTTGGCGATTTTGCAGATAGTTGCGAACTGCTCGTCCCGCTTGTCGCCCTTGCCCACGTTGCCGGGATTGATCCGGTACTTCGCCAGGGCTTCGGCGCAGGCCGGGTGGGCCGTAAGGAGCCGGTGACCGTTGTAGTGGAAGTCGCCAATCACGGGAACATCAACGCCGGCATCCCGAACGCGCTCCATGATTTCAGGAACGCTTGCGGCGGCTTTGGGCGTGTTGACCGTGATGCGGACCAGCTCCGACCCGGCCTCGGCCAGTTCGATGACCTGTTGTGCGGTAGAGGGGGCGTCCTCGGTATCGGTATTGGTCATGGACTGAACGACGACGGGAGCCCCGCCGCCGACCTGTACACCACCGACGTTGACGCCGATGGTGCTTTTTCTTGCCTGCAAAACCATGTGAGAGGAACTCGTTGTCAGGGTGAATGTCGTAGGAATTGCACTTTCGAAGCGGAGCTTCGGGTATTGCATTCCCAAGCGGAGCTTTGGGAACGAGTAGGGTTTAATGATACGCCCGGATTAGAGATAAGCGCAACCCGGAGTGTACGTTGCGAATTGTATTGGCTCTCGTTATGATGGCTATACGCTTCATTGGCGGGGGCCATTCAGGAGGATAATCCATTGCCGTTGCATATTGGTTCCCGCAGTTTGCTTTTCAGTCTCACCGTGTCCCTTGCCGTGACCGTCGCCCCGGCGGCGGATTGGCCCCAGTTTCGCGGGCCAGACCGCAATGGCACCTCGCCCGAAACGGGCCTGCTGACGGCGTGGCCCGCGGAGGGACTGAAGCCCGTCTGGGTTGCCGAAGGATTGGGCGAGGGCTACTCGTCAGCGGTGATCGCGGGAGGGAAGATATACCTCACCGGGATGCTGGGGGAAGACAAGCAGGGTTACCTCCACGCTTTCGATTTGGAGGGGAACAAGTGCTGGTCCACGCCCTACGGTCAGGAATGGGAGAAGACCTATCCCGGTACCCGCTATACGCCCACCATCAACGAGGGCAGGGCCTATCTCATCAGCAGCCATGGCGTGGTGTGCTCCTTTGACGCGGAAACAGGCGCGTTGCTCTGGCAGCGTGATGTGGCAAAGGATTTCGGAGGCACGGCGCCGGCCATGGGCTTCGCCGAGTCGCTCCTGATCGACGGTGAACGATTGATCGTGACTCCAGGCGGTCTGGATGCCAGTTTGGTCGCATTGAACAAGCTGAATGGTGAGACACTTTGGACCAGCAAGGGCCTGAGCGATCAATCGGCCTATTGTTCGCCTATTTTGATCGAGCGAGGGGGCACCCGCCTGATTGTTACGCTGGTTACCGCGACCCTCGCCGGACTGGATCCAGAGACGGGCGCGGTTGTGTGGCGGACGCCTTTTGATGAGATGGAGGAGTTGCAGAATCATGCGGTGGCGCCCGTCTATGCGGATGGTTATCTCTACGCCACCAGCGGGCACCGCAAAGGCGGGGTCATGTATGAACTTTCCGCGGATGGCAAATCGATCACGCAGCGCTGGGCCGACGAGACCCTCAACAACCATCACGGTGGAGTGATAGTTCAGGGCGACCATCTGTACGGATCTACCATGAACGGCCGGTGGGTGTGCCTGTCGGCTTCCGACGGTGCAGTAAAGTGGGAAGAGCGTGGTGTGGGCAAAGGCTCCATCACGGTGGCCGAAGGTCTGGCCTATTGCTACAGCGAGAAGGGAACCCTGGGACTTGCCCGCATGTCGCCCGATGGGTTTCAGCTCTTGAGCGAGTTCGAGGTCGAGCTGGGGGAGGGCGTCCACTGGGCCCATCCCTCGATCGCGGACGGGCGGCTTTATATTCGCCACGGAGATGTGTTGATTGCTTACGATGTGAAGGCTGCAAAATAGGCATCTTACGCATCGGTCCTATCCGACCTATCCGTCCGATGCTCGGCTTGATTCGCTCACCCGCCCTTGGGTAGTGTTGCCTTGGCAGTTGAGCCCGAGGATTACCCATTGAAAGCAGCACTGACCACCAGCCTGGTTTTTGTCATCGCGGGCCTCTCCGCGTGCCGCACCGCCGATCAGCCGCCCCTGCGCAAGGGCGAGCCCCTGTCGCTGCGCCTGAATGTGCCATCGAATTCCCCTCACTGGGTGGAAGCTTCCCGCCGGAGTGCGGGGCGCTATGGGTTCATGGGGGATGAGATTCGCATCGAGGGCTTCACGCGCTTTGTCTATGAATTGCGCAGTCTCCAGCGCAGCCGCGCGGGCGACACGGAGTTTGCGGTGACGCCCCAGATCTATGCAATAGACGACTGGGTGGTAACGCCCCGGGGTGATCGTTTCCGACCGCCGGAGATGGAAGTGCTCTTCAAGGAGTTGGAGGCGGCCTTCCGGCTGCACCCCTTCACCTTCACCGTGAACGCGGACGGCGGTATCAGTCACATCGATGGACTGACCGAGTTGGAGAATTCAGTGGCGGCGGTGGTCTCGCGCCATGACCTTCAGTTCGGAAAACTGGATCCGGTTCAGCAACATGCGTGGCGTCGCGTGTTCATGGCCCACATCGATGACCGACCGATCCGGCGCCACCTTCAGGAAGCCTATGGATTTCTTCCCAAGGGCACCGTGCGACTTGGCGATGAATGGCCCGCCGCCCAAGTTACGGCCCCCTGGCCCTATCTGCCCACGGATGAGACGATTCGCCTGATCAATCAGCAGGAAGGGAACTGGTACATCCAGACGGCGGGCGAATTTGCCCCGCCACCTGAATCCGATTGGGCGAGCTACAAAGGCGGCAAGCGCGGCACGATCTACGCGGACGCGTCCACGGGCCTCATTACAGAACGGCAGGAGACCACCTATTGGAAACGAAAGAAGAGCCGCACGCTCTGGGAACAGTTCACACTGAAGTCCCTGGAGACCTCGGACTCCGTGCGGATCAATCCCGGCGCGCTGTCCCATTCGCCCCCGCTCAATGCCATCAATCGCTATCCCTTCATGGAGGCCACGCCATGACCGCGCGCGCTCGGGGCCGAAACTTCGGCGGCGTCATGCATCGTTTAATCTACGTCTCGGGCACCCTTCTCATGCTGCTGATGGCAGTTTACTTCGTCCTCAGCTACTTTTTTGATGCGGGCTATTCCCCCCTGGGAAACTTTGAGGGGCCCGTGGTCGCGAAGTACGAAGATGGTGATCGGGTCTTCCTGCTGACCGGACAGTATCGCACCGTGACACACCGGGGGCAGGGGAGGACAGGCCGGATGTCCTTCAATTTCTACATTGACCTCTGGGCCTTCGACGCCGCAACCACCAAGCCCCTTTGGCGAAAAAGACTCGATTCCGAGCGCGGAGGAGGCTACGGTGATCGTACGCTGATGGGCGTCCATGGCAGGACGGTGTGGCTCATGATAAGGCGGAACATCGTCGCGGTCTCAGCGGAGGATGGTTCGGTGCTGCTGGCTAAGGGCGATCTCGAAGATCGCAATCCTGAGTTGCAGGGCTTGATGCCGACCGAAGAGCGCTATTTCGATTTCGATAATCGTGGCCTCCTGATCACCGCGGCGGACGCGCGCCAGTGGCGCATCGATCCCGATTCGTTCAAGGTCATTCCCCTCACGCCCGATACGCCGCCCGATCCGAAAGCCTTTCCGCCGGTCTTCTACACGCCCAATGGCACGCAGCTCCACCTCGTCCGAGGCGTCGAATCGTCAGAACGGTGGCTCGGCATGATGACGGACGCCGAGGCAAAGCATTTCGAGGAGTATAACTCCATAGGCGATAACTATGACGACGAGCGACGCAAGATGTGGAGCGCGAAGATTGTGAAACAGAGCACGTTTTTCGGCGAGCAACCGGACTACGTCGCGTTGACCCAGGTGCCCGGAACGACCGACTATCTGGGAGGAAAATTCCTTCGCGAATATGCCA
>JBIJDL010000298.1:0-7967 GCA_044344195.1 Candidatus Hydrogenedentales bacterium
CGGGAGAAACCACGATGGTCCAGGATTCGGCGCTGGCCGGGGTGATCGGTCCAGCGAGGCAGAGGAACAGAAGGGAAACAATACACCGGGAGATTTGGGCGCTAAGCGTTCTGGCCATATTCATACTCATTTCATTGGCGTGACGGGTGTTCACACAATTCATAAACCGAGCCGGGCGACACGGGGAGCGTATAGAGAGCTTCAGGTCTCGACAGGCTTGAAGCGGCGCGCGGCGTATTCGAAAAAGACGACGCTGGCGATAAAGCCAAGCGAGGCGACCAACAATACGGGTCGGGGCAATCCATTTGCCTCGAAGTGTTCCAGTTGCAGGATCTGGCCGACCCCGGCGGGCAATCGGTCGGTAGTGAGCAGGATGGCAAAGCTGTTGTTCATCAGGTGGACGAGCATTGCGGCGTAGATGGAGCCGGTACGCACCGTGAGGTAGGTCAGCACCATACCCAGCACGGTAATCGGCGGGATCCGGAAAACGTCCAGATGGAACAGGCCGAATAGGACGCCCACCAGGATGATGGCGGGCCAGGCCCCCAGACGTTGCCGGAGTCCGGAGAGAATCGCACCACGGAAGAGCACCTCCTCGCATATGGCCGGGGAGACGGCCGCGACGAAGAGCAGGAACAGGAGCTGTGAAAGGCTTCCGTCGCTGCTGAAAAGCTGGCCCATGGCCTCTTGAATTTCTTTTGGCATGGGCAGGACTTTGTTGAAGAGGTAGCTCAACTGGATAACGAGCACAATCGAAAAGAAGCCGATGCCCAGCGAACCCAGAAAGCCCCACCAGGGCAAGGGGCGCAGATTTAACGCCGAGCGGAAGTCGACCTTTCCGTAGCCCAGGAGGATAAGTATGGGGGCGAGGAGGAGGAGCCATTCGGTGATGAGGAGGCCGGGAAGCAAGCGCCACGATTGCACCGTGCTTCCGAGGGTGAAGAGAACAATCAAGAGCACGGTGAACAGGCCCATGGCCATGGACGCGGTGAGGGTCTGCCGTGGCCGAAATTCACTCCGACGCCACGTGAGGGGAAAGCCCTTCTCCTCGGAGAGAATGACCTCTTCACGCTGAAAGAGCCAGGCCGCGAAGAGGAGGGAGAGGGCAGCAAAGGCGGCAGTGCTGAGAAACACGGGAAAGGCGTCCAGCAGACCCGCTTTGCCGGTCATCATGTCGCGAAACAGGAGGATGGCGTTGGCGACCGGGATGAACTGGGTCATGGCGTTCAGCTTAACGCCCGGCATGGCGGCGAAGAGGGCCGGCATGGTAATGACGATCAGGAAGGGCGTCACATAGTTCTGGGCTTCCTTGAAGCTGCGCGCGAATACGGCAATCGCCATCATCAAAGCGGAGATGAAGAAGGCGAGCGGAATCATGATCAGGAAAATCACAAGAATCGCGCTCGGCGGGAATTTCAACTCGAAAGGGATAACGGTATCCACATTCTGCTGCACCTGACTCGCCATGAAGGCAAACGTTGCCGCCATGCTGGCCAGGTTCAAGAGGCCGGCCGCCATGGCGAGCAGAAAGACCGTCAGGAATTTCCCCGCCACGATTTCCAGCTTGCTCGCGGGGGTGGACAGGAGGGTTTCAAAGGTGCCCCGTTCTTTCTCGCCCGCGGTCACATCGACCGCCGGGTAGAAAGCGCCGACCGCGAGCATGACCACCATGAGGATGGGCAACACCGTCCCCAGTGCGTTTCCGGTAGTCTTGGCTGGCGGGGACACGTCTTTCCGCTCGATTCTCAGAGGCTCGATATAGTCCGCCTCCAGGCCCATGGACTTCAGGCGGACGTCCAGCATGGATTCGGCGTCTTTGTCGAGGCCGTCGCGAAGTCGACCGGCGGCGTCCATGGACTCAAACTCGGTGGAATCGAAACGTACCTCCACGTTCACCGATTTTCCCTCGCCGAGGAGAGCGGCCACGGGCCCATCGATGAACACGATGGCTTCGAGATCGCCTTGCTCCAGCGACGCCGCGGGGTCGGGAACCTCCACGATGTCTATTTTCTCCACATCGGCGAGCCAGGCGCGGACGGTATCGGGTTCCGAAGTTTGAAGGGCCACGCGCGAGATTTTCTTGTCCAGACTCGCACTCTGGATCAATAGACCCTGTAGACCCACGATGAGCAACAGGGGATAGAGGAGCATGGGCACGCCGATCATCATGATCAGGGTGCGCTTGTCCCGCATGGTGTCGAGCATTTCTTTTCTGAAAATGGTGTTCGCGGTGCGGAAGTTCATGCGGCGGGTTCCGTTTCCTCACCCACCAGATTCAGGAAGGCCTGCTGGAGATTCTGCGCGCCCGACTGGGTGTAGAGTTCTTCCATCGTACCCACCGCCATCAGATCGCCTTTGTAGATGAGGCCGACACGGTCACAGAGCATCTCCGCCTCGGTCATGTAGTGCGTCGAAAAGATGATGCTATGGCCTCGTCCCTTGGCGTCGCGAATGAAGTCGAGGATCGCCCGGCTGGTCATGATGTCCAGGCCCATGGTGGGCTCGTCCAGAATCAACACCTTCGGATCGTGCAGAATCACCCGGGCGATGGAGACTTTCTGGGTCTGTCCCGTGGAGAGGGCTTCACAGCGCCGGTCCAGGAAGGGCTTCATATCCAGCATGCCCGCAAGGGTCTGGATGCGGTAGTCGATATAGGCGTCCTCCATGCCATAGAGGCGTCCGAAATAGCGGAGCACCTCCGTCGCGGTGAGGCGACCGTAAAGCTTCGTGTTCCCGGAGAGGAAGCCAATGTCCTTGCGGATGTCGTCCTTCGCCTGATCGGTACGCACATCGCCCACCCAGCAGTAGCCGGAGGTGGGGGAGATAATGGTACCGAGCATCCTGAGGAGGGTTGTCTTACCCGCGCCGTTCGGCCCCAGAAGACCGAATACTTCGCCGGGTTCGACGGTAAAGGTGGCCCCTTTCACCGCCTCCACAGCCTCGCCGCGAGGGGGATAAAAGACTTTGCGTAATGATTCTGCGCGTAGCATGGGCTCTCCTGGAATTAAATGCCCCTAAGGTTGGCAATTTCGCGGGGAACAAGTCAAGAGAAGGTTGAAGGGTGAGGGGTGAAATGGGGCTCCGCCCTTCTTCGGGCTATTGGCTTTTCGCCTACAGCCTTTTAGACTTCATCCCTCAGGCCTGGGTTTTCTTTCCTCGAAATATGGAGTCGACCGTGTTCCGAAGATACTGTTCATCGGTTATTCCCGCGATTGCCGCGTCGGGAAACTGGACTTTTTCTCGGAAGTGCTCCGTCAGCTCCTTGAATACCCGGACCCGTGCGGCCGGGTCGAGGCTATCCCGCCTGAGGAGCGCGCGCACCAGCAGGTCGGCCTCCTCCGGGCTTACCTGCTGGCGAAGTCGGCCTTCCAGATGGGGGTGGTCCCGGAAAGAGTTGTATTTGCCCGCCAGGACTCTTGCAAAATCCGGGGGGGAGTCCTGGGGGAGATAGGTGACGATGGAGTTGGCTGCGATATCGCCGAGGCGCTGGTTTCGCGAGTTGAAGAGCATCGTAGCACCGCCGAGGGCATAGGCGACGGGGAGCATATCCACGACCCGGATCAGGTTGCGCAGGACGATCTGGTTCAACTGGAGCCGCAGTCCCCCCGCATCCATCACGCGCAGACGGAGGATGCGCTTGCCCAGGGTCTGACCGCGAAAGCGCCACTCCATGACGATCCGGTAGCCGAAGCCAAAGGCAAACACAAAGATCGTTGCGAAGGCAAAACCTACGTTGCCCACCAGCATCCCGCTGTAAGCTGCAATTTTGAAGGTGGCCAACGAGACGGCCGTGATCACGAGTAAATCGATACTCCAGGCCAGAAAGCGCGTGAAGGGCCCCGCAAGATAGAGGGAAAAGGCAACCCCTTCGGGCGTCTGAATCAAGATTCGTTTCCGGAGATCGTGGCTCATGCGGGTTCCGTTGCTCCCGCAGGCTTGAGATTCTCAGGGGCGGAGCCACGGCCCGAGCGGCTCAGATAAATACAGAGGGCGGCCAATTCCAGCGTACCGAAACTTATCTTGAGCCAATAGGGAAGATAGGGTTCGTGATACTGGGAGAAGAATGACTCGATAATGCCCGCCCACACAAGCATGATCGCGACCCCGGTGATAAGCGTCACGAGATCGGGGCCCACGGCGCGGAGGCGTGCGCTGAGCACGTGGTGGTCGCCGAAGCCGATCAGGGCGTGGGCGAGTACCAGTCCCGCCTGCCCCGCCAGGAAGATGGCGGGCAATTCGATGGAGCCATGGGGCAGTAGCCACCCGAGCAGAAAGACGGTCTGGCCGTCGGCGACATAGTCGAAGACGACGGCCCCCAGGATGACCCCGTTGTAAAACAACACGAGGAAGGTTCCGAGGCCAAAGGTCATGCCCAGGGCAAGGGCGGTGATACTCACCCGGATGTTGTTCTGCATCAACTGCGCGGAGAACATGCTTCGCGAGCCCGACATACGATCTTCGGTGACCGACTCCTCCTTGTCCACGCGATCGGAGGGGCTGCCCATGAGATGATCAAAGGGCAGGATCACCCGTTTTGCGGGGGAATCGGTCGCAACCACCAGCGCTCCAAAGGCTGCGCCAATCAGTGTGACAAAGAGCGTCAGGTGGAAGGCGCGAATATGCCGGCGGAAAGTTTGGGGGAAGGTTTTCAGCGCCCACTCGCCGATCTTGATGCGGCTCGAGTCCCGGCGCACCTCGTGCACCTCCGCGTAGGCGCGCGCCACCAGATTCTCCAGATAGCGGCGGGTCGTGGGCTCGGCGGAGAAGGTGCTGATTCGCGCCAGGTCGGAGGCCGTGCGCTGATAGAGATAATTGAAGCGCTTCACTTTTTCAAGCGGCAGTGGTTTGCCCGTGCGCTCTTCCAGGATGGTGAGCAACTGGTCAAGCTCGTCCCAGTAGGGCTGCTCGGAAGCGATGAATTTTTCGAGATCGATAATCATAGGAGTTGCCGCTGCTTTACGCTTACGTACTGGGCCACCATGTCGCCGCACAAGCTTTCGTGGCCCGCGAGGTGCATGTCCACGCCATGACGGTGAAGGCTGCGTTGTGTTTCGCGAAGACTCTGCCATTGCAGGTGCCCGCCGAGCCGAGCGTATACTTCGTCGGCACTTCGGACCTCGCCCTTGCTGAATAGCGGCAGCACATGACCGGGGGTAATCATGTTTACCATGACCAGGTGGCGGTTGCTCAGGAACTCAAGATTTCTGCTGAGACTTTCCGCCAGCACGGGGTCATCCAGATTGGTCAGAAAGACGACCAGCGCGCGCCGCCGGAGCCGCATGCGGATGAACGTGCAGACATCTTCAAAGTCGGGATTCACGATGCGGGGCTGGAGGGTGTAGAGAGCTTCCCGGCAGCGATTGAAATGGCCCCGCCCTTTGCTCGCGCGAATAAAGGAGTGGACCTGGTCGCTGAAGGCCACCAGGCCGAAGAAGTCTCCCTGCTTCTCCGCCACCACACCGAGGAGCAGGGCAGCCCGCAACAGGAGCTCCAGTTGGGCCTCCGGTTCCGCGCCGACGGTCCTTCCCGGTATAGGGCGGGCGCTCAGGCGCGAAGCATCGACCACCACATAGACCTCCTGGGTGCGCTCCACCTGGTAGGTCTTGGTGATGGGGTGTCCGCGCCGCGCGGTAGCCTTCCAGTGAATGTCTTCATAGCTGTCGCCGGGGATGTACTCTCGCAGTTGCTCAAACTCGCGCCCTTTGCCAACCAGGCGCTGGGCGTGCATGCCGACACCCTCGCGGTTGAGGAAAAGGGACGCCATGCGATTCCGTTCCGCCAGCAGGTTAGGATAGATCCGCAGTTCGGCGCGCTGGTCATACTGGCGGCGAAGGGCCCAGAAGCCCAGAGCGGAAAGCTCCTCGACGTAGACGCCCGTGATGTAGTGCTGGCCCCGCTGGGCGGGCAGGCACTCCCAGGAAATGGGATAGGTGCCCACGGCGCCCGGCACGTGGACGGTCTGGATAGGCAGGGCGACCCGCAGTGCGGAGGGGAACGCCAGGCCCACGCGGATAAGTTGCGTGTGGGACGTTTCGGATTCCTTAACGAGGGAAGCGACAAAAGCACCGGGCCGCTGAAGGGAATAGCGGCTGATCACCGGCAGTTGTACGGTGAAGGCTGGCGCGGCGCGAAGGCTCCGTGCCAGGTCCCCAATCACGACTACGGCGGCGAGGAGGAACAGCGCCAGGCAGGGCAGGGCCAGACCGGGCGCGAGGCCACCCACCAGGCCCAGGGGAAGGCCGAGCCAGGCGCACCACCATAGCAATCGTGAGGTTGGGGCACTCATCGCGGCACGGTAACCGTCGTCAGCAGTTCCTGGATCACCTCTTCCACGGTCAATCCTTCGATCTCAAATTCCGGCCGCAGCACGAGGCGATGGGCCAGAACCGGTATGGCGAGGTATTTGATGTCGTCCGGGGAAACGAAATCCCGGCCACGGAGTGCCGCGTTCGCGCGGCTGGCCAGCAAGAGCGCCTGGGTCGCACGGGGTCCGGCCCCGACCAGGATGCTGCTGTAGGCCCGAGTCTTCCGGACGATGGAGACGGCGTATCGAATGATCTCCTCACGCACGGAAACAGTCTCCATGGCCTGCCGACATTGGACCAGGGCCTCGGCGGTCAGGACGGGCGCCACGCTGTCGTCATGGAGCACGCGCTCCGGCGCACTGGCGGAGAGGGAGCGGTAGGCCAGTATCAGTTCCTCGTTCTCTTCCGGGCAATCCATACGGATCTTGAGGAGGAAGCGGTCTTTCTGCGCTTCGGGAAGGGGATAAGTACCCTCGTACTCGATCGGATTCTGGGTGGCAAAGACGGAGAAATTCGGGGCCAGAGTATAGGTTTCCCGGTCAATGGTCACACTGCGCTCCTGCATCGCCTGCAACAGGGCGCTCTGCGTCTTGGCCGGTGCGCGGTTGATCTCGTCGGCCAGCAGGAAGGTGGTGAAAATGGGGCCCTTCACCAGCGTGAATGCGTTCTCCTTCATGTTGAACACGTTGGTCCCGATGATGTCTGTGGGCATCAGGTCCGGGGTGAACTGGATACGCCCGAAGTCGCAGCCGAGCACCTTGGCGAGGGTGCGGACCAGGAGGGTCTTGGCCACGCCCGGCACGCCTTCGATCAAGGCGTGCTGGCCCGCAAATATGGCCACCAGGGCATGATCCACCACCGCCTGCTGGCCGATAATGACTTTTCCAATTTCAGCGCGGGTGCGCTGGAGCACCTCGTGAAGCTGTTCGATACTGTAATTCAAGGAGGTTGTCCTTTCCCATCGGGCGGCGGCTGGCCGCTCTACCGTTATTTGTGATGTAGTTCCCGCGCGATTTCATTGTACGCCGCGACCAGTTCTTCTTCCGTGCCGTGCTTGGTTTCACCATTCTTGCGCGATGCTGCAATTTCCCGCACCCGGGAGAGTTTCGGATCATGCTGAAACTGCTGACACCATTCCCGCACGCAGGTTCCCAGTAATTCATTCCGGGGGATAAAGCGGGCCAGAAGATTGTCGAGGCCATCCTGGTGGCTGCGTTCCGTCGTAGTTGACGCGGCAGGAAGTTCATCTAGCTCACGACGCGGGATCAGTGTGGCGGCGTGATGCCAAACAAACAGAGCGCCCAGCAGAAGAAATCCGAAAACGACGCCATGGAGACGATAGCGCCGTACGAGGGTCATGATCCGGTCTTGTTGCTGCGTACCCAGATGGGCCTCGCTGAAGAGTACGGTCCCGTTTCCACCCATCAACCACGACAGAAATTCCGAGTTTCTGTTGTTGCGGAGTGCTTCGTTGCTCAGGAAGAAGGAATCACTGCAGAGCACTATCGTGCCCGAGCCCACCGTGCGCTCCATCACCCCAACCCATGGCGATGCGCCCTCCAGCACGACCTTGCCGTAGATGGCGGTCCAGCCTTCTTCGGGCGGGATAAAATAGAGTCCCGAGCGCCCTTCCAAACTTGGCGGGATGGGGAGGGCCTCGTC
>JBIJDL010000027.1:0-25556 GCA_044344195.1 Candidatus Hydrogenedentales bacterium
GAGCTTTGGCACCTGGTAGCGGAGCACTTCTTCCCGCGGCTCGATGGCGCCCATGCGCGCGCGCAGGGCGTCGAAGGCCATAGGGGCGCCGCGGAAGGCGAGGGCCTCGCCGCCCAGCGCCAGGAGTTCCCGGGTCGATTCCCATTCGGCCGCGCATTCGGGGCAGCACTCCAGATGGCCGCGCACCTCGCTCTCGACAGCGGGGCGCAGGTCGCCATCGGCGAGTCCGGGCAATGCGCGGCATATGTTTCGGCAATCCATGAGCGTGCGCTCCTCTTCTGGCAAAATCTTCCGGTGCCAGGGTCCTGACCACGTGTGACCAACGGCAACACCGGGCGATTTTGCGTAACTATGAATTCGGTATGTACGTTATAAATTCCGGGCGTGCCGGGGTTCCATGATCGATTCCAAGAGGTGCCGCAGCTTTTTCACGGCCAGTATCTTGCGCGAGCGCACCGTGTTGACGGGGCAATCCAGCACCGCGGCGATGTCTTCCAGCGAGAGCCCGTCGATGGAGCGCAGCACGAAGACCATGCGCTGCTCCTCGGGCAGTTCATCCAGCGCGGCGTAGAGGTGACCGTGCAATTCCGAGCGGTTGGCCTGCCACGCCGGGCACGCGGTGTCGTCCGCCGGGAGGTCAAGCAGTCGTTCCTCGCCCTGGCGCAGGCCCAGGCGCCATGCTTTCTGTTCGCGGCGGCAGGATTCCAGCCATATCATGCGGGCAATGCCAAAGAGATAGGCCGGGAAAGAGCCCGAGGCGCGGTAGCGCATACGAATCTTCCAGACCCTGAGGAAAGTCTCCTGGACGAGATCCCGCGCGGTGCACGGGTTGCGCGAAAGGCCGTGGAAAAAGTTCAGCAGCGGACGTTGATAGCGATTGAACAGCGTCTCAAAGGCACACTCGTCCCCGCTTCGCACCCGCATCATGAGCGCGATCTCTTCGTTTTGCGCTGGAACATCCATAGTCTCGGCACCTTCTACAGATACTATGGCGGGGATCGGGGGAAATGATCAATGGGAATTTTTTGGGAGGATTTTGGAGTGTTGTCGGGCACCTCGCCGCGTTGCGGGGACAGGAGGGACTGAAACACTGGTACGGCCCATGTCGTGATTCCAGCTTCCACAGGGACATACCGCCGCGCTGTAGTGGGCCTCGTTCGAGTGGGTTGGGATGAGGAGAGCGCAACGGCATTGTTCGCCGGGCGTGCCCTTGCGGCGGTACGTCCCTCTATTCCGCAGTCCAGAATCGCGATTTTGAGCCGCCGGGGCCGACTTTGATGGTGATTGAGCGGGTGCAACGGGGACAGTGGCCGAAGTAGGCGGTGCCGAGCCGGTTCAGGTAGATGCGCAGGTAGACGTTGCAGCACTTGAAGTGCACGGCAATCGAGGGCCTGGGGCCCGGTTCGGGGGGCACGGGTTTCACTTGGGTTCCGTACTATTCCTTGGCATTGGCGGCTTCTTCCGCCTTCTTCAGGGCCTTCGCCTCGGCTTCGAGGCGTTTCTTTTCCCGTCGCGCGGCGAGGCGTCCGCCCAGAATCGCCATCACATCGATTCCCACCCACGTGCAGCCCGCCGCGAAGGCGCCTGCACACAGGGAAATCAACAGGATCATCATCGTCTGTCCCGTCATGGCGCGCCATACTCCTGGGACTGGCTGAGGGGGATCAGCGGCGGCACCCGAGGCTTGTCGCCCTGCAGGGCGGGAGCGGCCGCGCCGTTCTTACCCGCCTTCATCTCCTGCAATTCCTCCTGCACCGCCATCATCTCTTTGAGCAGTTCCTGATTGACGTTCTGTATCTCCTGCAGCGTATCCGTGAGCACCTCATTGGCGCTGCGCAAGCGCCGCACTTCCGATTCCAGTTCGTTCACGAGGGGGAGCACGGTGTCCTGGGGGAGAAGCGGCTGTTCAAACGCCTCGTCGGGGTCGGCGACATCCGCCTCATCCTCGATCATGATTTCCTCGTCTGCGGGCGAGTCCTCGTTGTCGGCCGCGTTTTCCGCTACGGCCTCGACTTCCGCGTTCGGCACTTCCGGGGATGCCTCGGGCGGCTTCGCCGGGTCTTCCACCGTCTTTTCCGGTGTTTCACTATCCGCCAGTGCGACCGAAAGATCGTCAAACCAGGCGGTCCCCGAACCCATCAGCACGCAACGCAGGGTGACGAAATCTGCGCCTTCCGGCACGGGCACGTCCATGGAGACTTCCTGCCAGTCCCGGGTGCCGTAGACCGGCATATCGATGCTGGTGCTCGCCGCGCCCAGCACGCCCCAGGGTTTCTTGCGCCAGAGCTGGAGCCAGATGGTAGCCTCCTTCGCATCCTCGACGCGGATGAAGCCCGAGACCAGCAATGTCTTCCCGCCGAAGTCGCCCATGATGTTCTGGCTCCAGTTGTTCACCGGTTCCTTTTCGTAGGGCGTGGGGATATGCAACTGCACCGCGTAGGCGCCGCCGTGGGCCGTGTCCGAAAGTTTCGCATCGGCGCCGGGCATGGGTTGGACGAACTGGTCCCAGCGGGCGGGCTTGTCCCCCGCGAGATCTTCGAAGCCGGGATTGGCGACGAGGTTTTCGGCGGATGTGTTTGCGGCGAAGAGGAGGATCAGGCCGAGTGCGGAGCGCCATGGTTGCAGAGACAACAGGGACGGCAGCGACAGCAGGCAGCTTCGTTCCTGAAGTCTCTGGATTGAGGTCATGCCGACTCTTACAAGAAGGCAGGCCATCCATTTCACCGACACCATGGCAATTTCCCGCATGCTTATTTCACCGACATGCCCTGCATGCGCAGCTTGAGGTCCTTCTGGCTGGTGGCGTTGAGCAGGGCGACTTCCGCCGTGATCTTCTGCTCCTTCCACAGGTCGTAGATGGCCTGGTCGAAGGTCTGCATGCCGTACTGGTCGTTACCCTCTTCGATCAACTGGACGATGTCCTTGAAGGATTTGCCTTTTTCGATGAAGTCGCGGACGGTGCGCGTGCCCAGGAGCACTTCGGCGGCCACGCAGCGCCCGTGACCCGTGGCCAGGGGCAGGATGCGCTGGGACACCACGCCGCGCAGCACGGAGGCGAGCTGCTTCCGGATCTGCAACTGCTGGTGGGGTTCGAAGAAGTCGATGACGCGGTTCAGGGTTTCCACCGCGTCCACGGTGTGGAGGGTGGAGAACACGAGGTGGCCCGTTTCGGCGGACGCGAGGGCGGTGCGCACCGTTTCCGCGTCGCGCATTTCGCCGATGAGAATCACGTCGGGGTCCTGGCGCAGCGCGCCGCGCAGGGCGTTGGCGAAGGAGAGGGTGTCGTGGCCGATCTCGCGCTGGGTCACGATGGCGCGCTTGTCTTTGTGCAGGAATTCCACCGGGTCTTCCACGGTGATGATGTGGTCGGGCCGCTCGGTATTGATGTCGTTGATGAGGGCCGCCAGCGTCGTGGATTTACCGCTACCGGTCGGGCCCGTGACCAGTACGAGGCCGTTCTTCAGCACACAGAGCTTCTTCAACACGACGGGGAGTTTCAACTCTTCCATGGTCTTGATGATGAGGGGGATTAGTCGCATCACGATGCGTGTATCGCCGTCATCCTTGCAGACATTGATACGGAAGCGGGCCCGGCCCTCGTAAAAGTAGGAGTTGTCCAGTTCCATGACCTTCTGAAACTTGACGATATCCGCAGGTGACGCGATCTGCTTCAGCATCTCCTGAAGGTCGTCCTCCGTGAGTGCGTCCTGTCCTTCCAAGCGGACCAGCTCGCCGTCGATGCGAAGGATGGGCGGGTTGCCCTCTTTCAAGTGGATATCCGACGCGCTCTTGTCGAGGGCATCCTGCATCAACTGTTCCACCGTCATGGCCATATTTTCTGCTCCTCCTCGCTTCCGCGAACGCATGATTCCGCAATCTCTCGCCGCCCGAATGACGCCGGTGCCGCACCTCAAATACTATCATACCCGATTTCGCGGCGGGGACTGAATCTGGGGACAGTTTCCGATTGGGGGGGGACGACACGACGAAAGCCTGCTATACGAGCCAATCGGCAACAGTCCCCGCGTTAAATCGCCCCCAAATCCATCACCTTCAAGAGTCCCGTGCGGCCGAAGAGTACTTCGTCCTGGAAGAGCCCGAACTTGAACTGCCATTGCAAGGGCTCTGCGACAATCTGATTGGTCAGAATTACGAAATCGCCCGGCACCCATTCGGTCGCGGGCGGCTGGGGATCGAAGTTCCAGTCCACGTAGCCCTGGGCCTGTTTGTCGGCGGGCAGGCGCGAAAGGTTTTCCGGCGACACGAAACCGTGGAAGAGCATGCGCCAGTTCCGGTCCAGGGCCTTGTGCACCTGAAAGACCATGCGGACGCGATACGTTGTGGCGTCCACCCGGGTCGTGTCGGCCGCCATGAAGGTCACGGCGTCATTCAACTGGAAGGGGGTCGCCACCGCCTGGAGCCTGGCTTGGAAGGTGCTCTGGGCCAAGGCCCTGAGCTCGGGCGAAAGGCGCTGGAAGTCTGCGGAGTATTTCAGTTCGTGTATATCGTAGAGACTCATGGCGGCGATGGAATCCGCCGTGACGGGCACCAGTTCGCCTTGCAGCTTTCGCGCAAGCACGCCATAGCGCGCGGCGGGCACCCAGCCGAACTCGGGCTCGTCAAAACTTTCGATCAGGGCGTAGCCCCGTGCCTCAAAGAAAGCCTGGTAGCCTGCCGCGATTTCCGGTCGGGCCGCCGGCGCTTCGAAGACAATGTAGTCCGTTTCGCCCAGTCGCGGCAGGAGCTGATCCGGCTCGGTGCCCATGTGGATCATGGTCAGGCGCCGCTCGGGGATATCTTCGGGTGCGAGCGATGGCAGGCGATAAGGATTGTCCCCCGGCCAGTAGTGGCGTTCGTGAAACTCCAGTCCACGCGCGTTCAGCTTCTGGTAGTTGGCAAACTGCCCTGTGCGCACGGGAAGTTCCTTCTCGTGCTTCATCATCGCCTGGAGCAAGCGTTCCTGATAGTTTTCTGGTTCCGGTGCACCTAGGCGCGCATAGGAAAAGCCCAGGGCCAGATTGTCCTTGAAGACGACCAGGCCGGGATCGGTGAAGTAGTGGGCCTTGTCCGGGGGGAAGGTGACGGGGATATCGAGGCGCGCGTTCGGTCCCATGGGCTGGATGGTGAGCAGGGCATACTGAAAGAGCAGCACGATGCTTAGCATTGCCCCGGCCGTCATACGGATCCAGCGACCGGGCAGGGCCAGGATGGCGAGGGCGGCGAAGAGGGCGAGGGCCGGGGCCACGGGCAGGCCATAGCGCGGTGTGGCGGAGCGGAGGATCACGGAGAAGAAGCCCCAACTGCCTAGAATCCAGAGATACATGCATACCAGCGGCAGGGTGCGGAACTGGGCGCGGAGTGGGGCAATAGCCATCCCCAGCAGGGCGAGGCCGGCAAGTACGGCGAAGAGTCCGTCGTTCACGAGATAGACGGGATAGCGGATCCAGGCCACCGGCGGGTTTGCGGCCTTTTCGGAGACGGTCCGGACGAATCGGGCGTAGGTGCTCTGATCCGCCATCAGCGTGGGGGCGGCATCTGTGGCGGCATCCTCGGCGTTGACCGGGGGCGGCGGCGCGAAATTGGTCAGCGGCCCGCGCGTGCCGGAGATTTCCTTGTTGGACCAGTAGTCATAGAAGGGCTCGAGATGGGTGCAGTACCACGGGGCAAAGATGCCCACGGTCACCACGAGGGCCATGGCCACGTTCACGGCGAGGGTTCCCCATCCGGGCTCATAGGATTCGCGGCGGAGCGTGGCGACGATGCCGACCAGGCCGGTCAGGATAGCCGGGACAAGCACATAGGCGAAAGTCACCGTGCGCGTGAGGATTCCCAGGCCATTGAGCACGGCGAAGAGGAGCACCCAGCCTGGATGGCGCAGTCCGTCGCTCTTGACCAGCGCGAAGATCGACCAGACCACAATGACCGCAGAGCCGTAGTCCGTCATGAAAAAGCGGGACGAGGCGAAGACAATTGGCGTCATGCTCACCACAAAGACCCCGAAGAGGCTCTGCCAAGGCTGTAGGAAGGTTCTCGCGAGGGCGTAGCAGCCGAAAAGGAGCAGCACGAACATGACGGTGCTCGTGGCAGCGATGGTGTCCGGGCTGTAGCCGAAGATTTCGATCATCAGCGCCCCCAGCAGTTGGAAGAGGGGCGGGTGCGCGGGAATTCCGGGGCGTATCTGCGACACGGCGATCATCCGGCGAACCGGATCGGGAAAGTCCTGGACAAAGAGCACCTCGTGGTACTGGCGGGCGAACTGCATGTGCCCTTCTTCATCGGTGCGGATGGGGTGATTGTCCTGCTGGAGCCACCACAGGTTCGCCAGCACGTGGAAAGCGGCCAGGCACAGCATCAGGAGAAAAGGGCCGAGCCATCCCGTGCTTTCCGCAGCGTCCTCGACCTCCTCCTCCGTCTCGGCGTTCAAGGCGTCCAGCGACGTGGTCACGGTGGGGCGGTGCGGTATCCGGGACTCCATTTCGAGGGGCACTGCGGGGCGGGGCGGGATAACGGGCTGCTCGGGCACATCCACCTGGGGGCGGGGCGGCAGCAGCGGTTCGAGCCCGATGTCCACCGTGCGGTGCGTTTCCGCCTCCGGCTCCGTCGTGCTTTCGTGCAGGATGCGGGTCTCGGCGAGGGATTCCAGCGTGGTTTCGCCCCCGTGGAGCTTCGCGGCCTCCGGCTCTTCGGAGGATTCTCCGATGGGACGGGGCGGAAGCATCGGTTCAAGCGAGGGATCGGTCACGGGTAGAATCTCCAGAGTCATAGGACAGAATTGCGCACATTGTTCCCGTGGTCATCGTCGGGTGCCGCCGAATTGGCCCTGATAGCCGCTCAGCCGCCCATGGCCGACATGGGTGCCAGGTGAAACTGCCAGGGCTGGATACCCAGATTCTGAAGCGTCACGCACAAGCCCTGCACCAGGCCGGCCACCAGCAGGCCGCTCAGAAACAGCAGGTAGGCCCAGCGCAGGTAGCGATACTTCCGGTAGGCCAGAAAGCAGCCCAGCGTGTAGATTTCGCGTACCATCAGCTCTACCGCCGCCGAGGGGTCGTTCACCGCCTGCTCCATCACATCGTTGTACTCTTCCAGCGTCATGTGAATGAAGGTGCCGAAAAAGAGCGGGTTGTAGTTGGGGTCCTTTGTATCCGGGCGCGGGCGATTCTTCGCGGGCAGTTGCACCCGGGGCATGGCGGAGTAGATCGCCGCCACGATGGAGGCAAAGCAGAATACAATCAGGGTCAGCGCGGCCCACTGGAAAGCCGGATCCGCCAGGTAGCCCACGGTAAAGGTCAACACGACCGAAGCCACGGTCAGCATCATGTTCGCCTTCATGTCCGCCATGCCGCTCAACTGTACGTGATGAATGCGGGTCTGACGTAGAAAGTGATCCAGAAAGGAACCGGGATTCTCGACTTTCATTCCGAATTATACTCCGCTGCGTGTTAGAAAAGTGTTAGCGCATAGTATAAGGTCCGGCACTACCCGTCGGCAATTCGCCGCAGGTTGGGGGCGCACCCGGCACCCCCGCGTACGTCCGTGCCTTCCGCGCCGGTCCCTGCGAACGCTTGCACCGGGGCTCTCCGCGGGGCATACTGTTGGGCAGGGAGCAAAGCGGAGAGGCTTTAATAACCCCTTGGAGAGTAACCCTGCCATGATTTCATTCCTGATATTTCCTTCCCGACGCCACACTTCCCTGGTTGCCGTGCTTGCCGCATCGTTACTCGTCTTTGCCAGTTGCCAGACCACCGGACCCCGCGCGGAACTCGAAGAGCCGGTGGAGACGCTGGACATTATCCCGAATGTCCCGGTTCAGCCGATCATGGCCGCGAGTCTGCGGTTGGACGAGGCCCTGCGTTACCTGGGCAGCGCCTTGGGCGAGGCCGATTCCGCCCGCCTGAAGGTTCTGTCGGAGAAAGAACACACGCCCGCCGTGGCCGAAGCGATCCAGTCGGTCCTCGACCCCTACTGCCTCGCCGCCGTCAATATCAACCCCGAGGCGCGGGTGAAAGTCATGCGCGGCCCGGCGGAGGCCGACCTGCAGCAGGGCGGCTGGAAGAGTTTCCTGATCAAGGTTCACAACGAGTCCGGTACCCGGGCACCCATCGAATGGGAATCGCCCAACGCCGAACCGCGCCTCCATGTTTCCACGGGGAAGCCGGAGCCGAAACCGGAGAATCTCGTCTCGCCCGGAGAGGCGGCCAACCGCTATCTGGAGCTGAGCTTTTACGAGAGCCGCCCCCTGACGACGGCCCTGTCGGGCATTCCCGTGGAGTACAAGGTGCTCCAGGTCTATACCGATGAAGTAGGACCACGGGAGGCCAAGCTGGGCTTTCATGTGGGCCAGGGCTCGCAGGACGTGGGCTACCGCAACGCCGTGACGGTGTTTTTTGACTGCAAGCCTTCGGTCAAGGTCCAGCTCCAGGTTAAGGATCACGACGGCGGCCCCGCCATGGCGTCTTTCATCATCCGCGACAATATCCAGCGGCTCGTGGACACCAGCGAGAAACCCGCCGTGCCCAATGACTACCGCCAGAGTAAGGCCCTGAATGAACCCTGGGCCCGCCCCGGCCTTTCGGCACAGCCGCTCGTCGGTGTTTATCCGCTGCCGTCCCGGCGGGTGACGACGGAGAGCGACTATCCGGACTTCTTCTTCCATCCCCAAGTCTATCGTACCGACGGCGAACACGTGTATCTTCCCTCCGGGACTTACGACGTTACCTGGACGCGCGGGCCGGAATACCTGGCCCATTCGCGCACCATCACCGTGCCCGAGGGCGTCAAGGAACACACCGAGAGCTTTCAGTTGGAGCGCTGGATCAGCATGAAGGAGAAAGGCTTCTTCAGCGCCGATCACCACGTGCACGCGGGCGGTTGCAGCCACTACGAAAGCCCCGAAGCGGGCGTGCGCCCCGAGGCCATGCTGCGCCAGGCCCAGGGTGAAGACCTGGACGTGTCCTGCGTGCTCACCTGGGGGCCCTGCTGGTACCACCAGAAGACCTTTTTCGAGGGCGAGGTTCACAAACTCTCCACCCCGGAAAACATCATGCGCTACGACGTGGAGGTCTCCGGCTTCCCCTCCAGTCACGCCGGCCACCTGTGCCTGCTGCGTCTGAAGGAAGACGATTATCCCGGAACGACGCTCATCGAAGAGTGGCCGAGCTGGACTTTGCCCGTGCTCCAGTGGGGCAAGCAGCAGGGCGGCATCGTCGGCTATTCCCACAGCGGCTGGGGCCTCGCGCCCGAATCGCCCACGGAACAGATCCCCAACTACGTCATGGCCAAGTTTGACGGCATCGGTGCGAACGAGTACATCGTCACGGCGACCCACGACGCGGTGGATTTCATCTCCGCGGGCGACACGCCGCTCCACATGGAGCTGAACATCTGGTACCACGTGCTTAATTCGGGCTTCCGGACCGCGATCAGCGGAGAGACCGACTTCCCATGCATTTTCGATGATCGAATCGGCATGGCCCGCAGCTACACGCGCCTCGGCGAGAAGCTGGATTTCGACAGCTTCGTGGAAAAGATCAAAGAGGGCGCCAACTACGTATCCGATGGGCGCGCCCACCTCTACAACTTCAAGGTCGAGGGCAACGAGCTCGGTGCGAGCAAGAACGAGGTGCACCTGGAGAGTCCCCGGGATGTTACGGTGACGGCTACGGCGGCGGCCTGGCTGCCCGAGGTACAGGACGATGCGAGCAAGAAAATCGCCGATGGCGGCTTCATGGGCCGTCCCTACTGGCATGTGGAAAAGGCCCGCATCCCCGGAACGCGCAAGGTGGCCGTGGAGCTCATTGTAAACGGCTATCCCGTGCAGAAGCAGGAGATCGTCGCGGACGGCCGGGAGCACGAACTCAAGTTCACCCAGGCCGTTCACCACTCAAGCTGGATTGCGCTCCGCGTGACTGCGTCCGCCCATACCAATCCCATCTACACCCTGGTGGGCGACAAGCCGATCCGCGCGTCGCGCCGCAGTGCCGAATGGTGCCGCGCCGCCGTGGACCAGTGCTGGAAGATGAAGGAGACTCAGATTCGCAAGGAAGATAAGGCCGCCGCGATAGCGGCCTATGATCACGCCCGGCGTGCCTATGATGTGGCCATCGCCGAGTCGGTGGATGATCGGCCCCCCGCGCCACGGGAGTGAAACGTCTGAAATTGAGCCGGGTCGGAACAGGAGACAGTCGACATTTTCTCGTGGTTTGCTGCGAAAATGACACCGGCGCTCAGAATTTGCGCCTGTTTTCTTCGGGCTTACGGCCCCGTTTTTTGAGAGGCCGGGGGGGCAAAACGCGCCATCCTGTAACCCGATCAGGTATACTGTCCGCCCAATCCCCCCAAGTCCCCATAGTATCTTTCCCACCCACAGGTGAAGCGTGCCCATGAAAACGCTCGTCAGCGTCGTAGTCCCCCTCTACAACGAACAAGACAATGTCTCGCCCCTCGCGGAGAAAATCCGTGACGCCTTTGCGCCCCTGAGCGACTACGACTTCGAATGCATTCTTGTCAACGACGGCAGCACCGACCAGACCGGCGAGCGGCTGGCGGAAGAGCATCGTCAGGACCCGCGCGTGACGCCGTTGACCATGGTTCGCAATTCGGGCCAGTCCGCAGCGGTGGTTGCGGGCATGCGCCATGCCAGAGGCGAGTATATCCTGACCCTCGATGGCGACCTGCAGAACGATCCAGCGGATTTTCCCCGCTTCCTGGAGCTCCTGAAAGAGTTCGATTGCGTCTGCGGTTACCGGGCCAACCGCAACGACACCTGGGTGCGACGGGTATCAAGCCGCGTGGCCAATGCCGTGCGCAATGCCGTGCTTCACGATGGCATCCGGGATTCCGGTTGCGGCAGCAAGGGCTTCCGCCGCCGCTGTGTCCAGCATCTCGTGGCGTTCAACGGCGTACACCGGTTTCTTGCCGTTTTCATGCGGGCCCAGGGCTTCTCCATCGTAGAGTGCCCCGTGCTTCACCATCCCCGCCACTCCGGCGTCTCCAAGTACGGCATCAACAACCGGCTCTGGCGCGGATTGTATGACCTCGTGGGCGTCGCCTGGCTCGCGAAGCGGCAGGTGATCTTTGAGGTGCGGGTACCGGAAAGCTCCGCGACAGGGGCGTCACGCGGCTCGGAATAGTCGGAATTACTTCGGCGCGGCATCCGCCACCGGCAGTTCATCCGTGCGGAAGGGCACCGCCGGCAATCCCGAGCCGTTGTAGAGCGTGCAGGGCGGATCGGGGAAGGCCTGCCAGCCATAGCGCACGTGAACCGGATTCAGAACGCTCTCGGATCGCACGATCACCGTCTGGCCTGCGATCGCGGCGTTCGCGGGGACGAATACACCGTCTTCGCCGGCGACTTCAAAGCCCGTGAGCGGCTTCGCGCTGCTTTTCAACCCTTCGGAAACGTTTCGGAAGTAGATGATGGCGAGGCCCTCGCGCTTCTCCAGTTCGAGGAAGAGGGGCCCGGTGGATTCAATGTTCTCACCGTAGGCCGCATTGCGCGCCGCCGTCACCAGACGACTCCCCACGGTGGCTTTGTCGGTCGGGTGGATGTCGTCCTTCTGGCCCACGTCGATGGTGACGGCCAGGGCCGTGTCCGGCAGGGCCAAAGCGGCCGTCTGGGCGTCGCGCAGCAGGGGCCACGCGGGATTGTCTGAATAGGCGGCAAGCTGCACGAAGAGGAAGGGGAATCGGGGTTGTCCCCAACCCTTGCGCCACTCATTGATGACGGCGGGGAAGAGCAATTTGTATTGTTCCGCCGACGCCACGGACTTGCCATTGGCCTCGCCCTGATACCAGAGGGCACCTTTCACCGCGTAGGGCTGAAGCGGCGCGATCATGGCGTTGAACAGGGCGCCAGGCCGTTTCACGTGCTGGGGTCCCATGGGCTCCGCGGGGGCCCGGAGCTCCTGGGCGCTCAGTTCTACGCCGTCCGCCTTCGCTTTTTCCAGTTTAGCCGTATGTTCCGCCAGCGCGGTGTCCCAGGCCGCCTTTTTCTCGGGGTATTCGGCCAGGGCTTTATCGTAATCCGCCAGGATATCCGCAAACTCCGGGGTCGCGGCGAGCACTTCCCGGGGCAGCCACGACGAGGCATTCGTGCCGCCCAGGCAAGACTGGATCAAGCCCACGGGCACATTTAGATGGCCGTGGAGGCCCTGCCCGAAGAAATAGCCCACGGCGGAAAACTTCGCCACGGTTTCGGGCGAGCATTCCACCCATTCGGCCTTCACGTCCTCCAAGGGCGTGTCCGCACCGGCAATCTCCACCTGGAAGAGCCGGATTTGGGGGAACTTTGCCCCCGCAATCGCTTCCGCCGACGTTGACGACTTCTCTACGGGCCACGCCATGTTGGACTGGCCGCCGCAGATCCAGTTCTCGCCCACGAGGATGTTTTTAATCGTAATTTCGTTCTCGCCCCGGATAGTCATCTCGTGGGGGCCACCCGCAGGCACGGCCTCCAGCAGGACCTTCCACTTCCCCGCGGCCGCCGTGGCGGTCACTTCCTGGTCCATGAATTTGACCGTTATTGCTTCCCCATCTTTGGCCCAGCCCCAGACCGGCAGGACACTGCTCTGTTGCAGGACCATGTTGTCCGAAAAAAGTGCGGGCATTCGGACTTCGGCCCGGGCGGCCAATGAAAGTCCGGCAGTGATGATGCCGGCGAGATAAACGAATCCTTTGATCATGGCGATGTGCTCCTGTTCCAGGAAAAGGTTGTGCCGCATGGTAGGGAAAAGTATCCCGGTGTTCAAGTGGGCGATGCCCCGGGCCGGGCCGGTCGTGAGATGACTGTGCAGGTGGGGCCGTCTCCGGGACCGGCAGAACACAATTCTTATCAAGACTATTTTGATCAGTTCCCCGCCGCGCCCTATAATCCCCATGGAACACGCGTGCATTCGTGCATCAGGCAAGGAACCTATGGGAACACCGAACAGCGAGTTGCTCGCCCAGCTTCGTGGCGCTATTTCCAGTTGGACCGCCGAAGTAGGGGCGGCGCAGCAGGGGCTCGCACGACAGATCGACGGGGCAAACACGCAGTTGAGCCGTTTGCTGGCGGTGCTGCAGGAGCGGCAGCAGCTTACCGCCGCCCTGGCGCAGGCGAATGGCGAGCTGAATCGCCTGAAACAGGCCATGGGGCAGGAACAACTGCCCGCCGGTGCCATGACGCGCTATACCGTAGCCTACGCACCCGCCCCAACCGCCGCAAGTGACGGCGCGCTGCGCGAACTCGAGAGCACGATCGGGCGGCTTCAGGGGGCCGTTCAGTCCTGGACCACCCAGGTCACCGGATCGCAGTCCGGACTGCTGTCTCAGTTTGCCACGGCCAATCGGCAGCTTTCCCAGCTTCTCGAAATTCTGGCGCCTGGCGCGGACGTCGCGCCCGCTATTGTGGAGCCTTCCGTCGCCGCGCAGGATCCCGCTCTGCTCGACGAGGTGGAGCAGCTCCGCCACGAAAATCGGATACTGACGTCCGAGGTGCACGCCCTCAACATCGAAATGGAATCATTTCGCTTGGAGCAGGAGAATTTTGCCTCGGCGAATCTGGCGGCCGAGACCGAGCGGGTGGTCAAGCACCGCCGGGAGCATGAACGTCTCGAATCGGCCCTGGCCGAGCGCGATGCGGAACTGCAAAGCGTGCGCCGGGAGCACGAAGAACTCACGCGCGAGGCGGAGCTCCTTCGCAAAGAGGCCGCGCGGCTCCAGATCTCCGAAGAACGCCTTCAGGGCGCGGTCGATCTCCAACGCGCGGAAACCGCGCAGCACGTTGCGGCTCTGGGCGCCCTGACCCGCGAGATGGAAGCCCTTCGTCGGGCCTTTCTGGGCGAGGATGTCCAACTGGCGGCCCAGGAAGGGGACATCAACGAGCCCGAGGAAGGTGCCGACGGCGGCGGCGAGGCGCTGGAGGAGGCGGAAGGACGGATAGCATCCCTGGAGTCCCGGCTGACCCAGATGGAGTTGGAGCGCCAGGAAGTGGCCGTGCTCGAAGAGCGCATCGCGGCCCTGAAAGAGCAACTGGCGGTGCTGGAGCAGCGCCCGACTGTCGAGGCATTGCAGGCCCTCCAGCAGCACATCGACTCGCTGGAGGCCGCGCTCGCGACATCACCCACCGCGGATCAGTTGGCCGCACTCCAGTCGGAACTGGACCAGCGGGATACAGCGCAGTCCGAGGCCACTCCATCGGAAGAGGACCGCGCAGCGACGGCGGAACGCATCGCCGCACTGGAATCCGAGCTCGCAGAGCTTTCCACGCGTCCGACGGCGGAGGAACTGACCGCAAGTGCGGCGCGTGCTGCCGAACTCGAATCGCGTATCGCGGAGTTGGAATCGGAACTGGCGGAACTCACCCTTCGCCCAACTGCGGACGACCTTGCCGCGAGTACTGAGCGCGCCGTCGAACTAGAATCGCGCACTGCGGAGCTGGAATCAGAGCTCGCGAAATTTTCGACGCGTCCGACGTCGGAGGAATTGTCCGCAAGCGCGGCGCGTGCTGCCGACTTCGAATCGCGTATCGCGGAACTGGACGCGGAACTCGCGGAACTCTCGACGCGACCGACGTCGGAGGAATTGTCCGCAAGCGCGGCACGTGCTTCTGAACTCGAATCGCGCATCGCGGAACTGGACTTGGAACTCGCGGAGCTTTCGACGCGCCCGACGGCGGAGGAGCTGGCCGCAAGCGCGTTGCTTGCTACCGAACTTCAATCGCGCATTGCGGAACTGGAATCAGAACTCGCAGAACTCTCCACGCGCCCGACGTCGGAGGAACTGTCCGCAAGCGCGGCGCGTGCTTCCGAACTCGAATCGCGTATCGCGGAACTGGACGCGGAGCTCGCGGAGCTTTCGACGCGCCCGACGGCGGAGGAATTGTCTGCCAGCGCGTTGCTTGCTACCGAACTTCAATCGCGCATTGCGGAACTGGAATCAGAACTCGCAGAACTCTCCACGCGCCCGACGGCGGAGGAATTGTCCGCGAGTGCGACGCGTGCTGCCGACCTCGAATCGCGCATCGCGGCGCTGGACTCGGAACTCGCGGAACTCATCCTCCGCCCGACGTCGGAGGAACTGTCCGCGAGTGCGGAGCGTGCTGTTGAGCTTGAGTCGCGCATTGCGGAGCTGGACGCGGAGCTCGCAGAGCTTTCGACGCGCCCGACGGCGGAGGAGCTGGCCGCAAGCGCGGCGCTTGCTATCGAGCTTCAATCGCGCATTGCGGAGCTTGAGGCGGAGTTGGCGGAACTCTCGACGCGACCAACGGCGGAGGAACTGTCCGCACAAAAGGAGCGGGTGGATACGCTGGAGCGCGCGCTGGAGAGTCTCCGGGCCGACAGCGAAGCCGCTTCGGAAATGGCGGCGGAAGCTACCGCGCTCCGCGAGCAATTGTCGCTGATGCAGTCGGCGATGAGTGAATTGGATGAGCGGCCGGAGCTCGGCGAACTCGAAACGGCACAGGACCGGGTCGAAGACCTTGAAGCCGAGGTCCATGCCCTCCAGGCCCGCCTGGCCGCGTCTGAGCAGGCTCAGGTGGATGCGATGAGCGCTGAGCGCGCGGGGCTTCAGTCCGCTCTGGCCGCCATGGAAAGCGAACTGGCCACCATGAAGCGCCGCGAAGAAGAAATGGTGGCTACGGCGCGCACCCTGCTGGTGGAAATGGAGACACACCGCACCTACGAGGCGGCGCAGGCCACGGCCCTGTCCCAGTCGCGCAATGAGGCTTCCCGCCTCCAGGATGCCCTGACCGAGCGCCAGCAGCAGCTTTCCGCCGTGGGGGCCGCGCTGGCCGCCGCAGAGGCCGCGCGGAACGAAATGGCCGTTGCACTGGCCGACGCCAACACCAATCGCATCGATGACGAGACCCTGGCGGAACTGTATGCAACGGTGGCGCGCCTCGAAGGGGAGAAGGCGTCCCTCGCGGACACGGGCCAAGAGGTTGAGCGCCTGGAGGCACTCGTTAAAGCGCAGGCGGAGGAACTGGAGACGGCGACGGCGGCCCTGGCCACGCTGGAGAACCAGTCCCGGGAGCGGGACAGCCGGATTGCGTCCTTGGAGGCTGATCTATCGGGGCACGCGGAGTCGCTGATGAAGGCCACAGCCCTCGAAGCGGCCCTGCAGTATGCGAACGACCGGGTGGAAATGCTGGAGGCGTCGTTGGACGCGGCCCGGGAAAGCGAAGCGGAGCCCGACCCCGAACTGAGCGCCGCCCTCACCGCCAGCGAAGCGCTGGTTCAGGCGCAACTCCGCGAGTTGAAGGAGTTCAGCGAATCCCAGAAGACGGCCGAGCAGTGGATCGCTGATCTTGAGCGCCAACTGGAGGAAAGTGTTGGGGAACATGCCACGCTGAAGGATCGCATTGCCGAGTTGGCCGCACACTATGACGCGGCCGCCGCGGAACTAGAAGGACTCCGCGCCCGGGAGGCCACGCGGCGGGAGGCGATTTCCGAGGCTCGGGCCGAGGCCGAAGCAGCCCGGGCCGGCGCGGCGGAGCATGAGCAGAATCTTGCCGTGATCGCCGCCGAGTTGGATGAGAAGAAAGTTGCGCTGGAGAATCTGGAATCGGAAAAGGCCCTGCTCAGCGAGGAATCCCAGGCCCGCCGGGACGAAATTCGCGAGGCCATGGCCCAGATGAGTCAGGTGCTCCACGAGCGGGACGAGCTCTCGGAAGAATTGGAGGCGGAGAAGTCCCGGCGGGACCGTATTTTTGCGGGCACCGCGGGTTCCGGAAAGAGTGCCGTTGAGGCGTTGGAATCGCGGGAAGAGCGCGCCCGACAGCAGGAAATCGTTCTCTCGGAGCTTGCCCAGCCGGGCGAGAGCCGGAGCCTAGGGGATATTCTGGTGAATGCCGGTATTCTCACCCGGGAGCAGCTCGCCGAGGCGCTGGACGAACAACAGAAAGACCCCACCCAGCTCCTGGGCACGATTCTGATTGAGCGGGACTTCACCACGGACGACGCCATCGCCCAGGCCGTTGCGTGTCAGTTGGAGAAGCCCGTGGTCAATCCCATGGAGGTCCACATCCAGCAGAATGCTCTGGACGCGCTGCACCGCGATCTGTGCACCTGGCACGTCTGCATTCCCCTTAGAATCACCCCCGATCGTCTCGTCGTGGCCATGGCCAACCCCCTGGACGAATCCGCCATCATGAAATTGCGCGATGTGAGCCAGCGGGAGATTACGCCGGTCGTCGGGACGCCATCCCATATCATGGGCGCGATCGACAATTACTACGGGACCTTCTGAGCGGACCGCGCCTTGAACCAAATTGCCGGATCGTGACACAATACACGGCTACGCTCCATGGCCTGCGCAGGTTGCGGCCCACCATTTCAATTACCCGGCACGGTACGCCGCTACGAGGACCCGAGATGACCTACATCTGGCATGACGACGAAGACGATGCGAAGAAGAAAGACGAGAAGGGCGGCGAGGGCATCATGCAGAAGATGCTGAAGTCCCGCACGATCCTCGTTGCCGGCACGGTGGACCAGGAACTGGCGGAGAAGGTCATCGGCCAGCTCATCATTTTGAACACCGACTCCCACGAGCCCATCAAAGTCATCATCTCCTCGCCCGGCGGCCACGTGGACTCCGGTTACGCCATCCACGACATGATGCGCTGTATCGAATCGCCCGTCTACACCATCGGTGCGGGCTGGGTGGCCAGCATCGCGGTGCCGATCCTCTTCGGCGGCGACAAGGGCAAGCGCTTCTCACTTCCGAACACGCGCTATCTCCTGCACCAGCCCAGCGGCGGCGCGGGCGGTCAGGCCTCCGACATCCGCATTGAGGCCCAGGAAATTATCAAGATCCGCCAGCGCATCAACCAGCTCATCGCCGGCGAAACGGGCCAGCCCGTTGAAAAGATCGCCAAGGACAGCGACCGCAACTTCTGGATGAACGCGGAAGAGGCCCTGGCCTACGGTCTCGTAACCGGGATTGTGACCAAGCTGACCGAAGTCGTCTAAACCTAAGAACCATTTCCAATCGACGCCGGACTGACGCGCACGCGCTGGTCCGGCGTTTCTCTTGGTGACGAGGTGCGACGCACTACCAGGTCGTCTCGCCCGGCGGCTCGGGAAACCACACGAGTTGCTGTTCCGTCAGCACGAAGAGGATGAGGTCTGGTTGCTCCGCTTCGGCCAGGGCGAGGTCGAAGAAGCAGTAGCGGAAATCCGTGTAGAGGACGCGCCGAAAATGCTCCGAGAGCAGGGGCACCAGGGCCCAGCGGAAGGAACCGCCGATGACCAGCGTCGTGGGGAGCGCCGGATCGTCAATCTCGGTCGCGTAGGGCACATTGACCCCGCCCACCTTCCGCGTTGGTGCGGGGAAGCTCTGCGTGGATCGGGCGCGGGGTTCAGCGGGCAGCAGGCCGAGCCACGATTCGGGGGCCAGGTCGCGCACGCCCAGCAGGCCCGCCAGATCCCCGGTGGAGCGCCAGGCTTCCGCACCGAGGCCGGGTTCGAGGCTTCGCAGGAGGACGCTTTCCTCCATCGGCTTCAGCGTGGGCAGGCTCGGAGAGAGGCGTTCCATGATCGCCCGGTAGCCATGCCAGGCGCCCACGCCGTTCCAATGGGTGTCGGTCTTGAGCCACACCGGATCGCCGCCCCGTTCTTTTGCTTCGCGCAGGGTCTCCGTCAAATCCAGCACCGGTGTGCCCAACGGAGCCAGGACTTCGAGCAGTTGTTCCTTTCGTCGCGATTCCGAAGCGGTATACCAGTCCGGCAAAAACTCGGGAAAGACCCGCTGCTTGTCGGGCACCAGCACAAAGAGAAAGGTACCGCCGCGCGCCTCCTGCCACTGCTGGATGGCGTCTATCTTCGCGGCCCAGGCCTGGGTTTCCTTTTCCTGCAGCGGGCTCAGGCCCCGGGATTCGTCGATGAGGGCCTTCCGGCCGAGGTAGAGCCAGCCTTCTTTTCCCTTCACCACCTGCTCTGGATCCGCGATGCCCAGCCAGCCAAAGTTTACGGTGTGAAACTGGCGCACCAGGAAATTCCGGAAGCCGAATTGGTCGTCATAAAAGGCCTCAAAACTCCGGGGAAATTCCTTCAGGGCCTGTTCGGTCAGCTCCAGGCGTGGCGCGGGCGACAGGGTGCGGTTTTCATTCGAAGGACGGCTTCGATCCAGATGGAGCAAATTGTCCGCCAGCGGCAGCCAGAGCAGGGTGAAAACGATTGCCACTGAGGCGACTTGGACGCGATGTATCGAGGTCGTTCCGTTTCTCATCTCAAAACCTGAAATAGATGAACGGGTTGTAGGTCTGGGCGGAGAGCGTCACCGCGCAGGCGTAGAGCAGGGCCACGTGGCCGAACAATGAACCCAACTCGACCATGGGGGCCTTGTCGTCCCGCAGCTCCAGCCATGTGCGCAGGGCCGGCAGCACGGGCATGGCCGCGACGCAACCCACGGCCAGGGCCAGCACCCGGTCGGGCGTGCAATACATGGCCAGGGGCCGCACGGCGCTCCTGCCCTCGGCGAAGCCGGCCAGTGCGCTGAAGAAGATGCCCGCCTCCGCGAGGTTCTCCACGCGAAAGAGGACCCAGCCCGCCATCACGACGAGGAGGGTATAGGCATGCTGCACTACCCGAGGCCAGCGCCCGAGCCATCCGCCGAAGGGCCCCCGCTCCAGTACGAGGAAGGCGCCATGAAACAATCCCCAGAGGGCAAAGTTCCACGCGGCACCGTGCCAGAGTCCGCAGAGGAAAAAGACCATCACGAGATTGAAGGCGGTGCGTCCGCGACTGCCCCGATTGCCACCGAGGGGTATGTAGAGATAATCGCGAAACCAGGTGGAAAGGGAGATGTGCCAGCGCCGCCAGAAATCTTGGATCGACCGCGCCACATAGGGCCACTGGAAGTTTTCCAGAAAGTGGAATCCGAAGATGCGACCGAGGCCAATGGCCATATCGGAGTAACCCGAGAAATCGAAGTAGATCTGGATCGTGTAGCAGGCGATGCCGAACCAGGCCAGGGGGGTGGTCAATTCGTTGGCAGGCAAATCAAAAACGAGGTCCGCGCCCGCCGCCGCCGTATTTGCGATCAGCACTTTCTTCGCCAGGCCGATTATGAAGCGCTTGATGCCCTCGGCCACGTCGTTCAGCCGCGACTCCCGTGTCAGAATCTCATCCGCGATCTGCTGGTAACGCACGATGGGTCCCGCGATGAGCTGGGGGAAGAGGGCGATGTAGAGTGCGAGGTTCAGGGGGTTCTTCTGCGGGCGCGCCTCGTTCCGGTAGACATCGATGATGTAGGACATGGCCTGAAAGGTGAAGAAAGAGATGCCTGCGGGCAGGTGGCGGCCTTCCAACAGGATAGGCGCGCCGCCGAACCAGCCGAGGGCCAGATTCAGGTTGTCGATGAAGAAGGTGCTGTACTTGTAGAGCGCAAGCAGCTCCAGATTCACCAGCACCGCCAGCACCAGCGGCAGGCGCGCGCGGGCCGTGCCCCGCGTCCTGCCGATCCACAGGCCAAAGCCATAGTTCATCGCGATGGAGGCCAGCATCACGAATACAAAGGTCGTCTCGCCCCAGGCATAGAAGAAGAGGCTCGCGGCGAGGAGCAGCACATTGCGCGCGCTCCGAGGGACGAGGAAATAGGCCGTGGCCACCACGGGAATAAAGAGAAACAGGAAGACGATGGAGCTGAATACCACGGTCTGTGTTTCTCCTTATCTTGTGTGTGTTCAAGAAATATCAGCCGCGAGAGAGCGCAAAGAGCGCAAAGGGAAACGTTTTCCTGCGGCGTGCTGTATGCTAACCCCAACGCAAAGGAGATGCAAGCAGGCAGGAACATCTGACCGGCCATTCGTGAAAGCACCTGTGCGTTCGTGGCTTACTTTTTTTTGGAACTATGCCTCCAACCACCGACTGGATACCATCGTGGGCCTGCTATCTTCATCCCTTTCCAGCAAAGACATGGCGCGGCTTTGCCATACCCTCGCGACGCTGTACGACGGCGGCGTTCCGCTGGTACGCGCGTTCAAGGTGCTGGAAGAGAGCGGGGGCAGCCGCGATCTCAGAAATATCGCCCGGGAGCTTCGCCAGGCCATCGAGCAGGGCGCGACCCTTGGCCAGGCGGTCGATTTTCATAGAAAGCGCCTCTCTCCGGTCTTCGTGAAGATGATTTCGGTTGCGGAGCAGACCGGCGGGCTCGCCGTTGTCCTGCCCCAGCTTAAGAAGTACTACGAAGACCTCCGCGCAATGTACAACGCCGTCATCCGGCAGGTAGCCTATCCCGCTTCGGTGCTGGTGGCCATACTGGTGGGAATCCCGATTCTCCAGGCTTTTCTTTCCGATGTGGCGGGGATCTCCAAGGAGTCTTTTGAGGTGCAGCTCTTCTGGATCCTGTCGAACTTCGGCCTCACCATGGGCGGGGTCTTGCTCGCCGTGGTGGTCATCGCGCGACTCACCCTTTCGCTTACCAGCCGCGAATCCATCCTCATGCACTGCTGGCCCCTGTCCGGGATTGTGCGGACGATTCTGCTCTCCCGCTTTGCCTGGGCCATGATGGTCTTCACCCGCGCCGGACTCCCCCTGCACCACGCCGTGCGGATGTCCGGCGAAGTGACCGGCGCGAAGCGCATCGCGGCGGATTTTGAGAAGCTGGCCCCGCTGTTGCAGGCGGGCTTCACACTGGAAGAGGCCCTGACCCAGTCGAAGTTTTTCCCGAAGAAAAACCTGGTCTACATCAACACGGGCGAGCACACCGGTAAGCTGGACGTGGCCTTTGAAAAGCTCTCGGGGTCGCTTTATGACAGTGCGGTCTTCAAGCTGCGGATTCTCATCGGGTTGATCGAGCCGCTGGCGGTGTTGGTTCTGGGTGGGTTGGTGGTGATGGGCCTCACACCGTAAGGAAGAGACCTTGCCCGTACACGGACACTACGGGGTGCCACCCGTACACGCGGGAGCCTAAGCGACCAAGTTTACGGCACCCAGCCGCCGAATACGGCAAAGAGGAACCACAACAACCCTCCCACAATACCAATCCGAAAAAGCCATTGCTTCAGGTTGACATCTCGACTGTGGACGACCGCTTCCGGAAGCCAGAGGCCAAGAAGAACGACAGACGCCAGTGCTGCAAGTGCTACGAGCACGGTTACAATTACCAAAGTCATCGCCATATTTCACTCTCCCGTCATCTCCCCGCCATACAGTTTCGCGACCCGTTCCTTCACCAATTCCGCCTTCACCTCCGCAGCGGGGATCGCAGCGCCAATCCTCAGCTCCACCCGGGCCCATAGCCAGCGGAGCGGGTTCCCCTTCAGGGCCCGGCCTTCTTTGCGGCTGAACCAACTGCCCCACATTCCATGAAGCGCAATCGGCACCACGGGCGCGGGATTGCGTTCCACGATTCGTTCGATGCCCGCCTTAAACTCATTGAAATTGCCGTCCCGTGTGATCTGACCTTCGGGGAAGATGCAAACGACCTCGCCGTTTTCCAGCGCCTGGGAAATGTCCTCAAAGGCCTGCTTCAACACGGTGGGCGATTCCTTCGCCGACGCAATGGGGATGACGCGCGCGCCCTTGAAGAACCACTTGGCCACGGGGATTTTCATGAAACTGTGGTGCATCACGAAGCGCGCGGGGCGATGGCAGGCCCCGGCGATGAGCATCCAGTCCACGAAGGTCACGTGGTTGCTGGCCAGCACCGCGGGGCCTTCTTTGGGGATGTGCTCCTCGCCGGTAATCTTCAGCCGGTAGAGCACGTTCGCCAGCATCCAGCAGCACAGGCGATACATGAACTCGGGGATCAACAGATAGATGTACACCGCGATGGCCGCGTTCATCAGCGCCAGCACCAGGAAAATATGAGATGTATCGAGCCCGGCCCACTCAAACAGGATCAGCAACACGGCCGAGGCCACCATAAACAGGGCATTGACGATATTGTTTCCCGCGATGACCGAGGCCCGCTGCGCGGCGTCGGATCGCTGCTGGATCATCGTGTTCAGCGGAACGATATAGCAGCCGCCGAATACGCTGAGCAGGAGGATGTCCGCCGTGATGCGCAGGCCCGTCCAGTCGGAAAGAAAAGCGCGCAGGGTGAATTCTTCCGCCAGCGTGGGCGTCCCCGCGAGGTAAAGATCCAGGGCGAATATCGTCAGGCCGACGGAGCCAATGGGCACGAGCCCCAGTTCCAGCCGGCCCTTGGAGAGGCGCTCGCACAGGATGGAGCCCATGCCCACGCCGATGGAAAAGACCGCGAGAAAGAACGTGACCAGATGCTCCGTGCCGTGGAGCACGTCTTTGGAAAAAACGGGGAACAGGGTCAACATGCTCCCCCCGAAAAACCAGAACCACGAAATGCCCAGGATGGGCAGGTAGATCCCCCGGGTCTGGCTTACTCCCCGGAGAATGTGGAACGCGGCGGACAGAGGATTGATATTAATCTTTTTTCCTGGGTTGTTGGAAGGCGTAGGGAGGAGGAGAAAGGTCGCGAGCCAGCCCACGATCGCGACGACCAACACTGCGGCACTCACCCACCACGCGCCCCCCGGCAGCGCGATCAATATGCCTCCGGTCAACGTGCCCAGGAGGATCGCCAGAAAGGTCGCCATCTCCACCAGCGCGTTGCCGCCCACGAGATCTTCTTCGGCCAGGATTTCCGGCAGGATACCGAACTTGATCGGACCAAAGAAGGCCGAATGCACACCCATGAGAAACAGTACGACCAGCAGAAGGCCGAGGTGTTCCATGAACAGGCCAAGGGTCGCCAGGAGCATGATCACGATTTCGGCAAATTTGATCCAGGGGATGATCCGCGTCTTCGGCCAGCGATCCGCCATCTGACCCGCCACGGCGGAAAAGAGGAAAAAGGGAAGGATAAAGAGTCCCGCGCACAGGGGAACCACCTGCGAAGGAGCCAGTCCGGCAATGCCCATGGACTTGAAGGTGACCAGTATGATCAGGGCATTCTTGAACACATTGTCGTTGAACGCGCCCAGCGCCTGAATCCAGAACAGGGGCGCAAAGCGCCGCTGCCGAAGTAGTCCCATGGAGTGCATTGTGGTCGTTCCCTTTCACGTCACTGCTGTTGCTCACCGAAATCCTACCACGCGATTGTTAGAAATGCAACAGTTAGTAGTGTGTTGTCCTGTTTGTACGACGGATACGACCGATAGGACCCATTGATCTGATCAGTCCTATCGGTCCGATCCGTCCTATGACCTTTCACCTAATTGCCCAACCCATGTTAAACTAGCGCCAACCACCGGAGCAGCAGCATGAGCCACCCCCCTTATGATCTCGCCCTCGAAGAAGCCTGGGAAGACGACCTGAAGCGTCGCTACCCGGAAACGGACTACGATCCGAAGGGCAAGGAAAAAGAGGCTTTCCGCAACTACGACGACCCGGGACGCGACACGGTCCGGGAGTTTTATCGCATAAACCACGAGGGCCAGACCCTCGATTTTGTCCTCGGCAAGAAAGTCGAGTTCAAGCCCGGTCTCCACGGCAGGCGGAGCATCTGGGAGGCCATGGAGTTCCTCAATACCCTCGTGGACGACTCCGATCCCGACACCGAGATGTCCCAGATTCAGCACCTGTTGCAGACCGCCGAGGGCATTCGGAAAGACGGCCACCCCGACTGGTTTGTGCTTACCGGGCTCATCCACGACCTCGGCAAGGTCCTCTGCCTCCATGGCGAGCCCCAGTGGGCCGTGGTGGGCGACACCTTTCCGGTCGGCTGCGCTTTTTCGGAAAAGGTGGTCTATCCGGAGTTTTTCGCGGCCAATCCAGATGTCCACCGTCCAGACCTGTCCACGGAATTCGGCATCTATACGCCCGGCTGCGGCCTCGACCAGGTGCATCTGAGCTGGGGCCACGATGAGTACCTGTACCAGGTTGTGAAGGACTACCTGCCCGAGGAAGCCCTTTACATGATCCGCTACCACTCCTTCTACGCCGCCCATCGCGAGCGGGCCTACGACCACCTGATGAATGATCACGATCAGGCTCTTTTCCAGTGGGTGCGCGCCTTTAACCCCTACGATCTCTATACCAAGAGCGACGCCCCGCCCGATGTAGAGGCCCTGCGCCCGTATTACGACGCGCTGATTCGCCGATACTTCCCGGCGGAGCTGGCTTGGTAGCTCCTTTGCCATCGGGGAAAACAGTTGACACGCGCGGGGCGGAACCGTACTATGACTGTCACGAGAGAAACCGCTGGGGTACCCGGCATCCGTTGTCTGTTGAAATAAGGAGCAAACCATGCATGTAAAATATTCGTGGGCGGTAGCCCTGATCGCTCTGGGCGCGGCTCTGGCCGGCTGTACCACCATGGGGAGCAAGACCGTCGTCCCCGCCTCCGTCACCGTGCCGGGCCCCGGGGAATACGTCAGCCTTCATGAAGTGATGGTGGTCGTGGACGCTTCCGGCTCCATGTATCCCGGGACTTCCTTTGCCTATGCCAAGGCCCTGACCCAATCCATGGTCAAGGCCTTTCCCGATGGCAACTACAAGGCCGGGCTTTTGTCTTACGGCGGCGAGTGGACCTTTCAGTGGATCGATCACCCCCTTGTCCCGCTGAACCGCCCGACCCTGGAGAAGTCGGCCGACGACCTGCGCTTCCTCACC
>JBIJDL010000299.1:0-7957 GCA_044344195.1 Candidatus Hydrogenedentales bacterium
CGGGCTTTGAAGACCATGTAGGTCGTCAGCGACAGGGCCGCAAAGAGAATCAGGGATTCCCACCACGTGTTGCTGCCCGCCGGAGCCGGCGTGAACAAGTAGGGCATGGAGTATTCGGTCTCGAAGTCCGGCGGGGCGAACTTCAACTCAATGGCGCGGGCACCTTGCGCGGCAACGGCGGCGGCCAGGGCGATGAGGGCGGAGACGTATCGCATGATCACGCCGGCGGATGGGCGAGATAGGTATCGCCGGTCAGGAACATGTACGGATCCGACTCGGGCACTTCGCTGAAGCAATCCGAGGGGCATGACTTGGCAATCGAACATTCGTTGCAGTTGATGCAGATATCTTGACGTATCTGAAGGTAGAAGGAGCCGTTTCCGAAAATGAGACAGGCTTTGACGCACTTGGCGCAGCCGATGCACTTGTCCTCATGGATCTTGTACTCGTAGTACGGTGCCTCGATGTACTTTCGCTCGATGGCCGCCGTGGGGCAGAGCTGGTTTTCCGCGCCCGTATCCAGATTGCGGGAGCCCGGCTGGAGATAGCCAAAGCACAGATCGCAGTACCCACAGATATCGAACTGGTTCAGGCACTTCACCGCGCTCGGCGTCAACACGCAATGCGTCGTGCAGCGACCACATTGAGTGCACTTGGCCGGATCGAGTTGCCAGTACTTCGTCTCCGATTTCTCGCCCACCGCCGCCCAGGTCGCTCCCGTAAAAGCAACCGCGGCGGCGCCGCGCATGAAATCACGCCGGTCGAGTTTTTTGCGCTCGCTCATCGGGCTCCAGTCCTTTCTCCGGTAGATTGCAGGATGCGTTCGTCCAACACTCCTTACAGTGCGTGGTCGTCTCGAAGCACTCTTCCGGAGTCTTCGATCCATGCGTCGCGGCCAGAGCTATCCCACCCAGTCCGAGGAGTGTACTGCCCCGCACCAGGCTTTCCAGGAAGGCCTGCCGATTCATCGCTTTGTCCATCCGATTTACCTCTGCTATGTCGCCTGGTCTCCCGTCCCGGCGCGACAGCGCGCCCGAACCGCCAGGTTCATTCAATTAGGGAATCGCCTTCGCCACCGCCGGAGCGTCCGGCTCGAAAATGCGCACGGACTTCTGCCGGGAATCCAGCACAAGCACCCGGTCCGAGGAGTCCACCACCATATCGCTCACCGACTGGGCCACCCGAAAGGACTTGGAGCCCACCACCAGTTCCTCGAAGTCGCCCGCCGTCACTTCATAAATTTTTACACGCACCAGACCCTTTTCACAGGTTACGAGGCGCCCTTCACTGTTGAACGCAATATGGGTCGGGTTGCAGCACCCGGAGAAGCCTTCCAGTTCGAGGGAGGGCCGGTACCACGAAGTCACAATGTCGCCGTTGCTCCGGTAGCGCTCCAGACCCAGCTTGCCTGGGTTCACCACCCACAGCGAGCCTTCATCATCGAAAGCCATGTCGAAATAAGGGCTCGGCACCTCCAGACCCGGGATATCTCGGGCTTCGTCGGCCTTCCCGATCTCGTTCAGCACTTTGCCTTCATAGTCCACGCGCAGCACGCAACGGTTCGCGGCGTCCGCCAGGAACACCTCCTCCGCGTTGGCCGCGATGGAGGTGATCAGGGTTCGCTCCGCGAAACCGCTCCATGTGGCCACGGGTTTGAGATCCGCACCCAGCACCGCCACTCGATCCTCCATCCCCACCAGCAGCCGGCCATCGGGCGTAAACTCCAGGCACGTTGCGGCACCGTCAAGGGCAATACGCGAGGTCTCCGCGCCCGCCGGGCTATACACCGCAATCGCGCCTTTGCCCGCCACATAGAGATTCCCGGCACCATCGATTTCCATAGCCTTCGGGGCTTCAAGGGCGGGGACGATGGGCGCGGCCTCTTTATACCGCGTGGCAACGTTGTCCACATCTTCAAATTTCTTAATGTCATAGACCAGATTGGCGCCCGGCTCGGGAAACTTGGTCTTATCGGCCACCAGGTAAAAGTACAGTCCGGCAATGGCGGCAACGCACGCGCCCACAATGTAAGGGTGCTTCGTCTTGCGTACCGGTTCCTTCATAAATCACGGTCCTCGATAGGGGTCAGGCTGCGCCCACGTTGACGCAGGCCAGATTATTCATGTCGCGCACGAGCAGGCGATCGCCCGCGATGGCAAGGGGACCCCAGGCGTCGTGACCCTGGAGAACTTGCGCCTCGCCGAGCTTCTTGAACTCTTTTGTCGTCGCGTCGATCATGGTCAATTTGCCATCATCGTCCAGTATATAGAACTTATTATCGGCCAGCAAGAACGGGCCCAATCCAAAGCGGTTGTCGTTACCACTGGACCACACCAGATTGCCTTCGGTGTCGAAGCACGCAAACTGGCCCTTCAGGGCTCCCGCATCCTTCGGCATGATTGCGTAGAGGAGCCCGTCGTGGAAAATCGGCGTCTGCTGCTCGCAGGCCAGTCCTTCTTCCGGTGACGTGCGCTTCATGATCTCCACTTCATACGCACCGCCGGATTCCTTCAGCCGGAGCATCATGGAACCCGTGCTGTAACCCGCCGTCACAAAAATCTTGTCGTCACCCGCGTGCACCACGGAAGGCGCCACCACCTTCGCATCCCACGGAATGTCCCAGAGGAGTTTGCCCGCTTCGGGGCCATCCGCCGCCACCCCCACCACCCCGCCAATCGCACTGTAAACGTACATCTTCCGCCCCAGTACCGTCATGGGAATGATGGAGGCGTGGGACATGTTCCACTTCCGGGGGTTGGGCGCTTTCCAAAGTACCTCGCCGGTCTCGCAACTTACCGCCATCATCAGCACCTCTTCGCCCGACGGTGCCAGAATAACCGCGTCATCGACGATCAGCGGACACTGGCCCGCGTACCACAGGGGCTCTACCGTGCCGTAGTCCCGCTGAAGATCCAAGCCCCAGCGATATTCGCCCGTGGCCCGATCCAGGCAGACCACGTGGCACTTCGGCCCCATGGTCACCACATACTTCTCATTCAGCGCCGGAATCGTGCGGGACATGCCATGGTTGCGCTTAATCTTAATCTCGTATGATCGCCGCCAGATTTCCTTACCGTCCGCCAGCGAGAGGCAGCGGAGGGCATCCGCCCGGCCTTCCACGTCGTAGTCCATGAGGTACACACAACCGTCATAGACCGCTGGGGCCGCATAGCCGTCGCCAATGGGCAGGGCCCATTCAATTTTCGGTCCGTCGCTGCCCCAAACCGCAGCCAGCGGAGGACCACCCAACACGACGTTGTCCGAATTAGGACCCCGAAACTGGCTCCATATTCCCGGCAGTTCCGACGGCGCGCCTTCGCCCTTCGCAAAGACCCCGGACAACTCGGGGCCCTTGGCCTGGAGGGCAGAAAGATCGGGCAGGCCATCGGTGCCGGGTACCTGTACTTCCACGACAATGGCTGGTGCGCTGACGAGCCAGAGAATCAGTGAAACGAGGCCGGCCACGGAGAAAAAGGTGCCCGCGCCCGCCATCGCATACAAATTCGCTTTGCGGTTGTTATCCAGCGCGTCTATGTCTATTTTCATGTTCACGGCAAACGGTACTTCCTGAACCTGCTGTGGTGCTGATCATCGGCGCCTCAGACCGCCCGTCCGGGCGCGCTCCCCGACAGTATATCCCACCGAAAACGTAAAAACCCATATCCAACCAACAGAGTGAACAACGGTGTTCACTATTCCATTCCATGCTCGCCGGGTTTGGTGTCACGAGCGGTGCGCACCAAGCCTTTGGGCGCTCCTGTGGATTTGGGTCGGACCTCCTCAACGGTCTTCCAATGCTCGACTTCGTTGAGCCAATCGAAGAAGCCAGTAGGAGATAGTTTGGCGCCAGTTATTTGTTGTCATAAATGAAGAAATTGACAGAACAAGCCGCAAAAATCCGCCAATGTGCGAAAATTTAGAAGCCATTAATTTATTGAGTTTCGAGACCAATGCGAGGGTTTACTAGCTGGTTTAAGCTGGTTTTTACGAATTTTACAGGCGCATCGTCACGCCTGGTGGGCTTGGGATTCTCTAAGTTGGTAGCTAGTTGTAAGTGTCTTATAATAAAAGACTTGCAATTCTATTTTTCCGATGGTGTCACAGCGTCTGAGCACGAGATTTTGAGGGTATTGGAGCACTTTTACCTTGCCCTTCAATTTCACCCGATCACGTTAACTTCTTTGGCAGCGGAGATTCAGACGGCGAAATTTTACAGCGGGACGTCTTCCGACAACGGGAATCAGTATTAGGCCTCCCATTCCCTGCGCGACGTGAACATCCGCTACCAGGATGATTCGGAGAGCGACGCCTACGGTGGTCAGAACTACGATATCGAACAGTTCTTCTACCTCTATCAGGATCTGGACGCGAATTCCTACACCGGCGGCACGCTTTATATCGGCATGGTCACGGGCTATGAGCCGTCAAACACTACCTACCGGGCCGGTGATCTTTTTATCGATCTGGGCTATACCGGCGGAGCCACATCGTACGATCTCGCGATTGCGACAGGCACGGAAAGCGGCTTGCGCTTCGGCGATGTGTGGGGCAACAACGGCTGGTCCACGAGCGGGGTCACCATCCCCTCCCACAGCGGCTCCAACCCGTACCGTGTGCGTGAAACCCAGCCGGGCGCGACCAATTACGGGAATGCCCTGGTGGACTGGGATAACGGCGTCGGACCCGGTTCCACCCACAACTTCCTGGAAATTGCTCTCGGGTTGGATGGAAATCTGGAAGAGTCCATTTCCCTTGGCGGCATCGGATTCCACTGGACCATGGCCTGCGGCAATGACAATATCGACGTATTCGATACGACCCCGCTTTCTACGGTAGTAACCCCTCCCGCCGATCCGGATCCGGTCCCCGTTCCCCTACCGGCTCCCTTCCTGCTGGCGGGCACCGGAATGCTCCTCGTGGCATTCCGCAAGCGCCGGGCGGCCGCTGAGTCACTAATTGACGTCCCAGTCTGAGCCAAGCGACCTGCCTTCGGGCAGTTCGCTTTGCATTTCCGGGGGGACCTCACTCACCACAGGTGATCATGAGCCAGTCGCTCGCCACCAGCGGCAGTGCGACGCGGATCTCATCCTCGCCTGAGCGCTCAAAAGCCACGTCGCCCAGATGCACGGACTCCACCTTCTTCACGGCCCCCACACCGCCAACCCGCAGCGTCAGATGTTCAATCGGTTCGAGGGTGTAGTTGGCGAGCGCAACGAGGATGCCCTGTTCGCAGGGCAGGTAGACCGCGTCCACCAGGGGAACATCGCAAGTGAGCGGCGGTGTTGGTCCATGCCGGCGCGCGGGCGAGAGGATTTGCTCCCGCAGGCCCGCCGGGAAGTCCCAGGGGTTGTAGGAAGTTTTCAGGCGTACGGTGTCGGGTGCTGCCTTCTCAAGGGTCGCGCGCGCAACAAGCGCGGCACGAATGTAGCCCAGTGCGGGGAGAAAACCGGCACTGATGATCCGTCCACGGCCCGCGGGTGCTTCGACGACCGCCGCGCTGCCATCACCGAAGGTCGCGAGGGTGGTGGCATGTGTCTTCGGCGATTGCACCTGCTTCACCGAGAGGACATCAACGCCCTCGCCGTTCCACGTGACCGTATCCCTGGGCGTTAGGCTCGCCAGGAAGCGTCCTCCGGCGTTGAAGGTTTCGTGTATGACGACTTCGTCACGGATCGCGGCCAGGAGGGGCTCCAGCGTGTCGAGCGGGCGATTGTACTCATCGCGCGTCGCCGCGCCCGCCGTCATGAAGAGGGTGCCGCCGTCCTGAACCCACGCCGCCAGCTTCTCGGTCGCCGCGCGGGTGAGATTCTGCCCGGAGAGGTAGCAGACGCGATACTTCGACAGGAGCCCCTCGGCCACATCCATTTCCGAGACCACATCCACCGGGACCTGCCCATGGCTCAGGGCGAGCCAGGTATGCATGCGATCGAAACCGAAGGCGTTGTTCTCCATAGACCAGATGTCGGAGGAGGATGAATAGAGGAGGGCCACGTTCGCGGGCGTGGGTTTCGCCGTCAACAGCCAGTCCTCCACCGCGCCGATTTCGCGCGGGATTTCGGCATTGGCCGTCCAGTTCTCCGGCTTGTTGTACCACATATGACTCTTCCACGCAGGGCCGCCTTCGTGGCTGCCCCAGGTCGGACCATACGAAAAATTCATCCACAGGCGCACGCCCCGGGCCGTGGCGCTGGTGGCTTTCAGCTTGGTGTCCCACGCTGTGCGCTCCGCATGGGCGATCAGGTAGTGCCCCAGGGTCTGGCCGCGCTTCCGGGCCGCCGCCCGCATCAGGTCCACGTTGAAGGCGGCGCACTGATAGGTCGAGGCGTTGTTGGCCCAGTCCTCGCTCCAGAGGGCGTTCTGGTTGTCGCGGTTCATCAGCTCGAAATAGTCGATGCCCTGGTCATAAAAATTGGCCGAGTAGACGGCGCCATCGCTGAAGTTCACGACGGTCGGGAAGCTGCGGCCGTAGGCTTCCTCGATTATGGTCCGCTGCACCGCCATGAAATCGCCCAGGGCCATGGTGCGGAAGCGCTGGGTGTGGTAATGAAGCGCGGGAAAGGCCTCGCGCTCCGCAGGCTCCACCGGGCGCACGACATCCCAGTCGGGCACCAGCAGATCGGCGGGCGTCAGCCCCTGCGCCCGCAGCCACGCCTGAAAAGCCGAGCGACTCGCCTCGTCCTTTACCATGATGGCCGCGCTCTGGCCCGCCGGCTCGTCCATCAGTATGCAGTAGGCAATGTCGTCGAGTGAACGTCCCGACTTGTGAAAATCGACCAACTCCGCCTGGACCCGCTCTTGCATTTGCTTTACATCGGGACGGCAATACGATTGCTCTTCCATGTACCACAAGCCGCCCAGCACGCGTTCGTGCGCGCCGTTGAATCCGAAATAGTCCAGCGTCTTTTGTTCACGCGCCGTCACGACCGCGTCCACATCCAAATCGTAGCCGCCGATGTGTGCGCTCACGAGAAAGGGGATGCGCTCGGGCCGCTTACCGATGGTGGGCCACGGGTGGGCGTCGGCGCGCTTCCCTGTTTCCTCGGCAAACTCCGCATCGCGACGAAGCCGGGCCACGTTTTCCGGCGAATCGAGATCCGGCGGCACCACGACAACCACGCCATTGGGCCGGGCGTCCACTTCGAAAGCGCGGACGAGTTCGACGGTCCCGTCCGGCCTGTCGGCGCGGCCAAATTCGATGCGGGCCTTCATGTGGTCGGGCATGGACTGGTAGGTATAGCGCAAGGAAAAATCCAGTGCAACGCCGGAATCCTGATAGACGATGGGGGAGATGTTGCACCAGGGGGACGCTTCCCCCGGTGCGAGCAGCTCGGCCTCGGAGACCGCCGTGACATCGTGCAAGCCTTGGCGACCGAGGGAGTGATAGCTGTACCACGGATCGCGGTAGTGGTCCGCGAAGAAGTGAAGGTATACCGGCTGGGCCATTTCATTTCCCACCGTGACGCGCAGAAAGGTCTGGGGACCGAAGGGAACATGATCCGGAACGAGATTGAGGTCGCTGGTGAGCAGCAGACAATCCACCTGGCGCACATAGCCGCTGCAGTTTTTCTGCTCATGCTTCGCGAGGCTTAAGGTGACTTCGCCCGCAGGCAAATCCACGTCGAAAAAATTCCACACAAAGTTCCAATCCTCCACCGCCGGGTCTGGCTCGAGATCCACCGCCACGGCCCCAAGCGCCTGACCGCCCGCGCTCGCCGACACGTCGAAGGGACCACGCCACGCCGCCACCTGCAGAGAACGCACCCAGACGCGATAGCGCCCCGCAGTCTGAAGCGTCACCGTCGCCGTGGCCACGCCATCCCCCGGACCATCCGCACCAGACAGGGCAGTCGCCCGCGATGCCTTCCGCAGCAGGGAATCGGTGTTGGTTTTCCAACCCTCCGACGGCGCAAAGGACTCCGCTTCAATGAAGTGGGTCTCCGCTTGGAGGAATTGAGGG
>JBIJDL010000300.1:0-7949 GCA_044344195.1 Candidatus Hydrogenedentales bacterium
TAGGTTTCGCGGTAACGTTCCTCCTCGGCATCTTCTCGGGCGCCGTCTTCCAGGGACTGCTCATCGGCTACCTGCTGGTCTTCGGCCTGGGGATCAGCGGACTCGGACTGGTCATGCTGCACCACCTCTGCGGCGGTAGCTGGAGCTTTGTCGCCCAGCGTATCGCCGAAGCCTGCTCGCGCACCCTGTGGTTTCTGTTCTTCATCGGGATGCCCATCCTCTTCGGCGGAGCAAAATTCTCCACTATTTTCCCCTGGGCCAATGAAGCATTTCTTGCGCTACCGGAAAATGAATACATCGCCCACATGTCGCACCTGAAGCACGGCTTCCTGAACTTCAACATGTTCGTGATTTGCTACTTCGTCTACTTCGGTCTCTGGCTCTTCTTGGCGTCCCGCTACAACAAGTGGTCCCTGGAGCTTGATCGCACCGGCGATCCCAAGTTGATCAAGAAGCAGAAGGTGGTCGCCGGCTTCGGATGCGTGATCTACGTAGTTTCCATGACCTTCGCCTCCACCCACTGGGCCATGTCGACCGACCCGACCTTCTTTTCCACCATCTACGGTGCCTGGATGATCGCCGGGTACGCCCTGAGCATGATGTGCTTCTGCGTGATCATGCTGACCTTTCTCTCCAACGAAGGCCCGCTGAGCCTCAAGATCAGTTCGAAGATATACCACCACTTCGGTAACTTCATGCTGGGCTTCACCATCTTCTGGTCCTATCTGTCCTTCTCGCCCTATCTTATCATCTGGAACGGCAACCTGCCCGAAGAGATCCGCTGGTACATCGACCGCTCCGGCGGCGGACTTACGGCCATGACCGTGTTTCTTATTGCCTTCGTCTGGTTCACCCCCATGTGGCGCCTCCTCATGCGTCAGAACAAGACAAACCCCGTGACGCTCCGCAAGATCGCAATCTATATCCTCTGCACACGCTTCATCGATATTTACTGGAACGTCGCCCCTTCGTTCGAGAACAACCACAGCACCCTGAATATCTTCACCATCATTTGCTCCCTGGGCGCCGTCGCCGGAATCGGTGGCCTCTGGCTCTGGGTGTTCTTCCACGAACTCAAGAAGCGTCCCATTCTGGCACAGCAGGATCCCCGTGAAGAACTGATGTTCCTCAAAGATAAGGCCCACAGCCATGCATAATGCCGCGCCCCACAATAGCGAAGCGAGTATCAAAGAAGGCTACGAAGTCAGCGACATGCACGCACGCATCATCGTGACGTCGTTCATTGCCTTAATGGTTCTGATGTTCGGTGCCTGTATCGTGATTGTCATGATCATCCGAGGCTTCAACCAGTCTCGGCAGCCCCTCGACACCACCCCGGCATCGGCTCTGGCCACACCCGGTGTTCAGGTCCCGGCCGAGCCTCACCTTCAGGGCGATCCGGTTGCGGACCGCATCAAGATCGACGAGCAGAACCAGCATCAGGTCGCGTCCTTCGGTGTCGTGAGCGAAGAGCCGGGCATGGAGCGGGTCCGCATTCCCGTCGATCGCGCCATGTCGCTGGTGGCCGAAGGCAAGGTGCCCTATCGCCAGACCCCGCAGATCGCTGCGGAGACTCCGGCCGCGCCCGCCGCGCTCGCGCAGCCATGAGCGCGCCAGCCGAATATAGCGGGTTAACCGTCGCCGTGCGGGGTATGCTGAGATGTGCTCTCGCCCTCGCGATAGCGCTGGGTTCCAGCGCGGGCGTGTCGGCACAGGAAGCTGAAAAGGGGGAAGTGAAAGATTACGAACTGGATCCCATCGGCTTCCGTGGCCCGAACCCGGCAAGCCGCTTCGAGGATATTAAGATCCAGCAGAATCTGGGCATGCAGGTCCCCCTTGACCTCATGTTTCGAGACGAGAAGGATCAGCCCGTCCGCCTGGGCGACCTGTTTACGGGGGAGCCTGTAGTTCTTTCGCTGGTCTACTACGGATGCCCCATGTTGTGTACGCTGGTGCTCAACGGCATGGTCTCCGGATTTGACGGACAGCCCGAGGACTTTCAGATCGGAAAAGACTACCAGGTCATAACCGTGAGTATCGACCCCAACGAACGGGGCGATCTCGCGACGGAAAAACAGACCAACTATGTAGAAATGCTCCAGCAGGAAGGCGCAAAGGACCATTGGCGCTTTCTGACCGGCGACAAAGAGCAGATCGAGACGCTCGCGGAGACGGTGGGCTTTCGCTACTACTACGACCAGACCACGAAGCAGTATGCCCATGATAGCGGCGTCATGATATTGACCCCGCAGGGGAAGGTGTCCAGCTACTATCTCGGGATTGAGTACATTCCGCAAAATCTTCGGACCGCCTTGGAAATTGCCGGCGTGGAGACCATCGGTCAGTACCTGAAGCAGCCATCCCTGCTCTGCTACTACTACGATCCCACCCACGGCACCTATGGGCTCATGGTCATGAGTGCCGTGCGCCTCGGCGGGATGGCCACGGTGGCCGCCCTCCTGGCCTTCTGGATCGTGAACTTTATTCGGGCGAGCCGGGCCCGCAGACTCATCATGGGATTAGATGCCCAGACGCCGACCCCCGCGGGGCTGTCTGGTAGCGTATAAAGTGTCAGAAACCCAAAAACCGTTAGGGTGATAACAGGTTAGCCATGAATTTTTCCATAATACCAGAGCAGGCATCGACCTTCGCTCCCAATGTAGACCTCTTGTTCTACTCGCTGACCGCCTTCGTGAGCATCTTCACCGTGGGCATCACGGCCGTATTGATCCTCCTGGGCATCAAGTTCAAGGCGGAGCCGGGTCGTAAGTCGGAACATGTGGAGAACATGAAGCTGGAGCTCCTCTGGAGCGTGATTCCCGCCGTGATCGCCCTCGTCATCTTCGCCTGGGGTGCCATCCTCTATTTCGACTATCGGAACATCCCCGAGAATACCGTGGATATCAATGTGATGGGCAAGCAGTGGATGTGGAAAATCCAGCACTCGAACGGTCGCCGTGAAGTCAACGAACTGCACGTACCGATCGGCAAGCCCGTGAAGATCACCATGACTTCCCAGGACGTGCTCCACGACTTCTACATCCCCGCCTTCCGCGTGAAGCAGGATGCGCTGCCCGCAAAGTACACCGATATGTGGTTTGAAGCCACGAAGATCGGCACCTTCCCCATCTTCTGCGCCGAGTACTGCGGAACCGAACACTCGCTCATGGGCGGTACCGTCACGGTCATGTCTCAGGACGACTACCAGGAATGGCTGCAGGGCGGCCCGCCGGTTACCCCGGTCCAGGCCGGCGAGACCCTCTTCCAGCAGATGGGCTGCATTACCTGCCACGACGCCGGCGCAGCCAGCCGAGGTCCGATCCTGACCAACGTCTACGGCCACGAGGTCAAGCTTCGCGGTGGAGAGACCCAGATCGCCGACGAAGAATACTTGCGTGAATCCATCGTGTCACCGTCGAAGAAGGTTGTGGACGGCTTCGCGCCGCTCATGCCGAGCTTCCCGAATCTGAACGACGAAGACATTCTCAACCTTATTGCGTATATCAAGTCCTTAAGCGACGAACAACAGTAACGGAATGGCCAACATGGAACACATCGTGGTTGATGGTACGGAAATCCCCCCAAGGGATCATTCGCGCCCGGAAATACATTACCTTAACTGGAAGCAGACCGTCGCTTCATGGCTCCTCTCCGTGGACCACAAGCGCATCGGGATCATGTATCTGATTTCCATCAGCATTTTCTTCCTCGTCGGCGGTGCCTTTGCGGCCATTTTCCGCATCGAACTGCTCACGCCGGAAGGGGACTTTCTGCAGGCGGATACTTACAACAAGTTCTTCACGCTGCATGGCGTCGTGATGATCTTCTTTTTTCTCATCCCGTCCATTCCGGCGGTGCTGGGCAATTTCCTCATCCCGCTGCAGATCGGTGCGAAAGATGTGGCCTTTCCAAAGTTGAACCTCGCGAGCTGGTACATCTTCATGGTCGGCGGCACCCTCGGCGTGATTATCATCGTGCTCGGCGGACTGGACACGGGCTGGACCTTCTACACCCCGCTTAGTACCTCCTATGCCAACACCCACGTTTTCCTCGCCGCGATGCTGGTATTCATCACGGGCTTCTCGTCCATCCTGACCGGTCTCAACTTTATTGTGACCATTCACAAGATGCGCGCGCCGGGGCTCACCTGGTTCCGCCTGCCCCTCTTCATCTGGGCGCATTACGCGACCAGTGTAATCCAGGTCCTCGGCACGCCCGTACTCGCCATCACAATTTTCCTGGCGGGTATCGAGCGCATCTGGGGCGTAGGTATCTTCGATCCGGCACTCGGCGGCGATCCCGTGCTCTTTCAGCACATGTTCTGGTTCTATTCACACCCCGCCGTGTACATTATGATTCTCCCGGGCATGGGCGTTATCAGCGAGATCATCGCCTGCTTCTCCCGCAATCGGGTGTTCGGCTATGAATTCATCGCTTTCTCCAGCGTGGCCATTGCCATCATCGGCTTCCTCGTCTGGGGTCACCACATGTACGTCAGTGGTCAGGCCATGTACTCCAACCTGGTCTTCTCCCTGCTGACCATGCTGGTCGCCGTGCCCTCGGCCATCAAGATATTCAACTGGACAGCCACCCTCTACAAGGGCAACGTGGTCTGGGCGACCCCCATGATCTACGCCATCGGCTTCATCGGGCTCTTCGCTATCGGCGGCGGAACGGGACTCTTCCTGGGCTCCACCGGCATGGACGTGCCCCTTCACGACACCTACTTCGTCGTGGCCCACTTTCACTACGTCATGGTGGGCGGTATGGTGATGGCCTACCTTTCCGGCCTGCACTTCTACTGGCCGAAGATGACGGGCAAGATGTACCCCCAGACCATCGCCAGCCTCTGCGCCATCCTGATCTTCGTCGGCTTCAACTGCACCTTCTTCCCCCAGTTCCTGGTGGGCTGGCTGGGCATGCCGCGTCGATACCACTCCTATCACCCGGATTTCCAGGTGCTCAACGTCCTCTCCACGGCGGGCGCGAGTGTGCTGGGCCTGGGCTTTGTGATTCCCGTATTCTATTTCAGCTGGTCCCTGCTCTACGGCAAGGAAGCCGGAAGCAATCCCTGGGGCGCTCGCGGATTGGAGTGGGAGGTATGTACCTCGCCGCCGGATGCCCATAACTTTCATGAAACGCCGGTCGTAACCAAGGGCGCATACGCCTACACCGGGGAGGAAACGCTCAGTGTCTAGTGCACACGCGAACGCCGAACACGATCCGTATCTGGCGCACCATTTTGAAACCATCGAGCAGCAGGAAGAATCCTGCACGCTGGGAATGTGGCTCTTCCTTGCCCAGGAAGTCATGTTCTTCGGCGGGCTCTTCATGGCCTACTCCGTCTACCGCTATATGTATTTCGATGCCTTCGTTAACGGGAGTGCTCAGCTTAGCTGGCAGATTGGCGCGCTCAACACGATCATCCTGTTGCTCAGCAGTTTCACCATGGCCATGGGCGTATATTTCTGCCAGATTGGCAATAGCAAGCGCCTGTTCCAGATGTTGTCGGCAACCATGCTACTCGGCCTCGCCTTCGTGGCGATCAAGTTGACGTGGGAATGGAGTCCCAAGATCGCTTACGGGGTCTTCCCGGGCGACCTGTGGAATCCAGATCCCGGTCACTACCCGACCTTGGCTTCCTTTCCGGAGCAGGGCCATTCGGAGTTGTTCTTCTTTCTCTACTACGTCATGACCGGCATGCACGCCTTCCACATGATTATCGGCTTCGGCATCCTCGCCGTTCTCATGGTCATGGCGAAGATGAACAAGTTCGGCCCCAAGCGATTCATGCCGATCATGTTCTTCGGCCTGTACTGGCACTTTGTCGATATCGTATGGGTTTTCCTGTTCCCCATGTTCTATCTCGTCACCTGAACGCCGGCACGCACCACCAAGGAAAGAATTAAGAGCATGTCACAACACCACATCGTAACGCCGCGAACCTACACACAGGTCCTTATCGCCCTGATGGCTTTCATGTTCCTGACGATTGCCGCATACTACATGCACATCAATCCCGTCGCGAACCTGATTATCGCGTTGCTGATCGCCTTTACCAAAGTTTCCCTGATCGTCATGTTCTTCATGCACGTAAAGTACGGCACGAACCTGACCCGCATCTTTGCGGGCGCGGGCTTCTTCTGGCTGATCATCTTCATCACCCTGCTCCTGGCCGACTACATGGGCCGTATCTATGGCACCTCGCCGTTTACGCCCAACCCCTACACGGGGTGACAGGCGCGTTTAATTAGCGTAGAATCCGAGGTCCGCTCCCCCGGCTGGGTAGCGGGCCTCTTTTTAACCGGTCCTCCAGCAGCCCACTGGAAGGGAAACATACGGGCCATGGGACACCCACACTGCAGAACAATCGCGGCCATCACCGTATTGATGATTGCGGCCGGTTGTCGTCCCGAACCCTCGCCGAGTATCCCCTGGCAACCTTCCTTTCCTCTCGCACTCGAAACGGCGCGCAAAGAAGGTAAACCCGTCTTCCTCTATATCAGCGCGGCATGGTGCACCATCTGTCGAAGGGTAGAGCGCGACAGCTTCGGCGACCCCGAAGTAGTTTCAAGCCTAGGGAGCTTTGTGCCGGTCACGGTGGACATCGATCAGTACCCCTGGGTCGGTCGTCAATACAATATTACCGCCGTGCCCGCCTTTCTCGTCCTGGATGGGCGAGGCCAGATTCGCAGTTTCGCATTTGGCTTTCAGGGGCCGGATGCTATCACCACCATGCTCAGCAGCGCCGCCAGCGAGGCCACTCCCGGTGAATGACAACTGTTCCAGCACCTTGAAGTGTCCCGGTCGTGGCGAAGTCCACCTCTGGCATTTTGATCTGGATGCGCCGGCGGATACGCTGAGCCGCTATCGTGGCCTACTGGATGAGGGGGAGATAGCCCGGGCAAAGCGACTGATTCGTGAACTGCACCGGGACCGTTTCATTGTTGGACGTGCCCGACTCAGAGTCCTGCTGGGACGTTATCTAGCCGAGCAGCCAGAGGCCATAGCGTTCTCGTACAGCGAGCAGGGCAAGCCCGCTCTGGCGCAAACCCCGCCATCGGAGCCCCTCTCCTTCAACCTCTCTCACAGCGGCGGTATCGCAATTTGCGCGATTGCGGGCTTCGACTCGGTCGGCGTGGATGTGGAGATGATCAAAAACTCCCGTGATCTTCTGCCTATCGCCCGCCGCTTCTTCTCCGCGCATGAGCGAGAGCAACTGATGGCGCTCCCGGAGGCGGAACAGTGCCCCGCCTTCTATCAGTGCTGGACCAGCAAAGAGGCGCTACTCAAAGCCTGGGGTACGGGACTGGCCACGCCGCTGGACAAATTCACGGTCGAAGTCGCGGCAGGAAGGGCCAGCGTGATCGAGATTGACCTGCCGGAGCGGCGCGGAACGCCTTGGGAGATTGCTCCTCTCCAAGTCGCGCCGGGGTTCTCGGCCGCCCTCGCCACCCCCGGCGCACTTCAGGCGATGAAGGTGTGGAACTGGGCCGACCCCGCCTGATCGCTCCGGCCCCGTGTGCGGGCCACTGGAAATTCCTCGACGGGAACAGAATTCATGGTATACTCACTGCGACGGGCAATCCGAAAGGTTGAGGGGGCTACTGCTTTTTCGCCACCTGCCCAGGGGCACCAAAAGCAAGAGATTGGAACGCGGAATGAGCCACATACTCGTTGTAGACGACGAGCCCCAGATCCGAGCGATGCTGAGCACCTTGTTGCAGCAGAATGGCTATCAGGTATCTGAAGCGGAGGAGGGAGAGGCCGCCCTGCAGATTACCCGCTCCATCAAGATAGATCTCATCATTCTGGATCTCCTTTGCGTATTCCGACGATTGCGGCCACCTATTCCGATTGAAGGCGGCCACTCATTCCGCGGGAAAGCGGCCATCTTTCGGAGCGCAGCGACGCGGGTGGTTCAATTGTCTATGAGTTCATACCGGATA
>JBIJDL010000312.1:0-7628 GCA_044344195.1 Candidatus Hydrogenedentales bacterium
ACGACCGAGTAGCCCTCAAGGGCCCCGGACACAGGGCCGGAGTGCTCCACATGGGAGAAGTGATAGGGGAAGCCCGCCGCCAGATCGCCCAAAGCCCGAAGGTCCTGGGGGTCCGAGGCGTCGCGGAAACCCGGTGAGCCCGGGGCTGCGGGCCAGAGCCACAGCATGGTGCGGAGGGGATCGCGGGGCGGCTCCACGCGGATGTGGACGGTGGCGGGGCTGTAGGCCGCCGCATAACCGGGCCGGCTGCCCTTGGGCTTTCCTGCGAGGGAGACCTGGATGGTGCCCGAGGTTACTCCAGCGGGGTCGAAAAGCTCGGGATCCACGCCCATATAGGCCTGGCCCGAGCCGCGAAAGTTCCGGGGATGGACCCGCAGCCAGGGCAGGGCCTCGGCATCAAAATCGATTTGCCACTGGGCATCGGGTGCGCCGAGACTTTCTATCTGCAGCGCGCGCAACTGGCGGCCCACGGCGGAATAGGGAAAGACCACCTCCGCGCCCACCCTCAACTGGGGCGAGGGCGCGCTGGGAAAAGGATCGCTGCCGTCGGGGATACTGTCGCCATCGGAATCGGCCTGATCCGGGCGGGTCTGCTGACGGCGTTCGGCGTCATCATCGATACCGTCGGCATCCGCGTCGGGCTGGGGAAAGGTGCTTGCCGGAATCTCCAGGAAATCAGCCACCCAACCGCTTTGAAACGCAAGGGTCGCCTCGGGCGTACATTCGGGCAGCGACACGCGGTGGAGGCGGTTGCCCTCGCCAATGACGGGACCGGATTCAGTCCAGCGGGCCAGCGCGATGGGCGCAACGTAGCCCGTGAATCCGGTCGCGTTCTCGCCGTGCTCTATATACTGGACACGCGAATCCACGGCCACGAGCACCTGATTGGTGGTTGGGGCCGCCGCGACGGAAAGGGATTGCTCCACACCCACCAGCGGCAGCGAGAGGGTCTCCGAAAGCCCGGAGGTCGCCAGCGTGACCCGGGCCACGCGACCAAAGTCCGTGCCGGGCGTGCGCGTGGCCACCCAACATATCCCGCCGGGGCCGGCTGAAAGGGCCTGGAAACCCGCGGCGGCGACGCCAGGAATCGCGAGGGGCGCTCCCGGGAGCGCCATACTCCCGAGATCCACGGCATAGAGCCACGATTCGGGCGTGGTGCCGTCCTCACTCAGGGCCAGCGCGGAAAAAAGTACCCACAGAATATTTTCTTCCGGTGCCAGCGCGGCCGCCGCCAGGTGCCGCTGATCAGCGGGGTGGCTGCCGTCCGCAATGGGCCGGGGTGGCTCTGCGGTACCCAGTGCGGGGTCGGCGCGCTGCAACAGCACGAGTCCGCCGCCCTCCGCCACACCGACCGCGAGAAAGCTCCGGGTGCGCAGGGGAAAGACAAAACGGGGCGCGAGGTCCAGAGGCGTGTCGCCCTCCAGCGATGGAACACGCCCCGGAGTGCCCTCGGGGGGCCAGGGGCGGGCCTGAAGCTTGCCCCGCCATGCGCCGGAGACGTCATGCCGAACAGCGGCCATAATGCGGAGAAAACTGAGGGTCCGCTGGTCCTCCACCACGCCCACGACCCAGTCGCGCCATCCGGGCTCTGTGGCGGTGTTGGCGCCAACCCAGGGATTGAAAGGTGCAACGTGGAACGCGCCCAGAGCACTTTCCAGATGCAACGCTTTGAGATTGCCCCCGCGCCAGGCCTGTCCGCTGCTCGCCAGCACACCACCGTGGGCCGGGTCGAATACCAGCGGTGCCATGAGGCTCGAACCGGGGAGCACGTGGCCATCGGGCAGGCTCTCTCCTGTGGTGAAATCCGCGCTGTGGAGCGTCAGTCGAGCCGCCTCGCCCAGGGAGTTTCGCGCTTCCGTAACTACGGCCACGCGCTGGCCCAAGGCGGGCAGGCAGAGCCCGGCGAACGCGAGGAGCGCCGCAAGCCCGATTTTGGTGTGCCGCAAGGAAGAGAGCATGTCCAGTACCATACGCAAGGGGGCGAAAAGGTTGCAACGAAGGAAGTCCGGAGTCTGAAGGCGGGCGGCGGCTTGCGGTGGGGGTGCGGGCGGCGTATATTCGTGCGGGGATGGTGTGTCGCCTGGGGCGATCGACCCGCAGGGAGTTCGTAATTCGTGTTGGTTGGGATTCATCAGCTTCACTATCTGCCTTGGCTACGCTATTTTCACAAAATTGCGTGCTCGGACGTTTTTGTGGTGTTGGACAATATTCAGTACAACAAGAACGGCTATCAGAACCGGAATCGCATCAAGACACCCCAGGGCCCGATCATGCTGACGGTGCCCGTTTTTGACCGCTTCGCCCAGTCGCTGAATGCGGTCCAGATCGACAACAAGCGCAACTGGGCCGCGAAGCACTGGCGGAGCATCGAGCAGAATTACCGCCACGCGCCTTTTTTTGATAGTTGCGCCCCCGCACTCAGGGAATTTTATGCGCGGACTTGGGAATCGCTGAATGACTTGAACCGGGCCATGCTGCCTTTCTTTCTGGACGCCCTCGGCATCACGACGCCGATCCTGTATTCTTCGGAAATGGAGGCGCCGGGCGAAGCGACGACCCGACTGGTGAACTTGATCCGCGCGGCCGGTGGCACGACCTACCTGACGGGTGCCTATGCCCTCGACACCTATCTCGACGTTGAGGAACTGGCGGCGGCCGGAATCACGCTGGAGATTCAGGCGTGGAAATCGGTGGGATATCCCCAGACCCATGGCCCTTTCGTTACCGATCTTTCCATCCTGGATCTTCTGATGCATTGCGGACCTCAATCACGGAGTGTGCTTCTTGGACAGCCTCTCGATACCCCATAGCCGACCGACCATTGGCCCCGAGGAAATGGCCGCCGTGCAGCGCGTGCTGGAACGTGGCCATCTGGCCCAGGGCCACGAAGTAGCGGCCCTTGAACACGAGTGCGCCGCCTTGGTCGGTCGAAAGCACGGGGTGGCGGTGAGCAGCGGCACGGCGGCGCTCCATCTGGCGCTCATCGGGATGGGTGTGTCGTCGGGCGATACCGTGGCGATACCTTCCTATGCCTGCGCGGCGCTGGCCCAGGCGGTGGCGTGGCAGGGGGCAACGCCCGTCCTCTGCGACATCGGCGCGGACTACAACATCGAGCCGGATCGTGTGCCGGATTCCGTGATGGGGGTGATCGTCCCCCACCTTTTCGGCGCGACGGCGCGACTGCCCAAAAATCCTTCGGTGATTGAGGATCTGGCCCATTCCATCGGCGGCCCCACGGGTAACGCATCCATCCTGGCGATTGCGTCGTTCTACGCCACCAAGATGATGACCACGGGCGAGGGCGGTATGCTCCTGACGGACGATCAAGGGCTGGCGGAACTTGCCCGAGACCTGCGCGACTACGACAACCGGGACGACTTTCAAGTGCGCCGCGCCTACAAGACGACCGACTTTCAGGCGGCCATGGGGCGGGTTCAATTGAAGCGCCTGCCGGACTTTATCGCGCGCCGCGCCGAGATTGCCGCCGAGTATGACGCCGGACTCGCGGGCCTGCCCCTGGAGCGGCCCCGAATCAATAACAGCATACACTTCCGCTATGTCATCGCCACGCCCGAGCGCGATGCACTGGAAGCGTGGCTGGCCGGGTGCGGGATCGGGGCCTGCCGCCCCGTGTATCGTCCGGCCCATCACACGCTGGGCGGGGAATGTCCACGATCGGAGCGCGCCCACCAGGAGAATCTATCGCTGCCGATCTATCCGGCGCTGGCTACCGCCGAATCGTCATTTGTGATAAAATCCATAAGAGCGTTTTATGAAACGCACCATGGGCGCTGAAGCGCCCCGGAAAAACGACCCAGGTGGACGCCCTGACCGGCCCCCGAGGCGCACAAAACACGGATGTTGCTGACTGAACTCGAGTACTGGCCGCGTACCTATTTTCTGGTAGGTACGACGGCTTTTCTGATCGCCGCGCTGGCGATGCCTCTGGGAATCATTATCTTCCGCAAGCTCGGCATGATGGATCCCCCATCCCCCAACAAGATCCACACGGCGCCCGTGCCGCGCGGCGGTGGCATCGTCATCTTTTGCGCGTTCGCGGCGGCGGTGCTGTTACCGGGTTACCGGAGCGACGGGATGAACGGCATCCTGCTGGGGGCCTTTATCTGTCTGGTCGTGGGGGCGCTGGACGACTATATCGGTGGAATTCCCGGCTTTTACAAGCTCATCACTTTGGTGGCGGCCACGTTGATTCTCTCTCAGTTCGACGTCCGCATTAATCTGTTCCAGAACGCTTTTCTGGACGTGGCCGTCACCATTTTATGGATTGTGGGCGTGACGAGCGCCTTCAACGGCACCGACAACATGGATGGGCTCGCCTCCGGCCTGGCTTTCATTGTCGCGGGCATGTTCTTCGCGATTGCGGTACAGACCTACATTGAGGTGGGCGGGGAGACGAGCTTGTCGTGGTTCGGCATGCTGGCGGTGGGGCTCATGGGGGCCAACCTCGGCTTCCTGATTTTTAACAGCAAGCCCGCGCGGATTTTCATGGGTGATTCGGGCAGCTTCTTTCTCGGCTTCACCCTGGCGGCCCTGGGCGTCATGGGCGAGTGGACGGAGAACCGGATCATCGCATCCACCATTCCCGTGCTGATCCTGGGTGTGCCCCTCTTCGATTTCGCCTATATCATCATCGCGCGGATCATCAAGGGCGAAACGCGGACCTTTCGATCCGTGATCGATCATTGCGCACCCGACCACCTCTCCCATCGGCTGGTGTGGTTTGGCTTCACCCAGCGCCAGGCCGTCTTCTTCATCTACCTCATCGCCATCACCCTGGGGATCAGCGGTATCCTGCTGCGAAACACCACGAGCGTGCTGGACAGCCAATTGGCCCTGTTTCAGGGCATGGCCATCGTGGCCATCATCCTGATCCTCATGGCGCTCGCGGCACGCCGCCATGCCGCAACATTGGAGGCCCATGAAGCGGCCTACGAGGGTCTTGCACGACAGCTTGAGGCGTCGAACAAGGTCGCGGGGGATAGCGATGACATACCGCAGGGCAGGCGCTGAAATCGAGCCTCCCTTGGTCTGTCTACTTCTTTGAGTCGAGTGCCTCCCGCGTGAGGCGGTAGATCTCCCAGGCAATGGCGGAATTGATCACCCCCGACGCCGGACAGGCGGGCACGTCGTAGTTGGGGATTTGCACCACACCATCGGCCCAGGGCCACATGGGGTCAATCCAGAGCACATTGCTGTCGTTGTTCGGAAAGTCCCGGTGCTGGAGGATATCCACATAGGCCACCTTGGCCCCGGCGTGCTTCGCCCGTGGCAATAGCTCATAGGGCGGGTGCTGATAGCCGATGTGGAGCAACACATCGCCCGGGCCATAGGGATCATCGGGGGGCGGCATCTGGGAGAAGCCCGAATACCAAACTTCCGATTTGAAGAGGGTGCCGATTTCCGTGTCGGCCACTTCGTGGGGAAACATGTGGCCCATGTTGTACATGATGGTCTGTTTGCCCGCGGCGTGGGCCTCGGCGCTCCATGTGGCGGTCAGGGCGATGCGCGGCCCCATTTCCCGCTCCACACGCTCCAGCATGGTGCTCAGGGTGGCCGTGTAGGCGAGGCCGAGCGTGCCGGGGGGAATGGCGGTCACGGTGTGGGGCTCGTGCCAATAGATGCCCTGCTGCTCGAACTTCGCGATGCGCTGAAAGCCGCTGTAGAGTCCGATGGTCTCATAGATCACCGGCATTTTGCCTCCGCGCGTCAGGGCGGCGATGGTCTCCGCAAGGTAGACCCACCCTGTGATGGCGCCCGCGAGAGTTGGGGACAAGCCCGATTCGGTGGAGGCGCTCAGGGCATGGGCCCCTTCCGGCGCGCTTCCACCAACGCACACGAGCGTGGCGCCCTTCGCGGCGATGGTGGCGGTGGCCAGTTCCTCGGCGTTGTCGACGCCGCCGGGTGTGTACAGGATGGTGTCGCCGGGGGCGGCCTGATCGAGCTGGAGGCCTTTGAGGTACATAAAGCCGCTGGCGCGACCGGAGAACTCGCTCACCAGCGCAGGGTGGCCAGCCGCCCAGAACTTACCCCCACCCGCCAGAGACCTTGCCGTGGCTTCCGCAGCCGCGGTGATGGCGGGCATTTCCTGTGCGGCGGCGTCCAGCGCGCCCCGGGTACGCGCGAGAAAGGAATCTTCGGCACTCGCCCAGATCGAAACGACCAGGCAGCCTACGGCGCAAACGATACGAACCAGCATCTAGAGCACTCCACTGTTGCGCCGAACCCCTGCCGGGCGCACGTTGTTTCCGTCCCCCGCTTTTCCCGTCTCATTGTGACCGCTAAGGATACCCAGTTCAACCCGTGCCGTTTGTTCTATGAACAGGGCCCTGATTTCTGCCGCTGCGCCGAAAATTGTCACTTGGAGCCGCCTTTCGGAGCCCGATTCCGGAAATCGCTCCGGTCCACAGCGCGGTTACGCGGGGCCATTTATATCGTAAATCGTTGATATAAATGGACTTACTGGTATAGCGAAATTGTTGGCACGGCGATTGCCCTAGTGATATCAACAGTTGAACAAGCGCAATCGGGTCCCTCGGGTGGGAACTGGTTTAACGAGTTTGCGTAACGAAACAATCCAACAGGAGGAATTGCACATGAAAAAGTTTAACAAGGGTTTCACGCTGATTGAATTGATGATCGTGGTTGCCATTATCGCCATCATCGCCGCCATCGCCATTCCCAACCTGCTCCGCTCGCGCATGCAGTCCAACGAATCCAGCGCTATCGGCAACCTGCGCACCATCGTGGGTTCAGAAGTGGCCTACCACGCCGCGAACTATGAATACACGGCGGATTTCGCGGACCTTACCGGCGCGACCCCTTCGTTCCTCGACGGCAACTGGGCCGGCACGAAGAGCGGCTATAACTACGTGCTCGGCGGCGACGTGAACAACTTCACCGCCAACGCCAACGCGGCCGTATACGGCACGACGGGTGGCAAGGGCTTCTTCACCGACTCCAGCGGTGTGATTCGCTACGCCGACGGCGCCGACGCCGACGCCGCCAGCGACCCGATCGGTGAGTAACACTCCGGTATCGCAAGGCGCAAGAAGGGTATAACCCCCGGACGGCGAGGCCAACCAGCCTCGCCGTCCGCTTTACATTCCGGGGGGCTCCGGGGGTACACTGCGGGTCCCGTTTCTTCAAGGGATAATGCAATACTTGGGTAGCAATCCTTGAATGGGAACACGACAATTCGGCCGCGCAATCCGGTTCGGGAGATAAGCATGTTGCAAAGGAAGGACGGCTTCACCCTCATCGAATGGATGATGGTCGTTGCCATTATCGCCATAATCGCCGCCATCGCCATTCCCAATTTGCTCCGCTCCCGCATTCAGGCCAACGAGGCCGCCGCCGTGAGCGACCTGAGAACGATTTGCGCCGGGCAGATTGCCTGTTCCACCGCCCGCCGGACCTTTGGCGACCTCGCCGAGCTGGTCGCGGAGACGGATGGCGCGGGCACAGCCTTCCTGGATGATTCCTGGTTCGAGGGCCGGGTCAAAGCGGGCTACAGCTTCAACATGGCCGTCGTGTCGCCGGATGACTTCACCTGCTTCGCCGATCCAGTCAGCGTCGGGGTTACCGGGCGGCGCTTCTTCCGCGTGGAC
>JBIJDL010000028.1:0-25479 GCA_044344195.1 Candidatus Hydrogenedentales bacterium
GGCGCAGCCCGTTGCGGGTGGCGGGACGCTGCGCGAGGCCATTGAAGCGCGCCTGGGCGGCTATGCTTATCCGCCCGCGAGCATTGCCACGCTGAATACGGATCTGGAGGCGGTGCGTGATCTGATTAAGGACGTCAGCGCCACGTCCTTCTCGGAGGCGGCCCGCGCGGGCGTGCTGGAGGCCCTGCAGGATCCCCAGTACGGTTTTGACCCCGAGCGCAACCTGCGCTTCCGCAGCTCCACCAACGTGGAGGACAGCGGCCAGTTCACCGGGGCGGGCCTCTACGACAGCTTCAGCGGCTGCCTGGCCGATGAACTCGATGGCGACGAAGTCGGCCCCTGCCGCTGCGAAGCGGATGAAGACGACGAGCGCGGCGTCTTCCGCGCCATACGGCGGGTCTTCGCGAGTTTCTACAATGACAACGCCTTCCTGGAGCGACTGCGCCACGATCTGGACGAAGCCGAGGTGGGCATGGCGATCCTGGTCCACCACTCCTTTCCCGACGACGATGAGCAGGCCAACGGCGTGGCCACCCTGACACGAGACACCTTTTTCGATCGAGTACACCTCGTGACTCAGGTTGGCGCCGAGTCGGTGTCCAATCCCGAGGGGGGCGCCCTGCCGGAGGAGGTGGAGGTGCAGACGGCCTTTGGCGAGACCTACGCCACCTTCCTCAAGCCATCCAGCCGCGTTCCCCTTGGCGCGACGGTCATGGACTGGGAGACGGATTACCGACAGTTGGCCGCGCTGATGGCCTTGGCCGCCGACCGATTCGCCGAAGTTCATGACCGGGCGGAGTTCGTTCTCGATTTTGAGTATAAGAAGAACGTCGGCGATGGAACGTTGATCATCAAGCAGGTGCGCGAGGTGCCCCGACCCGACGCGACGCCCTCGGTTGTCCCTTTCCTGCTCGGCGGCACGGCGGAGCTGGTCACTTTCCAGGGTGAGTACGGCGAAGTGTTTGCGAACCACCGCCTGAAGACCCGACTGCAAATCGGCACCGACGGCCTGAAACTCAGCGAGGAAAACCTTACTCAGACGATCTTCAGCGAAGCCGAAATCGAATATGCGGCCGAGGGCCAGGTGCGCAATTTTGCGGCACCGCTCGCCGAGTTTCCCGAATTCAGCCATAGCTACGCCGAGGAGACCAGCCGCGATGCGTGGGCCTTCAATGCACTGGGGAATCCACGACGCTACACCCTGAGCAGCCAGTTTCCGGCGCTGGTTTCTCCGGCCGACAACCCCCTGTTCACCCTGACCGATGCCAGCGGGGGCCTGATTCCTATGGAAGTGACCTATGCGCGGCCCGAGCCCGGCGTGGACTGGGCCGGGGAGCCCACCAGCGTCACGCAGGAGACGGTGCTCCTCACGGTGGCCCGTACGGGCGCGCATGAGGGGGACTTGCGCCAGGAGCGGGTTTGTGAAGGGCCTGGGGGCGTCAAGATCACGACGGCCTACTATTGGCCCGCCCCGCCCAGAGGCGTCTCCGCGGGCTACACCGCGCCCCTCGTGCGATGGGAAGAATCCCGAATCGAAGGTTACACCGACGAGCCCATCGTGCTGACCGGGTTCTTCTCCCAGACCTACCGACCCGAACACCACAATTTCTCCGAGCACTTTATCTTCGAGCCTCAGCTTGAAGAGGGGCTATCCGCAGCGGTGCTCGAGGAATTGCGCGCCGCCGACATTCGCTTGATCCATTGCTATTCAAACCTCGACGGCGGCAGCACGATCACGACCTACGGATTCGACGGCGCGGAAGGTGAAGGTGAAGGTGAAGGTGAAGGTGAAGGTGAAGGTGAAGGTGAAGGTGAGCCGCCAGGCTGCCGCCTTGAGGGCGTGAAGGTGGCGTCGGCGAATCGTGGTGATTTGCTGCTTTTCGCCCTGGCCTGCCTGACCCTGTCCGGCTGGACGCATCTGCGACGTTGATCGCGTCGGCCTGTTTGGACTGGAGCCCTGTCTGCCGTATACTGCGGACGGCTGGCAGGCCCTCGGGCCGGAAGGAGAAAGGCGAGACCATGGCGGAAGAACACGTGCGCCCCTCGTGGGACGACTATTTCATGGAAGTGGCCAATACCATCGCGAAGCGGGCGACCTGTGATCGCGGGCGCAGCGGCTGCGTCATCGCCCGGGACCGGCAGCTCCTGGTCACGGGCTACGTGGGCTCGCCCATGGGCCTGCCCCACTGCGACGAAGTGGGCCATTTGTTTAAGAAGGTGACCCACGACGACGGTTCGGTAACCCAGCACTGCGTGCGCACGGTCCACGCCGAACAAAACGCTATCTGCCAGGCGGCCAAGCTCGGGGTGTCCCTGAAGGGCTCCACCCTTTACTGCCGGATGACGCCCTGCCGGGTCTGCGCCATGCTGATTATCAACTGCGGCATCGAGCGCGTCGTGTGCGAGCGCAAATACCACACCGGGGCCGAATCCGAGGCCATGTTCCAGGAGGCGGGCATCGCCTTGGAGTACAAGCACGACGAGGTGCAGGCCTACGCCGGACAGTCGGTTACCTGAAGGGGCCGATGACATTTTGGCGTGTTAAAGTTGCACGAGCCCGGTTTTTTATGCTATTCTTTCACTGCTTTCGAGCACTGCGTACCCGTAGCTCAATTGGATAGAGCGTCTGACTACGGATCAGAAGGTTAGGGGTTCAATTCCTCTCGGGTACGCCATATAGTAGTACGCTTCAAGCGCGCCAGACTAATTCTCTGGCGCGCTTTTTTTGTCGCTTCCGAGGGCCTGTCATTGCCCGTGAGCAATCGGAAAGATATAGCGGAAAGCCACGAAGGCGCAAAAAGGCCCTGAGTATACAGGATCCACCGTGTTTTTCTGGTTAAGATTTCGTCAATAATCTTCCGTCAAAAATTCTTCGTTTTTTACTGGACATTTGAAAATCGCGTGGTATACTTCATTTGCTGCAGCAAGGCGCAGTAGTTGGGCGAGCAGCGTTCGCCAAACAAACCTGGTGGACAACACCTACAAGGAGGTAGACGTTATGGCTTCATACGGAATACCTGACAATCCCTCGTTGACCACGCATTCGTGGGTCCGTGCCTGGTGGCTTCATTCCCTTTGGGGATACAAGGTGCTGGACGTTCGGCGCAATCCGAAAGAAGGCTGGTTTGGCCGTCTGACCTACGAAGAGACCATACGCCTGGTGCCTACCCAAAAGGTGCACTAAGGCCATTAACCTGGGAGGAGGGCCGCCTGCGGGTGGCCTACAAAAGGAAATGGCGCCGATGCGTGGGAGCACCGGCGCCTCAGGCACCTTGGGGTAATCTTCTTAGAAACCCAGATCGTCCAGGGCTTTTTCCTGCCGCTGGCCCTGCTCCGCCGCCGCACTCCGCGCGCCTGTCCGACCGCGCGTTCCCGCCGCCGTTGTTCCTGCATTGCTGTTGCTGTTAAGTTGTTCCTGCATGGCGATGCCGGTCATGGCCTCACCCAGAGGCCCGCCCCCACCCACCGGTGCCATACCTCCTGATTGCGGCGCTTGCGCGGGCATGGCCGCCGCCACCGGTCCCTCCAGCGGATGGCTGATCGCCCCATTCTGATTGTTGTAGTTGAAGGGCTGGCCGCTCTCCGTCCGGGGCATAACGGGCAGGTCGCCGCTCTGGGCCAGGGTATCCAGTGTGGGGGGATAGAGACCGGTGCGGGTTCCATAGGCATTGATGGCCGTCTTTATCTTCTCCATCGTGAGATAATCCGCCGCCGTGGGGCCGGCATCCGTTTCGAGGACCTTGCCCACGAGGGGATTGTAGCCAAAGGCTCCGCCATCACCCCGAGGCGGGATGGCGTCAATGAAATTGGGTACGAGCAGATCGAGGGACGTGGGATAGCTTCCCTTTTCCGCCTGGTAGAGGTCCACGGCCCGTTGCAGGTTCATCTGGCCCGTGTCGGTCTTGACGTTGGAGAGGGTCTGCTGGGCGGAGCCGGCCTGCTTGGCCTGCAAATCGGCCTGGATCGCGGTGGTGGTCAGCATTTCGACCATGCACCCGGGAAGGAGCAGGGCCGGGAGAAGAAATCGGCAGTAACGCATGGTTTGATACCTCCTTATGGGGATTATTATAGCATACTTGGGCAGTTCGGAGCGGGGGCTTTCCAGCCCCCGATCTGTGCAAGGCAGCCGCACGGAAACTTCGTGGGAAATACTCAACGTGTACAGTGGGAGAAAAATGGGGGGCTGGAAAGCCCCCCCTCCATACTCGCGCTATTCTGTCACCTTGCGTCGGGTCCGGGGATACATGGCGGCCACATCTTTGGGGTAGAGCTTGCGTACGTGGTGGTACAGATAAAGGGTCAACAGGCGTCGGGTGGCCGGGGTCATGTTTGAAAAGCGCACGCCATAACGCAGGGCGGCGGGAGCTCGCAGCTCCGTCTCTTCGTGGGCGTAGCAGATCCGGCCTTCCATGGTCTGCTGACCATGAACTCGATCCAGGGCGAAGGTCATTTCTATCGGGGTGCGGACGGGCAGGACGGGATGGGCGCGGATCAGGGCGCCCTCGGCGCTGAGATCCTCCATCACGGCGGAATAGCGCTCCTGGGAGTGGGGCGTCCGGAATACCACATTGATGTCGGTGGGCACGCGCCAGGAGGTGCGGTGGGTCCGCTGGTCGGCGCTTTCGCTCCGCTCCAGGATGATGCCCGACTCGGGCCGGTCCGCGTAGCGCAGCACCTGAACGTTATAGGCGATGAACCCGGTTTCGTTGTGAAATTCGAATCGCCCGCCCATGCCAGCCAGGGGATAACAGACGCCCGGAAAAGTCGTCCAGATCTGATTGCGCTCCAGCCCCAGGATCTCTACGAGAAATCGGTCGTCCATAAGGCAAAGGAACCCCGTGTTGCCGCATCGGAGGGGACTTTTGGGGGCGGTCACGCGAGCTGGGCTCCTTATTTGGGTGGTTGGGGTTGTCTCAGTGCGTCTCTTGTAGCATATTCGGGTGAACGCCGCAAGGGGAGATAATTATGAATTATGAATTACGGAGTCTGGAGTCTGGAGTCTAATCTCGGGCGAGGGCTTCTACGATCCGCTGGTGCATGAGCCGGACCATGATCGCATCCACCCCCAGAGGCTCGGTCACGCGAAAGTAGATTTCGGGATAGTGGGGGGCAAGGTCCGCGACCATGCGGGGGATGTCGCCGGTGCTGTGGCGTCCGGGTGCCAGGAAATAGGGATGGACCACAATAGAGGTGGCACCGAGGGCCACACAACGGGCCGTGGCGTCCTCCAGGGTGGGTTTGGCGAGTTCCATATGGGCGGCTTCTACGATTTCCGCGCCTGCGATGCTTCGATACATGGCGACGACGTCATCCAGCATGGCGTTGGCGGCGGCGAGGCGCGAGCCGTGGTCTACGATAATAACGGCGGTGCCGCGGGGGAGGGGCTCCATGGGGACCTTTCGAAACCTTGAATACGGGGGGCGATTGTTGAATACTCTTGAGGCTGGCTGTGTGCTCGCTATCGCGCGGGTTGCAGTTGCCCAGTGTATCAAATCTATTCACCCATTCCGCAGTTCGGAGGCACCCGGCCTCGTCGATCTGCCATTCAGTGTTGAGGAGCCCGTCATGGAAATCAATCGCAGAGTGTTTCTTGCCGGGGCTGCGGCGGCCACGGCGAGCCTGGGCCTTCGCGCGTCGGCGCAGGACAGCCCGAAGACGTATCGCGCCTGCATCATTGGCGACAGCAAGCAGGGCGGCTATGGCCACGACATGCACCTGGCCTTCGATTTGAGCCCGCGCGTGCAAGTGGTGGGCCTGGCCGATCCCGATGAAGAGGGCCGGGTGAAGTACGGCGCCGAGTGCAAGGCCACGACCCTCTATGCGGACTATAAGGAAATGCTGGAGAAGGAGAAGCCGGACCTGGTGGCTGTGGGGCCGCGCTGGACCATCCATCACAAGGAATACATCGACGCCTGTGTGGCGGTCGGTGCCCATGGTTTCCTGGAGAAGCCCTTGTGCGTGGATATGGCCGAGGCGGACGCCATGGTGGCGGCGGTGGAGGGGAAAAACCTCAAGTGGGCCGTGGCCTATAACTTCCGCCAGACGGCGACCCTGGCCCACGTGAAGAAGTGCATCATCGACGATAAGCTGATCGGCACGGTGGTGGAGGCGCGAAGCCGGGGCAAGGAAGACGGGCGCGCGGGTTCGGAAGACATGATTGTGCTGGGCACGCACCTCTTCGATCTCATGCGCTATCTGCTGGGCGATGCGAGCTGGTGCCAGGCTGACATCACCCACAACGGCGCGGCGGCGACTCCAGCCAACATCCGGGAAGCGTCCGAACCCCTCGGACCCGTGGTGGGCAATCGCATTCATGCGACCTTTGGCTTTGCCAAGGGGACGGCGGGCCATTTCAGCTCCATGTTCACCAAGGAGCAGTCGGGCGGTCGCTGGGGTCTGGATATATACGGGACCAAGGGCGTCATCTCCATCAAGATGGACACCTTCAGCCGCCAGCCCCAGCCCGAAGCAAAGCCCACGCCGGAGGCCGTGATGAATTCCATTGTGCCCGAAGTGCTCTGGCTCGACGATTCCGGCTGGATTCCGCGCACGGCGGCGGATGGGACCGTCATCAGCACGTGGAAGGCCCTGCCCGGCGCGCCAGTCATCGCTATAACGGATCAGAAGCGTGATCGGCACGCGCCCATCGTGGCGGACCTGATCGCCGCCATTGAAGAAGATCGATTGCCCGCCACCTCCATGCAGGACAGCGCCAAAGCCCAGGAAATGGTCCAGGCGGTCTTCGATGCTCATGTGCAGGGCAAGCGCGTTGCGATTCCGCTGGAAAAGCGGGAACATCCCCTCAAGACATGGAGCTGAACCAGACCGGAGGCATCAAATCGGCATTTGCAATGCGTTTGCCGGTCGCGCTACCATCGTAATTCAGTGAAGTACCTCCAAAAACCTGCGGTCCCAGATGGGCCGTGTAATCTGAGTCGCTGTCATCGAAAACAAGTGTAGTAATGGCCACCACGGGCGTACCTCATCGGCCATGCGAAAGAATCGGAGTAGTAACGATGTTGAAGTTGAATGCGAAGACCGGCGCTGGCCGGATGGTTGCCAGTGGTTCGTTTGTGGCCGCGCTCATGCTGGGTAATCTCCTGGCAGTCCCGGCTCAGGCCGAGGGCGTTTCGTTCAAGGACACGATCCTCCCCATCGTGAAGGAACGCTGCATTTCGTGTCATGGCCCCGAGAAGTCCAAAGGCGAACTGCGTCTTGACACGCTGGAAGCCTTTAAGGCCGGTGGCGAAAACGGCCCGATCATCGTGGCGGGCAAGCCGGAAGAGAGTACATTCTACAAGCTCACGATCCTGCCGAAAGATGATCCGGATATCATGCCGGGCAAGGGCGATCCGCTTACCGAAGAACAGACCAAGGCGATAGCCGCGTGGATTACCGAAGGTGCGAACTTCGGCGATTGGAAAGGCGAGGAGGCTGCTCCCGCGGCCCAGGCGTCCGCACAGCCTCAAAACTAAGGTGCACAACTGGACGTTTTCCGGTGAGAGCAGGCCGGAATCGCCCCTAAAAAATCGGAGCAGGAAAATGATTGGCTTGAAGAACATGAACAACATGGTCCGGGCAATCGCCTTGGGCTCGGTCGTGGCCGGTCTTGTGCTGGGGGTAGCGCCCCGGGCCGGTGCAGAAGGGGTGTCGTTCAATGATGTGATCTGGCCGATCCTTCAGGAACGGTGTGTCTCCTGCCACGGCGGCGACAAGGACAAGGGCGATCTGAAGCTCGATTCTCTTGAGGCCTTCACCAAGGGGGGCGAGAACGGTCCCATCTTCGTGGCGGGCAAGCCTGAAGAGAGCACCATGTACAAGTTGACGATTCTGCCGAAGGACGATCCGGATATCATGCCGGCCAAGGGCGACCCGTTGACCGAAGAGCAGACCAAATTAATCCACACGTGGATTACCGAGGGTGCGAACTTCGGCGACTGGAAAGGCGGTGCGGCCCCCGCTGATCAGGCTGCCGCGCCCGTGGATGTGCTCGAAGTGCTGGCCCAGAACACGGCACCCGCCGATCCCGCCCAACTGGAAGCGGTGTCGAGTCTTGGCGGCCTGGCCATGCCCCTGGATATGAAATCACCGCTAGTGCGCGTGGACTACCATCTGGTCGGCGACACCATCGCCGACGAACAGCTCGCGACTCTGGCGCCCCTTTCGGCCCAGTTGACCTGGCTGAACCTGGCAGGCACGAAGATCACGGATGCCGGTCTCGCGACCGTGGCGGGGCTGCCCAAGTTGACGCGGCTTCATCTGGAGCGCACCGGCATCACCGATGCCGGTCTGGTGCATTTGGCCGGTCTGGCGAATCTGGAGTACCTCAATTTGTATGGTACCCAGGTGACGGATGCCGGCTTGGCCCAGCTCGCCCCGTTGTCCAACCTGAAAAAAATATTCCTGTGGCAGACGGGCGTGACCGCGGCCGGTGCGGATGCCTTGAAGGCCGCGCTGCCGAACCTGAAGATCGATTTGGGCATTGACCCGGCTGCGGTTCCGGCGACGGCGGTGGCGAAGGTTATGCCGAAGGAACTGTTCACGGCGGATAGCTGCTGTTCCAAGTCCGCTGCGGAAAACAAAGTCTGCGATCACCCGTGCTGCGAGGAAGCCCGCAAGGCCAACACCGTTTGCACCAAGTGTAACGCCGGCGCGGAAGCCCTGCTGGCGATCGTGACCAAGTTCGATGCCGAGGGATGCTGCCTGAAAGCGTTTGAGGGCGGCAAATTGTGCGACCATCCCTGCTGCGCCGAAGCGTGGGCGGCTAAGACCGCGTGCGCGAAGTGCAACCCCAAGGGCGCAGCCGCCGTAACGCCCGCTCCCGTGGCCTTGAAGTTCAAGGACGGCAGTTGTTGCGCGACGGCCCAGGCCGCGAGCAAGGACTGCGACCATCCCTGCTGTGTGGAAGCCCGGACGGCGGGCGCGGTCTGCAAGAAGTGCAATCCAGACGTAGCCTGATTATATGAGTTTGGGTGCTGCTGCTCTGGCCGGGTTCCGGTGGGGGCGGCAGCATTCTTTTTTCAGGCGACAGGCCGCAGCCTGAAGCCCGGGTTTTTCGCTCCCAAAGCTGGGGCGGTGGAGAATGGCAGTATGATCTTGCGCAGTACATTTACGCTTTGCGCCCTGGCGACCGGTTGCGCCGCATCCGCAGTGGAGCCCGCGACCACCCCGGAAGCGCTCAGCTTCAACCGGCATATCCGCCCCATTCTCTCCGACAAGTGCTTCGCGTGCCACGGGCCGGACGCCCATGCGCGCAAAGCGGAACTGCGGCTCGATCAGCCGTTACCCGAGACGTCGGCCCAGACCGTACTGGCGCCCGGCCATCCTGAGGCCAGCGAGCTGGTGAAGCGAATCCTGAGCGCGGACCCCGACGAGCAAATGCCGCCGCCCGATCAGGAACGGCAGCTTTCGCAGGATCAGAAAGATTTGCTGGCGGCCTGGGTGGCGCAGGGCGCTCCCTTTGAGGCCCACTGGTCTTACATTCCACTTGCACCTGTGTCGGCGATTCCGGATGCCACTACGAATCCCATCGACACCTTTGTGATGCGCAAGCTGGAACACGACGGGGTACCGCCTATGGCGGCGGCGGACAAAGTCACCCTGGTGCGTCGGCTGCATTGGGACTTGCTCGGCATTCCCCCGAAGCCCGACGTAGTTCAGTCCTTCGTGGAAAGCACAGACCCCGGGGCCTATGCGGCGCTGGTGGATTCGCTCCTGGCATCGCCCCACTATGGCGAGCGCATGGCCATGGAATGGCTCGACGTGGTCCGCTATGCGGATTCGAACGGCTACCACAGCGACGAGTTTCGCAGCATCTCGCCCTATCGCGACTATGTCATCAAGGCCTTCAACGAGAATATGCCCTTCGATCAGTTCACCCGCGAACAGTTGGCGGGTGACCTGCTTCCCAATGCTACCCGCGAGCAGAAAGTGGCGTCCGGCTACAACCGCCTGAACCAGATAACGGCCGAAGGCGGCGCGCAGGCGAAGGAATACATCGCCAAGTACGCAGCCGACCGGGTGCGGACGACCTCGACGGCCTGGCTCGGCACCACCATGGCCTGCGCCGAGTGCCACGACCACAAATACGACCCGATTTCGACGCGCGAGTTCTATCAGTTTGAAGCCTTCTTCGCGGATATCGAAGAGCAGGGCGTCTACGGTTCCGGTGGCATCTGGGAGCCGCGCATGTACCTCCCCACGCCCGAACAGGAAGCCCGGGAGGCAGCACTGCTCGCGGAGATCCAGACGGTCAAGCAGACCCTGGCGTCGGACACCCCCGCATTGAAAGAGGCCCGAAAAGCCTGGGAGTCGGCCCTGTCCGCACAGCGAGAGGGATCTGTCCAGCCGTGGGTACGCCCCGAACCGTTGTCGGTTAAGGCCCAGGGCGAGACCACTTTTCTCGTCATGCCCGACAAGCGCATCCTGGCCTCCGGTCCCGAGCGCGAAAAGGACGAATACACGATCCAGTTGCCGGGCCACGGCGCCCCGGTTTCGGCCTTGATGGTCGAGGTGCTGGACGACATCCTGCTCGGTGGTGTTTCCCGCGGCGGCGGAAATTTCCTGCTCACCAAAGTCACGGCGACCTGGCGCGCTCCCGGCCAGGCCGAGGGTACGCCCCTGGTCTTCGCATCGGCGGCGGCGGACTACGAGCAGGAAGGTTTTCCCGTTACCAACGTACTTGACGATGACGTGAAGAGCGGCTGGTCGGCCGATTCCCACAAGCAGCGCGGGAACCATGCGATTGTGCTGCGTCTGGCACAGCCGGTCACGCTGGAAAAAGACGGCATGCTGGAAGTTCGGCTCGATTTCAATTCCTCCTTCGCGGGGCACCAGATCGACAGTTTTCGAATCGGCCTGACGGGCGATGCCCTCGCGAGCCGAACCCCGTGGCCCACGCTGCCCCCGGCGGTCAAGGCCGCGCTGTCCACCGAATTGATGGCCCGTACCCCCGAGCACGACCAGGCTCTGGGGAGTTATTTCCTCGCCACGACGCCCGTGCTCGACGGTGAGCGGACGGCCCTCGCGAAAGCCGAGGGCGATCTCACCGCCCTGCGCGGCACGATGGTTACGACGTTGATTTCCCAGTCCCTGCCCGAGCCGCGCACCGTGCGCGTGTTGCCCCGGGGCAACTGGCAGGACGAAACGGGCGAGATCGTGGAGCCCGCCACGCCGGCGGCCTTCGCCGCCCTGGGCGTGACGGGTCGCCGGGCCAACCGCCTGGATCTGGCCAACTGGCTAGTGAGCCGCGAAAATCCCCTGACTGCACGGGTGACGATGAACCGGCTCTGGAAGCGCTTCTACGGCACCGGTATTTCCAAGATCGTGAACGACCTGGGTGCCCAGGGCGAGTGGCCGACCCACCCCGAAATTCTCGACTGGCTGGCCGTGGAGTTTATGGACAGCGGCTGGGATATGAAGCACATGATCCGGCTGATGGTAAGCTCCGAGGCCTACCGCCGCACGAGCGAGGCTACTCCAGAGCTCCGAAACAGGGATCCCTACAACCGCCTGCTGGCCCGCCAGAGCCGCTATCGAATCGATGCGGAGATGGTGCGGGACGGTGCCCTGACGATGAGTGGTCTGCTTACGCCCACCATCGGTGGTCGTTCCGTGTTTCCCTATCAGCCGGAAGGCTACTACGCGAACTGCAACACCTTCGGCGGCGTGCTGGCCTACGACACCGAAAAGGACGAGAATCAGTATCGTCGCGGGCTCTACAGCTTCTGGAAGCGAACCTTTCTCCACCCCAGCCTGCTCGCCTTTGATGCGCCGACGCGCGAAGAGTGCACGGCGGAGCGTCCCGTGTCGAATACGCCCCTTCAGGCCCTCGTGCTCTTGAACGACCCTACCTATGTCGAAGCCGCGCGGGTCTTCGCCCAGCGAATCATGACGGAGGGGGGAGAAGAGAGCGACAGCCGGATTAACCTGGCCTTCTCCTATGCCCTGTCCCGCGCGCCGCGTCCCGAGGAGCTGGCCCTGCTTCGCGACCTGTATCACCAGCATCTTGTTGAATACACCAACGACCCCGCATCGGCCGAGGCCCTGCTGAAAACCGGTCTGGCTCCCCTGCCCGAAGTTCAGAACCCGGTGGATCTGGCGGCCTGGACTTCGGTGGCCCGCGTCATTCTCAATCTGCACGAAACCATCACCCGAAGCTGATTTCAGCATAGGCGGCTACGATGAAGTACGAAGATTTCCTGCTGGCCCAGACCCGGCGCCAGTTCTTTTCGCGATCGGCCCGGGGCATTGGTTCGCTGGCCCTCGCCGGTCTCCTGAATCGCGTGGCCCAGGCGAGCACCAACGAGGCGAAGCTGGGCCTGATTTCGCCGCTGCACCGAGTGCCCAAGGCGAAGCGCGTGATCTATCTGTTCATGGCCGGTGGTCCGTCTCATCTGGAGACCTTGGATTACAAGCCCAAGCTCGTGGAGCTGGATGGTCAGCCCATGCCCGAATCGGTCACCCAGGGCCAGCCCATCGCCCAGTTGCAGGGGCAGACCCTGCGCTGCCTGGCACCCCAGCACACCTTCGCGCGGTACGGAAAATCCCAACAGGAGATCTCCACGATTCTCCCGCATATCGGCGGTATCGCGGACGATATCTGCATCATCCGATCCATGCAGACGGAGCAGATCAACCACGACCCCGCCCAGACCTTCATGAACACCGGCACGTCCATCTCCGGGCGGCCCAGCATGGGGAGCTGGATTACCTACGGCCTGGGCAACGAAGCGGACAACCTGCCCGGTTTCGTGGTGCTGACTTCGGCGGGGGGTGGCCAGAACCAGCCGATTGCCGCGCGCCAGTGGCACAGCGGTTTCCTGCCAAGTAAGTTTCAGGGGGTGCAGTTTCACGCCCAGGGCGATCCGGTGCTTTACCTGGGCAATCCTCAGGGCGTGAACGCGAAACAGCAGCGGGACGTGGTCGACGCGGTCCAAGCCATGAACCAGTATCACGATGACGTGACGGATGATCCCGAAATTCAGACGCGCATCAGCCAATATGAAATGGCGTTCAAAATGCAGACCAGCGTGCCGGACCTGGTGGACTTCTCCGACGAGCCCCAGCACATCAAGGAGATGTACGGCACCGAGGGCTCCGACGGCACCTTCGCGTCCAACTGTCTGTTGGCCCGTCGTATGGCGGAGCGGGGGGTGCGCTTCATTCAACTCTACCATCGCGGCTGGGACCACCACGGCGACGTGAAAAATGGCGTGGCGACGACGGCGGGGCTGGTGGACAAGGCCTCTGCGGCGCTGGTGAAGGATCTGGCGCAGCGTGGCATGCTGGAAGACACGCTGGTGATCTGGGGCGGCGAATTTGGCCGTACGCCCATGGCCCAGGGCACGGGACGCGATCACCACATCCGGGGCTTTTCGCTCTGGATGGCGGGCGGTGGTGTGAAGGGCGGGCTGACTCACGGCGCTACGGACGACTTCGGCTACTACGCGGTACAGGACGTGGTCCACGTGCACGATTTTCACGCTACCCTGCTGCATCTGCTCGGGATAGAGCACACCAAACTGACCTACCGCTTTCAGGGGCGCGATTTCCGCCTGACGGATGTGGCGGGGAACCTGGTCCCGGCTATTCTGGCGTAGGATCTCCCTGATCCATGACCGAGAGGGCTTCGGCGCGGCTTGCATAGATATCGAAAATTCGGTACATGCGCACGAGCTCGAAAAGGGTCCGAACGGGCTTGCTCATGCCGCAGAGGGCCAGGTGACCGCCCTTGTCGTGCATGGCCCGCAGGCAGGAGAGCATGGCCCCCAGGCCCGAGCTGTCGACAAACTGGAGGGCCTCCAGGTCGAGGAGTATGCGCCCGTACTGCTCCAGCACCGGCTGCATATCGTCCTTGAAGGTCTTGGTGTTGCTCGCGTCGAGGCTGTCCCGGGTAAAGGCAATCACGGCGATACCATTTTCCACAACGGGCCGTGTGATCATGAAGGCGTCTCCTGAAATCTGGCACGCCCCGATTGCTCGGGGCCCCTTGCTATTCTAACTCGCCCTCGAAGCGATAGCCTTTGCCCCAGACCGTATGAATGAGGCGCGGCTTTGCCGGGTCGTCTTCGAGTTTCTTGCGAAGCCGGCCCATGTGAACATCCACGAGGCGCTCATCTCCGGCGTATTTGAAGTCCCACGCCTGGCTGATGAGCTGGCTCCGGCCGATGACCTGGCCGCGGCGGCGGGCGAGAGCATGAAGCAGGTCAAACTCGATGGGGGTGAGTTTCACCTCCTGGCCATGTTTCCACACAATGCGTGCGCCCGGATCGATGGTCAACTCCTTGAAGACGAGGGAATTCCCGGAGCGCGCCGGCCCCTTGGCCCTCCGAAGGATGGCCTGCACCCGGGCGGTGAGTTCCTTCGGGTCGAAGGGCTTAGTCAGATAGTCGTCGGCACCCAGCGTGAGGGCGGCTACCTTGACGTAGCTGATGGAGGTGGTGGTCAGCATGAGCACACAGGCATCGGACTCCTTGCGCATCTGCCGCAAGACTTCGATACCGTCCATGGCCGGCTCGCTGTGGTCACCCGCGTCCAGATTGATGTCGAGGACGACCAGATCGGGGTTGCTTTCCGCGATCAGCGCGAGTGCATCGCGTCCGTTCGTAGCTGTAGTTACGGTGTATCCGTCGTTCTCGAGCACTTGGCGCGTCTTTACCAGCGCCTCGTTCTCGTCTTCAACGACTAGAATTTTCTCAGTGTGCATCGTCTGCCCCTGATAGCCTGCAATTGAACTCGTCCGATACGTATGAACTCCGGTGGGACTATGTTTCTCCCACCGAATGTATCCGCGGGCCTGAGGGTGTAGCGCTGATGCCGAACACCCAAGCCGGGGGAAGCGCTCCGGGCACGACACCGGTCGCTCAGTGGAAGCCGGGCCGGCCTGCGAGCCGGTTCCGCCTCGGTACTCATTGTAACCTAAATGCGCTTCACTATCTAGAGCAATGTCACGGCACGGAATCGGACGCTGTCATGGAGCCATCGGGGCCTTCGGCGCAGTCCCCCGGAAGCCGTTCGCAGGCGTTGAGCCGGACATGAATCGAAGCGCCAATACCCTCCTCGCCCTCAGCCCAAACCGTGCCGCCGTGGCGTTCGACGATCCGTCGCACGATGGCGAGCCCCAGGCCGCTCCCCTGGTTGCCGGCCTGGTCGTGGATCTGCTTGAAAGGCGCGAACATGGCCTCCGCGTGATTCATATGAAAGCCGATGCCGTTGTCCCGCACGCAGATCTGGACGGAGTCGGGCGGGGAAGCTTCTGCGTAGACCCACGCCTGGGGATCTTCCGTCCCCCGCGTGAATTTGGTGGCGTTACCCAGCAGATTCACGAAAACTTGCTTCAGGAGAGAAGGATCGCCCTGGCAACGGGGCAGGGGCTGCGCGTCCAGCGTCATGGACTCGCCCACCGAGACGGTCTCCCACGCGGACGCGATCACGGCGTCGAGGTCGCAGGGCTCGAGCATGACAGGCTTCCGGCTGAGTCGGGAGAAATCGAGGAGCCGGTCGATCAGGTGCTGCATCTCGGCCACGCCACGAGAGATCATGGTGCAGTAGTAGCGCCCGGAGTCACCGAGGCTGTCGCCCGCCTCTTCCTCCAGCATGCGGGCAAAAGAGCGGAGAAAGCGTAGGGGTGAGCGAAGATCGTGGGCAATGGTGTAGTTGAAGGCCTCCAGTTCCTGGAGGGTATCCTGCAATTCGGCGGTACGCTCTTCCACGCGCTGTTCCAGCGCCCGGTTGAGATCCCGCACGGTGTCCGTCGCGATCATTTCCTCGGTATTGTCCCAAGCCACGAACACGGCATGCTGTACGTCGCCCCCCTTGTCGCGGTAGGGCGAGTAGACCATGTCCAGGTGCCTGCGGGCGCCCGAGGGCAAGGTAAGCCAGCGCTGGACGTGTACTTCCTCGCCGCGGAAACAGCGGTCGAGGCAGGGCTCTACCATGGATTCGTAGAGCGCATTGCCCCACACGGTCGGCGCGATGGTGCCGTTCATGGACTCCGGCTCCGTGTTGAAGAGCGACGCGAAGGACTGATTCACCAATTCGTAGGTGTAGCTTCGATCAACCAGTGCCATGAATTGGCGCGAGGCGTCCACAAGCTTCTCGTAGCGCTGCCACAGTTCGTGGGCCCCCATCTGCTGCGTGATGTCCCGGTGCATCCAGACCCGGTGCGCCCCTTCCTCGAAGACTTGCACCTCGTTCCAGGCGGGGAACTCATCCCCCCGTTCGTAGCGCACCCGGAGCGGCTGCTCAATGTTGCCCGAGGCCAGGTCGCGCCGGATGGCAGTCAACATTTCCAAGCCGATGTGGCGCTCCTGGAGGAAGGGGTGAGCTGTGCCGGGAAGTTGTTCGGGGTCCATGCCCATCATCGACGCGAAAGCGTCATTGGCATAGATGATTGCGCCATCGCGGGTGACCGCAATCCCTACACTCAGCCGCGACAGAATGCGAACCCCCAGAGATTCCAGCAATTGTTCCGTGGGGTGATCCAGCACCAGGCTATCCTTTCAGCGATTCCGGGAAGAGGGCGAGCAGCACCTGCGCATAGACGCGGTACCCGAAGTCGTTGGGGTGGTTGACGCCATTGCCCGCGATATCCACGAAGCGCTTCTGGTTAAGAAAAACAGACCAGAATGAGGTGAGATCGGCCACGGCTACGCCGGGACCCCGCAGGGTCGTGAGCGCGTCGCGGTACTGGGGATAGAGGTCCGGGGCGGCGTGCTTCCAGTCCGCATTGCCCAGCATGGGAGAGATCACGATAAAGTAGGTCGCGGGACGGCCCGCCTTGATGCCGTCCATGATGCGCTGGATATTCGCGGTGAAATCGGCCGGGGAAAAGCGCGCGGAGGCGTCGTTCATGCCGAAGGCGATGATGGCAAGATCGGGCTTCTTTTCGGCCACCAGCGGGGCCTGTTCGATGCCCCAGGGCGCACCCATGCCGCTGACGGAGAAGTTGGTGAACTGGATCGGGCAGCCGAATCGGGCTGTGAGCCCCTGGACGAACAGATCGCCATAAGCGGGCTGGTGAGGCGCCACGTCCGCCACGCCGCTGGCATTGAGGCCGAAGGAAATGCTGTCGCCCAGCAGGCAGACCGTGAGGGCTTCTCCCGAGGCAAGTTTGCGATTGAGATCGGCGAGGTTGTCCCCGGCAGGCTCGGGCTCGGGGCCGTCCAATTTGGCCCAGGCCTTCTTCTTATGCTCGTAGGTCACCTCCACCTGCAGGTCATGAAAAAGGTGCTCGTTCTCGAAGAAAATGTCCCGCGTTCCGTCGCGGTACAACTGGCCGGACTTGCCCACGGGCGGCTCGTAATCCGCGCGCGTCGTAAAGGGGATGCGCGTATCTTTCGTGAGCGTCAGGAGCCGCGCTTCTTTGTCCAGGATAAAGTCCCGGCCCTCTTCATAGGTCGTTCCTGTGGCGGGGTGGACCACGGCGAGAATCTTTTTGGGTGTGAAGAGGAGAGTAGAGGTCGGGGCCGCGCCGGGACTCTCTTCGAGGAAGAAGCAGCTTTCGCCGTGCATGGTGGTCCCTTCCCAGAAGGGCTTCAGATGCCAGCGGCTGATGGCGTCGGCGTCTGCATGAGCGGTGAGCGTGGCAAGGGTGGCGACGGCGGCCAGTGCCGCGCTAAATACAAATCGATACATCGATGATGCTCCGTTAAAGCTACTTTGGATCGTGATTCAGATGTACGATTGTGATCTATTTGCGGCAGTCGGGGCAAGGGAAAGAGAAGTATGAATTATGAATTATGAATTATGACAATGTGGAACCTGTGTCGTAATTCATAATTCGTAATTCCCCCTCACCGGCTCAGCGTCTGGTATTTTTTCAATTGCTTCCAGTTCGGCGGAACGACCGCGTTCAGGAGGATGGCTTCGTTGCCGAGGTCGTTGATGCGGAAGGCACCCTTGAATCGCCCTGACTCCGATGTGGGCACGGAAAACCCGGTGAAACGAGTCTCCGGGCCATAGTAGACGGGATAGTAAATTCGTGTGGGGCCCGAAGTTCCCGGCGGCGCGGGGGGGACTGTCATGGAGCGGTCGAAATGAAAGTTGGGATGGACCGCCTCGTAGGTGAAGTTTACCGGGACGGCCTGGGTTCCTGGGAGAAATTCGAGGACGAGGACATCAGCATACATGGGGAGCTTTTGGGGGGCGTCAGGGCTTTTCACGGCGTCGCCAAAGCCGGGGATGGCGTAGCGGGTTGCGCCATCACGCTCCTCGCGCTGCGTGATGAGGAGGGTGCGATTTTCGCTTTCGTAGCGCTCGATCAGGCGGCTTACCTGGCCGGATTGCCACCACCGCGCGCCGAACAGGGGCAGCGCGAGCAGGGTCAATGCGATCACAGCAAAGGCCATGCCCCGAAGGAGCACGGGCTTCGACGCGGTGACGCATTGACGCCACCGGAATGACCTCCGGTGCTTCCACGCGCCCAGGGCCGTCCAGACCAGCCACTGGAGGAGGAAGCCCGCCGCGAAGAGGGCGATGATCTCCATGTGGAATGCGTGGCGTTCGCTGAAGCGCAGGGCGGGGTAGCCCGCGAGCAACAGGATGGAGAACAAGAAGGCCATACCAAGGCGGGGATTCGTCGCCGCGATGCAGAGGAGCATGAGGGCGATGTGGTAGCGCCCGCCGCCGGGCAGGGTATCCAGCGCCCAGCGGCGCAGTTGCCACAGACGGGCCAGAAATTGATTGGTGATGCCCCGGGGCGTGGCGTCTGCCGTGCTGATCTGGAGTTCGTCGGCGGTGCGCAGCACGGAAGCATAGCCGCGAATGACGAGGTCCGCGGGGAAGGTTGTCACCATCTCGCGGAAGTAGGCCTTGCCTGCGGCATCATAGTCCGGCGAGTAGTGGCGGAAGATCTCCGTGCGCCCTGTGGTGCGGTGGGCATAGCCCATGAGGATGGCCCGGACGTATTCGTCGAGGAAAGGTTCGCCAAAATCATAGAGGGGTGCCTCCACGCCAAGGCGCTGATCGCAGTATTTTGTAAAGCCGATGATCGTGTCGTGGGTCGCATTATTGACGCGGGAAAGGACCTGGAAGATGGGCCAGCCGAGGATGGCGAAAGCGGCAATGAAGACGGCGATTACCGTGCCACGCTTCCACCAGGTTTGCTTGATAGTGCCGGGCGAAAAAAGGGCCACGAGCCCGCAGAAGAGGGCGGCGGCAATGGAGACATCCTGGCGAAAACCGAGACCCAGGCCGGCAAACAGGCCGACAGCCGCCGCGAGGGGCAACTGGATGCGCAGGGGCAGGGGGCGCTTGATGATCCAGCCCGCAGCGAGGATGATCGCAAAGAAGAAAGGGGCCTTGCTGTAGTCCCGCAACTGGGGCAACTGCTGGAGGTGAACCGGCGAGGTCATGAGCAGTAGGGTGAAGAGCGTGGCGAAGCGCGGGCCCATGCCCAGGCGGAATAGGCCGTAGCCGAGAGCGTTGGTGATGCCATAGAGCAGGGCGTAGAGGGGGGTGAGCGATTGCCACGCCACGCCGAAGAGGGTGAACATGAGCGCCACGCTCAGGATGAGGTAACGATGAAAGCGCTGCCACTGGGTCCAGCCGGGGAACTGCTGGAGTGGGTGGAAGGCCTGGATCTCGTCGTAACTCATGCCCGAAGTGTCCTGGGGGAGCAGGGTCACGTTGTCGGGGATATTTGCGCAATCGAAGGCGTCGTTGCGGAGGTAGAGGAAATCCTCCAGCCCCGGAACTTCGGACATCATGGGATTGGTGTAGCCACGGCCGCAGGCGGTCATCACGGCGGGCCCGAAGACCTGCTGCCAGAACTCCGGCGGACCGCCCCAGGTGCTCACATAGATAGCGCCGATGAGAAAGGCGGCGGAAAAGAGGCCCGCGACGCGCAGGCACTCATGCCCCGCAACACGCCAGCAACGTCGAAAGGCCCGCGAAATTCGGGATTCCGAATGCGGGGCCACGCTCGAAGGGGCAGGCTTTTCAATGTGCTCGGTCATCGCAAGAAACTATAGCAGTTGACAGTTGACAGTTGACAGTGGACCGAGTGGAATACATGAGCAATCGCCTTGTTTCTCTCTTCGCTGTCAACTGTCCACTGTCAACTGAGATAATGTCCCCATGACCGACACCTACCTCCAGATTCGCGAGAAACGCTGCCTTTGGGCGGGTGCTGGGTTCTGGGTTGTCTTTTCGGTTGTTGCCGTGGCGCTGCGGGGGGTGCGCTGGGAGGAAACCTGGGAGCACGCGCTGGTCATCACGCGCACGGTGCCCTATCCCGAGGGGCATCCATTCTTCATCTACTGCCGCAATGTCTTCAGTGGACAGAGCTATTTATCCGCCTTGCTGCTGAGTTTGTGGGACGCGCCCCTGGTCATCAATGGGCTGCGCAATGTGCTCCAGCTCAGTTTCTGTACGGTGCCGGTCTACTTGCTCGGCATGCGTTTCAGCGGCAGCGCCTGGGGCGGACATCTGGCCACGGTGCTGGTCTTGCTCGGGATTCATCGCGGCTTTCAGAGCTACTACCCTATCGAAAGCTGGCCCCATTTCTTTGCCACGGGCCAGATTGGCGCGGGCTACGCCCTGCTGGTCTTCGCGCTGCTGCTGCTCAACGGCTGGCGCAGTGTCTGGTTCCTGTTGGGACTCATGCCCATGGTTCACGTGGGTCAATGGCCCGTGATCGGGCTTTTCGCGGGACTCCAGTGGTTGTGGCTGCTTTGGCGCGGGGATCGCTCCAGCGTCCGACAGGCGGCCCTTTGGTTTGCCGTGGGGATGGCGCCTTGCGCCCTATTCTTCCTCGTGCAGCGAACCTTTCACGTTGCGATGCCTGTCAGCGGTGCCTGGTTTGCGGAAGGCGACGTACGCGCCATCTGGTCGGCTTATACCGGTCTGCATGATCTGCACCGGGCGGTGCCGCGCGACTCGTTTCTCAAGAGTGTACTCGCGGCGGTTGCCGTTCTACTGGTGGCGGGTCTGACCGGCATGCGGCCCGGTCTGGAAGACGGGCCTCGCAGGAATCTGTTCCAGACCTTTGGTTTTGCCCTGTTGCTCAGCGGCGTGGTTGCTTCGATCTGGCTGCTCCATCAAGTCCTGGGCGATCGTGCGCCTTTCGCCCTTATTGGATGGATGCCCTATCGCCTCATGAATCAGCTCGCGATTCTCCTCGTTCCGCTGGTAGTCGGTGTACTTTGGCGTGCGCGGGGTGGGGGAAGGGGCCTCCTCGCGCTGGTGATGCTCTATGCCCTGCTCCTACCCGTCTGGCGCGTTATGGTCTCCCCGGACCTGTTCGTTCGTTATGCGGGCAATCTGGAGGGACTGATCTTCGCCCTGTGCGGCGGTGCGATCGCGTCCGCAGTCGCCGCCCGGGATGGAAAAATGGTCGTGTGGGGCTCGCTGAGCCTGCCCGCGATTCAAGTCCTGCTGCTGACGCTTGTCGCGGCATTCCTGCAGAATTTTTATCCCTTTGCGCTGGCCGGCATGCTCGGTGGGGCGATGATGTGGGGCGTCTGCGAGGGAGCGTTGCGTTTTCGGCCTCAACTGGAGAGGCCCTGGCTCCACTGCGGGACACTCGCCCTGGGGGCCGCTCTTCTGGCGTCGCTGCTGGTGCGGGAGGCGCGCCATCGAGTGCATCTACCGCTCCAGCCCATCCACCAGCAGGTGGCGAATTGGCTGGATGAACAGGGCGAAGTGGACGCCATGATCGTGACGCCCTATTGGGACGTGAACTGGCTCGGAAAGATTCGCCACCCGGTGCTTGCGGACTACCAAACCGCCCACCTCATGAGCTATGTGCCCGCGCTGGCGCCAACCTTGAAGAAAATGCATTCCGAAGTCTTTGGCTTCGTCGTCGACGGCGAAACAGGTCCTCCGCTGGCGGAATGGCCGGGACGCAGCGCGGAGGCGTGGCGGGCGCTGGGGGAAGCCTACGGCTTTCGTTATGTGCTGGCGCCGACGGAGATGGAGCTGACGCTCGAGCGCGTGCTTGAGGGCCAGCCCTACGACCTGTATCGTGTGGGGTCTTGAATTAAAGCGCGGGCAAGAAAACCTGGGCTCCCGCTTTTTGCTTGGGGTGTGCATAATCCGGTGCATGAGTGCAGCCACCGGGATCCATGCGCTATAATCATGGCCCCGCATGCCCGCAGCCCTGAACCCCCGGATTATCCCATGATACGCGCCGTACTTTTTGATCTCGATGGCACCCTGATGGATTCTACCGATGCCATCGTCAATTCCTACTTCCACACCTTCGACACCATCGGCGAGCCCCGTCCGGAGCGCAGTGTCATCATCGGAACCATCGGCGATCCCCTCCACAAGCAGTTTCCCACCATGACGTCCCACGATGTGGACGAGTGCATCCGCATCTATCGCGCCTACTACGGGGAGCACAGCGCCGCGATCACAAGCCTCCTGCCCGGCGTGGAGGAGACCCTCGCGACCCTGGCCGGGCGGGGCATCAAGCTGGGCTTCGTCACGTCGAAGCGGCGCGAGGCCGCCGAAATGCTCCTTGAGCATCTGGGCGCGCTGCACTATATGGATGTCCGAATTGGCCCACTGGAAGTCACCGAACACAAGCCTCACCCGGAACCCGTGCAGAAGGCCATGGCCGTGCTGGGCGTGACGCCGGAAGAAACGGTGTTTGTGGGTGATATGCATTTCGATGTGCTGGCGGGGCTGGCCGCGGGCGTGATTACCCTGGCGGTCGCCACGGGTTACGAGACCCGCGCGCAACTGGAAGCGCTGAACCCGGATGCGACCTATGACACCATGTACGAGGTGCGCGATCATATCCTCGGGCTGCTGTGAGCCAGCCTTCACCCATAACGGTGAACGAAGCACTGACGCCGGAGTCTCGCCGCACCTTCTGGCTGCTGGTGGGCAATGGCGCCATCGTCACCATGGGCTCGGTCTTCTACAGCTTTGAGACCGTCATGGCGGGGCTGGCCTTCGAGCTCACCGGCTCCACGCTACTGGTGGGGCTGCTCGTGACCGTGGCCACCTCGGGCTGGTTCTGGCCCCAGCTTATCGTGGGCAGCCGGATACAGCACCTGCCCGAGAAGATGCCCGCCTACCGGCTGTCGGCCTTTCTCCGCGTGTCCGGTGTCTCTTCCATGATCGTGGCGACGTGGCTGCTATCGGATCGTGGCGAGGTACTGTACTGGGCGATCCTCGCCTGCACGACCCTCTTCGCGGTGGGCGGCGGCATCTGCGTCATTCCCTTCATGGACATCCTGGCGAAGGCCATTCCCGTGGTGCATCGGCCCATGTTGATGGCCTACCGGCAATCCATCGGTGGGGGGCTGGGCGGGATCGCGGGTCTGATCACCGTGTATATCCTTGGCGCGCACAGCGGCCTGACCTATCCCTACAATTACCTTACCCTGTTTATCCTTGGCGGGGCAATTAACTCTATCGCCTACTACTGCGTGGTTGCGGTCCGCGAGCCGGTGGAAGCGGTGAATCCCGAGCAGCAGACCTTTGGCGGCTTTCTGGCCGGCGGCGTGCGTGTCTTTCGCGAGGATCGCGATTTCCGATACTACTTTTACTTTCGCGTGTGTCTTTATCTCGCCTACATGAGCCAGAGCCTGCTCGTCCCCTTCGCCATGTCGCGCTTTGATACGCCGCTCGAGGCCACGGGGCTTTTTGCCGCGGGCATTGCGCTCACCGGTGGCATCGTCAGCCTGCTCTGGGGCCGCATCGCCCGGCGCATCGGCGAAGTGGGCCTTTTTCCGCTGGTGAGTCTCCTGGCTTTCCTGCCTTTTGCGTTCATGGGCGTGATGGCTATTCTGCCGCCGGAAAACTCCGTTGTAATGTTCATCACACCGCGATTCCACTGGGTGGTGCTCGCCGTCTTCGCCTGTCTCACCGCCGCGCGGCAGGGCATCGACATGGCCGGAAGTCTCTACCTCCTCGCCATGCCGCCCGCCACCCTGCGCCCGACGTACTTCGCCTTCATGAACTCCATCAGCGCGCCGCTCATGCTCAGTCCCATATTCGCGGGCTGGCTCGCGGGCTCGGCCTCCTTCTCCATCGCATTTGCGTTGTCGGCTCTCGCGGCGCTGGGGATGGTGGCGGTTAGTTTGACCTTGCGTCGACGGTGAGCGGAACGGTTGCAGCGGCCATCAGACTGATCAGACCGATGGGCAATTCGTTATCAACTATCAACTATTTGAACCCTCCGTCGCTGGCCTGTATGATCCTGTCCCATGTCGGAAACCCTCCTGCAACTCACCTCTATCGACAAATGTTTCGGCGGCGTCGTGGCTCTGCGCGAAGCGCGGCTTCATGTCCGCGCGGGCGAAGTATTGGGCCTGGTCGGCGAGAATGGCGCCGGCAAGAGCACCCTGATCAACATCGCCACGGGCCTTTTTCCTCCGGACAGCGGCGTCATGCTGCTGCAGGGCCAGTCTGTGAGCTTTTCCAACACCCGTCAGGCCGCGGAGGCCGGTATTGTGGTGGTTCATCAGGAGGCCGACCTCTTCGCCCAGCTCAGCATCGCGGAAAACATGCTGCTGGGCCGGGGACTCGTCCGTGGGCCGGGCGGGCTCATCAACTGGGGCAAGACCAACGCCGAGGCGAAGAGGCTCGTTGCGGATATTGGCGAATCCTTTGATGTGGCGCAGGATGCGGGCACCCTCACCGTCGCCCGACGCACCATGTCGGAAATTGCCGCCGCGGTGGCCACGAAGCCGAAGGTGCTCTTTCTCGACGAGCCCACGGCCTCGCTTACAGTCAAGGAAATCGAGAATCTTTTTGCCCAGATCCAGCGACTCAAAGCGGCGGGTGTGGGTATCGTCTATGTGAGCCACCGCCTCGAAGAAATCCTCGAACTGTGTGATCGCGTCACTATCATGCGCGATGGCTCCACTGTCGAGACTAAGGTGGCGGCGGACCTGACCATGGACGGTATCGTGGCCGCCATGGTGGGCAGGGAAAATACCCAGATTCACGCCAAGCGGACTGTGCCCATCGGCGATGTGCGCGTAGAGATAAAGGGGATGACCGCGAAGGACAACAGTTTTCGCGACGTGTCCTTCCAGGTGCGCGCGGGCGAGATTGTGGGACTTTACGGTTTCGTGGGCGCGGGCCGCAGCGAGTTTGCCCAGGCCATGTTCGGCATCAGGAAGCCCGCATCGGGCACGGTGAGCATCGACGGCAAACCCCTCAAGATGAATTCGCCCCGCCAGGCGGTGGCCCAGGGGCTGGCCTATCTACCGGAAGACCGATTGGTCCAGGCCGTTTTCCGGGGCCATGCTCTCCGCACCAATTCCAGCGTGACGCTGCTGCCCCGATTGAGCCATGGCACTTTTGTCAGCAATCGCCGGGAAAAGGCCCTGGCCGCCCGCATTATCAAGGAGATGAGCGTCAAGACCTCCTCCATGGAGCAGGCCATCGGCACGCTGAGCGGCGGCAACCAACAGAAGGTTATCTTTGGCCGCTGGGCCGCCACGGACCCCAAGGTGCTTATCCTCGACGAGCCCACGCGCGGTGTGGACGTGGGGGCGAAGGCGGAGATTCACA
>JBIJDL010000029.1:0-25377 GCA_044344195.1 Candidatus Hydrogenedentales bacterium
GCTGCTCGTGGGCCTGGCGGCGGGAAAGCGCCCGCTGATCTACCACGCGCACAACGCAATGTCGGACGAACTCCCCTATTATTTCCGCTGGGCCGCGGGCCCGGCGAAACTAGGGCGCTGGCTGGACCGGACTTTTCCACGGCGGGCGGATCGGGTCATCGTGCCGCACCAGCGGTTGGCTGGACACCTGGTGGTGCGCGGTTGCGCCCACGACAAGATCACCGTGATACCGCCACCGCTGGACGCGCGGGATTTCGAAGTCTGCGCCGTTGGCGAGGCCCTGCCACCGGTGCTCTACACGGGCAATCTCGACGCTTACCAGAATCTCGGCCTGCTCTTCGCTTCGATGGAGCGCGTGCGCAAACGCTTCCCCCAAGCGAGGCTGCGCATTGCCACGGCGGAGGAGGCGAGTTTTCCCAATGCCGAGGTGGTCTCGGTGAAAGGCTTCGATTCGCTCCACCGCGTGCTCGCGGAAGACTCCGTGCTGGCGCTGCCCCGGGTGTCCTGGTCGGGCTATCCCATCAAACTGCTCAACGCCATGGCGGCGGGCAAGGCCATCGTGGCGTGCCAGAGCGCGGCCTATCCCCTGACCCACGAGGTGGATGCGCTCATCGTGGCAGATGACAACGTGGCGGCCTTCACCGAAGCCCTGATCCGCCTCATGCTGGATCCGAAGCTACGCCGGAAACTCGGTGCGGCGGCGCGAGCTAAAGTGGAGCGGGAGCATAAGCCCGACGCTGTGGGAAGGCAACTGGAAGCCGTAGTGATGGACGCGATGGCTCGCGTCGGGTGTCCAAATGATAAAAATGCTGTCCCCTGACACGTCCTGAACACGGGCCGCGTAGTGTTTCCGGTGCATCACCAACCAGCGCTGGATTCTTCTGTCGACAGAACACCCGTATTATTTTGTACTATCTCGATTAGTATAGTACTTTTTATCCGGCAGTTCCAGGCAGTTCCCTCCAGCGCATGTCATCAACCCATCGGAGAAGAGCAATCATGTCAGGAAAGAATCTTAAACAAGGATTTACCCTTATAGAGCTGCTGGTGGTCATCGCCATCATCGGTATCCTCGCGGCCATCCTGCTGCCCGCCCTCGCCCGGGCGCGCGAGGCCGCCCGCCGCACAAGCTGCCAGAACAATCTGAAGCAGTGGGGTATCATCGTCAAAATGTACGCCAATGAATCCAAGGGAAACACCTTCCCCCCCTCGCAGGCTTCTTCGGCCCTGGAAAGCCCGAGCGGTCAACCCAACCGTGCCATGATGCCAGACGTTCAGTTGACGTACCCGGAATACATCACCGATGTGGCCCTGTACGTATGCCCGTCCGACGGCATGCCCTCACCCATGTACAACAACGACGGATCTCCAATCTTCTCGAACATGGCGCCCGGCGTGAACGACTTTGCGTTTGAGAAGTCGGATAACTCCTACACCTATCAGGCGTGGGTACTTGATCGTTGCGAAGATGACGATCCGGCGGCACCCGCGGTGAAGATCCGCTATCTCCAGCCGGCCGGCGGCCCTTCCGAGTCCCTGTACACGGGCCCGGATGCGGCCAACGCGCTGCAGCCGATTCAGTACCAGGAACTGTACTTGACCGTATTTGACTACTGGTACGCTGGAACGCGCGCGCCGAGCGGGTACGCTGGCGCGGGCGCGAAGGTCAATACGACTTGGAAAGATAAGGATATCCCTGTGGCCGCGGGTGCCGGCAGCGGCGGCGGCAATTCCGTCCTGCGCACGCGGGAAGGTGTCGAGCGCTTCCTGATCACCGATATCAACAATCCGGGTGCTTCCGCTCAGGCGCAGAGCACGGTTTTCATCATGTATGACTTGCTCAATACAAATGCCCAGGGCTTCAATCACGTCCCCGGTGGCGCCAATGTGCTCTACATGGACGGCCACGTTGAGTTCATCAAGTATCTGGGCAAGGCGCCGCTCAACAAGAACATGGCCTGGGCCGCTACCGGCACCAACGGTATAAACTAAAGCGCGTCGTGAATCTTCGGGGCTGCACCGGTGACCATCGGCGCAGCCCCCCCACTTTTCCAGCCACTATCGGGAATGCTTAACATGTCATACCGCCGCCTTGTTGCGATCTTGTTTGTACTCATGTTCACTTCCTCTGCCTCGGAAGCCTGGCGCTTCGCGGCCTTTGGCGACAGCCGCGGCGGTAGCGAAGGCAGCGGCGTCAACACGGACATCCTCGGTAAGTTGGCCGTGGCCGTTCTGGCGGAAAAGCCGGAGTTTGTCGTCTTTCCGGGCGATCTCATCTTCGGCCATGCGGACCGGAAGAAACTCGGTGATGAAGGCGCGCTTGCGCGCATGCAAGGGGAACTGGAAACCTGGCGGGCGACGATGGAGCCCCTCTACGCGGCGGGGATTCCCGTGTATGTGGTGCGCGGCAATCACGAGACGACGCAACGCGACCCCGATCACTCAGGACAGGCCGATCACCGCCCGGTCTGGCCGCGGACGAAGGAGACCTGGGACGCGGTCTTCAGCGGACCCGACGCCCTGCCGCAGAATGGCCCGGATACGGAGAAGAATGTGACGTACTCGGTGACTCACAAGAACGCCCTGGTCCTCGGGCTGGACCTGTATACGTACGCCACGCCGGGCACCGCGACAAATCCAGACGGCAGTATTCCCTATGGAGCACTGCACCAGGTCGATCAGGCCTGGGTGGATGCGCAGCTCGCAGAAAATACCCAGCCCCATGTTTTCAGCTTCGCTCACGAACCCGCCTTCAAGGTGGATCATCTCGATTGCATGCATGGTGACAGCTCTTTTGGCGTGGACCTGTCGAAGGAGCGCGACATTTTCTGGAACAGCTTGCGGAAGGCCGGATCGCGGGTCTTCTTCGGCGGTCATGACCATGGTTTCGCCCACGCCCGCATCGACGATGGCGACGGCAACCCCCGCAACGACATCCACCAGATCATTGTGGGAACTGCGGGGGCGGGAAAGAACGTACATGCGGTCTATGACGGCTACAACGGTTCCTTCACGCCGGTATCTGTATCCGAGGCCCATGTCTATGGCTTTGTGATGATCGACATCAACGGCCCCGACGCAAAGTTGACCTTTCACAAGATGGTGAACGAAGAAAAACCCGCCTACGAGCAGGAAGTCATCCTCAAATATCGAGCGGGCGAATAGACGCTACCGTAATCAGCGCCGGCTTTTGAGCAGGCGCCTCTCCTCACGTTCCTCGTCTTCGACGAGATTCTGCAGGACCTCGCGCAGCCGGTCGGGAACGGCCTGGCGGATGAGCATGCGGTAGACCGAGATCAGGCTCTCATCCATCTCCAGCGCCTTGTCGATGACCTCGTCCACCGTGGCATCGGGGGCGAACTCCAGATCCGCGGGCTGCTTCACCGCGCGCAGCTCCGGCGCCACCTTGAACCAGGCATCCAGGATCTCGGGGGGAGCGTCGTCCTCATAGGCCTCAATAATCTCGGCCAGGGACCCCTCGTGTCGGGAAAGATACTGGAGCAGCGTTTCCACTTCCGGAGAGAGAACCTCCTTGCTCTTGCGCTCGTAGAACTCGTGCAGATCCTTGTGGAATTCCGCCGCCCACCGGAGGAAAAAGATAAATTGCCGCGGTGCCATGGTGTTCTCCTTTCGTCGGCGGGCCGCAATGGCTGGGACCCGGACGCTTCACCCGCGCGGCGCGTCACCTCCGGCTGCGCGCACCAAGGCGCGAAACGAGGTATCGACTCGTCAAGGGGCTCTATGGGTATTATCCCCCGCGCCGGCGGAATTGTAAAGGCAATTCGGGTCGACCGGCACAATCTTGGAAAACCGGTTGCGCGCGGGGTCATTTACGGCGCGCTTTCGTAGATCTCCCCGATGGGATAATCCGGCGACGGGATCACGGCACCCGCCATGACTGCCTCCACCGCGTGCACCACCTCGGGATGGGCCGCAGCGATGTCGCTCGTCTCCCCGGGGTCGCTTTTCAGGTCGTAAAGCTCCATCGCCGCGTCTTTCCCGATGCGGACGGCTTTCCAGTCGCCCATACGGACCGCCTGCAGGTAATTTTCGCGGCAATGGCCGTAGTCCCAGTAGAGGAACTCGTGCTGGGTATGCTGCTCCTTACCCGTGAGCGCCGGAAGCATGGAGATGCCGTCGACGTTGCCGGGCGCGTCCAGCCCCGCGAGCGCGGCCAGGGTGGGCAGCAGGTCGTAGTGCGCCCAGACCTGCTCGCTGGTCTTGCCCGAGGGAACCTTGCCGGGCCAGCGCGCGATCATGGGCACGCGGACGCCACCTTCGTACAGATCGCGCTTGTGGCCGCGGAGCGCGGCGTTGCTGTCGAAGAATTCCACGTCGTGGCTGTCGCTGGGGTCGGGCCCGTTGTCGCTGGTGAAGAGAATCAGGGTGTTGCTGTCGAGGCCGAGCTGTTGCACCAACGCGGCGATGCGGCCCACATCGCGATCCATGCGCGTGATCATGGCGGCAAAGTTTTTCTCGGTCTGGGGCCAGGCTTCGTCGGTGTAGGGCTCGTCGGACGGCACAATCTGCGACTCTGGTGTCTTTTTGGAATAGTCGGACCAATGTGGAATCGTGTAGGGCAGGTAGAGAAAGAAGGGGCGGTCTTTATTTGCTTCCACAAAGGCCAAGGCCTTCTCCGTAAAGAGATCGTGGGTATAGGCGCCGGTCTTCGCCGCGCGGTTTGCCCGCAGCTCCACAATGCGGTCATTCTCCCAGAGGTAATCGGGGTAATAGAAATGGGCCTGGTCCTGATCGAGGTGGCCGTAGAAATAGTCGAAGCCCTGCCAGTTCGCCACGCCCCACGAACCGGGGTTACCCAGACTCCACTTGCCAATCGCGCCCGTGGTGTAGCCGGCCTTCTTGAGCACCTCGGCCACAGTAACATCGTCCGGGCGTAGAAACACGCCGTGGGGAATGTTGTCGCGGATGCGGTTGTGGCCGTTGTGCAGGCCGGTCATGAGGGAGCAGCGGCTCGGCGCGCACACGGAAGAACCCGCGTAGCATTGGGTGAAGCGCGTACCTTCGGCCGCCAGACGGTCCAGATGGGGCGTCTGAATGCGCTGCTGGCCGTAACTGCCGAGATCGCCATAGCCCAGATCATCCGCCATGATGAGGATGATGTTCGGCCGCATGCCGGGACCGGCTTCGGCGAAGGCGAGAGCGGCGGGCAGCACGAGCAGCAAGAAGAGAAGTCGGGAGAAAGCGTTCATGGACGGATTCCTGATTGGGGCCGGGGATTCACCTGCCGTTCAAACTAGGGGAATCCGGCGCCGAAGTCAAGGCGCGCTCCCGAAGATGGGTATCAGGTATCCAAACGGAGTCACTTCATCCACGAGCTGCCCCCGTCACGCCAGCGACAGGATCTTCTCCGGTATCGTGTTCAACGAACAGACATGCTCCACTGCCCCGCGCTTGACGGCTTCCTGGGGCATTCCATAGACCACGCAGCTTTGTTCGTCCTGCCCGATGGTGGCGGCGCCCTGATCGCGCATCATGCGGAGGCCGTCGGCACCGTCGGCGCCCATGCCGGTCATGATGACGCCGATGGCATTCGCGCCGGCGTAGGTGGAGACGGACTTGAAGAGGACGTTGATGGAGGGCCGGTGACGCCCGACGAGGGGCCCGCGGCGGATGGACACGTAGTATTGCGCGCCGGAACGGGCGAGGAGCATGTGGAAGTTTCCGGGGGCGATGAGGGCCCGACCGGGCTGCACGGTGTCGCCGTCTTCGGCTTCTTTGACCTGCATGGCGCAGAGGCTGTCGAGGCGTTCGGCGAAGGCGCGGGTGAAGTGCTCGGGCATGTGCTGGACGATGACGATGCCGGGAGCATTCGCGGGCAGGGCGGTGAGTACGGACTGGAGGGCCTGGGTGCCGCCGGTGGACGCGCCAATAGCCACGACTTTGTTGGTGGTGCGGGTCATGGCGAGGGAGCGGGCCGCAAGGGCGACCGTGTCGGCGCCGAGGGCGCGCCGCTCGAGGCGGGCGGAAGCCGCTCCCTTGAGCTTTTCGCAGAGGGATTCGGCGAGATCGTCCACGCTGAGGGCGGAGCCGGACTTGCACATGACGTCCACGGCGCCCGCTTCCAGCGCTTCCATGGCGAGTGCGCCGCCGCGCTGCGTGAGCGAGGAGACGACCACCGTGGGGATGGGGTAGTAGTGCATGAGCTTGCGCAGGAAAGTGATACCGTCCATGCGGGGCATTTCGATGTCGAGGGTGAGCACGTCGGGCTTGAGCTCGACGATCATGTCGCGGGCGACGTAGGGATTGGGCGCGCTCCCGACGACTTCCAATTCGGGGTCCCGGGCGAGCTCACGGGTGAGCACGCTGCGGACGAGGGCGCTATCGTCCACGATGAGGACGCGAACTCGTTTGGTTGGGCTGGGCTGGCTGGACATGGCTAATCGCCTTTCAAGCGTTTCGCGCGCTGTTGAGTAGACTGGCCGTATCCAGGATCAGGCCGACGCGACCGTCGGGCATGATGGCACCGCCTGCGAGGCCCGGTACGGAGCCCAGGCTCTTGCCCAGCGGCTTGATCACAACCTGCTGCTGGCCGATGAGATCGTCCGCCAGTACGGCGATGCGGCGGCCGGCGTCTTCGAGAATCAGCACAATACCTTTCTCGGGATCGTGCTCCGCATTGGGAATATCCATGAGCGCATGAAGGCGGAAGAGCGGCAGGAGGCGATCATGCTGGTGCAGCACTTCGCCGCTCGTGTTGATCGTGTGCACTTCGCCGGGCTGGGGCCGTGTCGCGCGAACCACATTCCCGATGGGGATGATGAATCGCTCTTCGCCGACCATGACGGCCATGCCGTCGATAATGGCAAGGGTGAGGGGAAGCCGTATGGAGAAGGTGGACCCCACGCCACGCTCGGAGCGTATGTCGATCCGGCCGTGAAGCGCGTTGATGTTGCGCTGGACCACGTCCATGCCCACGCCGCGCCCGGAGACGTCGGTCACTTCCTTGGCCGTGGAGAAGCCGGGCTGGAAGATGAGACCCCACACATCGCTGTCCGGGGGCTCTTCGCCGGGCTGCACCAGGCCGCGCTCCACCGCCTTGGCGAGGATGGCCTTCCGGTCGAGGCCCTGGCCATCGTCCGTAATGTCGATATAGATGCCGCCGCCTTCGTGGTAGGCTCGGAGTGTCACCCGGGCCTGGCGGGGTTTGCCCGCGGCCTCTCGTCCCTCGGGACTCTCGATACCGTGATCGACCGAATTGCGCACCATGTGCATCAGCGGGTCGGCCACCATGTCCACGACGTTCTTGTCGAGTTCGGTGTCCTCGCCTTCGGTAATGAATTCTACATCCTTGCCCACTTTCTTGGCCAGGTCGCGGACGAGGCGGGCCATCTTCTGGAAGGTCCCGCGCACGGGCACCATGCGCATCGACATGGAAATGGACTGGAGCTCCCGGGTGATCTTGTCCATATGACCCAGGCGGCGGGCGAGCAAGGCCTCAGAGCCTTCCTGTCCCATGGGGGTCTGGCTGACCATGGCCTCGGCAATGACCAGTTCGCCGATAAGATCGACCATGACGTCGAGGCGGTCCGCGTCCACCTTGATCGATTCCCGGGCCTGCAATACGGGCCGGCGCTGCTCCTGTTGCTTGCGCAGGGCCTCGACGGCATCGCGGGCGCGCACGGCGCCAGTGCTTACAAGAACCTCCCCCAGTTTCCGGGGCGGGTCGGAACCGGCCTGGACCTCGAGAGCCCGGGTGATCGATTCCGCAGTCGCGGTCCCGCTTTCGATGAGGATCTGGCCGACACGCTTGACCGGTTTGCCCTGGGCGGTCAGGGCCTCCAGCCGGACCACGAGATCGTGAATCGATTCGGTGACCTGGGGCGCCGCGCCACTTCCCAGGACGGCCTGCTGCTCTTCCACCAGTTGCTTGAGTCCGTCGGCGGCCTCAAAGCAGAGATCGATGACCTGACCTTCCATGCGGATCGTGCCCTGGCGCACTTTGTCCAGTAATGATTCCGCCACGTGTGACAGGGACTGGATGGCGCGCATCTGGAGGAGGCCCGCGCCGCCTTTGACGGTGTGGAAGGCGCGAAAGACGGCCGCTATAGCCTCGGCATGCTCCGGCTCCGCTTCCAGGGTCAGGAGATGGATGTCCGCCTGATCCAGATGCTCCCTGGCCTCCTGTAGAAATTCGTTCAAGAGTTCCGGATCGCCGCAGAAACTGTCCACGACCTCCAGCTCCTCGCTCTCGTCCTCCCCACCGTCGTCGAATCGCTCACGGCCCGGGCCCGATTTCCGTTCACCGCTTCCGTCGAGACCCCACCGGGCGGGCATGGGGGGCACATGGCCGTGACGAAAGGCCGACCGCATAAAGTCCACCATCTGCCCCAGCGCTTCCAGCGTCCCGCCGGGCTCGTCACACTCCTCGAGGATGATGCTCCCCAGGAGATCGGCGGCATGCGTTGGAATGGGGGCGAGCTGCGGGAGCGTCCCGGACTCGGAAATGAAGGTGCCGATGGCCTCAAAATCGGTGTGAAGCCCGGCGAGCCCCGCGAGATCCCCCACATCCATGAACACCAGCTTCTCGCCCACGGCTTCGAGGGCTGCTTCGATCTCGCTGCCGGGTTCCGACTGATTCACGATCTGCTCACCTTCCCGTGTTGCCTTCGCCATCGACGGATTCTCAACATCGTCGCTCACCACGCATCCTGAATCGGACTCTGGCATCACCGATGATTCTACCTCGGCTTGTACCATGGCTTCACTCACTTTCTAAGGCCTGCCAGCGGAAATCTGGCAACCTCGTGCTCCGCCCGGTTGGCAACTTCCGGTTTCGACCGGCTGGTCACGTCCCGTGGAATTTCCCCGGCCCCAATCAGGGGCGCTTCAACTTTACCCATGCTGGCCTCGGGTATTGCCCGCCCCCCCGGTCGGGAGGCGGGCACCGCGAGGGTCAGAATTCTTTGAAGTCGTCCTCATCCAGCGGGATTACCGTATCGGCTGAGGCGTTTGCTCCTGAATGGCTGAGTTTGTGGGCGGACCGCATGGCCTGAGCGGCTTCCTGATCACGCACACCGGATTCCTTGCTGCTCAGGACGTACCGGGCATTCTGCGCCTTCTTCGCTTTCCAGGAATCCCGGCGCGCGGGCAGATGCTTGACGTTTGTCTGGGCGGTGTAGCCCGAGTTGGCCGCGCCCGCGCCTTTGACCATGGCGGTGAGTTCCACCACCATATCCTGAAGTTCACGTGCCTGGGCCGAGAGTTCCTCGCCCGCCGCCGCCGACTCCTCGGCGTTGGCTGCGTTGGACTGAGTCACCTGATCCATGTTGCTGACGGCCAGGTTGATCTGCTCCACGCCCTGGGTCTGTTCACGGCTTGCGGCCGTGACCTCGGCGATGAGCTGGGCCACCTTGTCGATGCCCGTGGCAACCTGCGTGAGCACCGAACCCACTTCCTGGGCCGCCGTCACGCCCGACTTGGCGTTCTGTTGCGATTCTTCTATCAACGCGGAGGTGTTGCGGGCCGCCTGCGCGCTGCGCTGGGCCAGGTTGCGCACTTCTTCGGCCACCACCGCGAAGCCCTTGCCGGCTTCACCCGCGCGGGCCGCTTCCACCGCCGCATTCAGCGCCAGCAGGTTGGTCTGGAAGGCGATCTCGTCGATGGTGCGGATGATCTTGGCCGTCTCGTCGGAGGAGACCTTGATCTTCTCGATAACCGAACTCATGGTCTTCATGGCCTGCGTGCCGCGCATCGCGCCGTCGCGGGCCTCGCGCGCCGCGCCATTGGCCTGCTCGGCATTGCCCGAATTCTGGCGGGTCATGCTGGAGAGTTCTTCGAGCGATGCGGAGGTCTCTTCGAGGGAGGCCGCCTGGGAGCTGGCGCCTTCGGCCAGGCCCTGGCCCGACTGGGCCACCTGGTTCGCCGCGGAGGCCACCTGCTCGGCGCCGCCCCGGAGGCCGTCGATAATGCGCTGCAGCGGGCCCGTGATCGAACGGGTGATAAATACGGCGAGGGTAATGCCCAGAATCACCGCGATCGTGAGGCCAATAAGCATCACGGTGGACGCTACGCTCAGGGCGCTGGATGCGTCGGCGCTGGCGGTCGAGGCGGACTGCATGCCGTCCTTAGCTGCGGTTTCAGCGGCGGTGAGCACAAGGTCGGCGGCGGCGCCGCGCTGCTTGCCCAGGTCTTCGCGCTTCAGCCAGCTTTCCAGGAAGCGGGTCATACCGTCGTTGTAGGCCTGGCCCGCGCCGCGGCATTCTTCGATCTGCTTCAGGTTCACTTCCTGGACGGTAATGGCTTTCAGCTCATCCAGCTTCGCATTGACTTCCTCAAAGTGCTTCTGTGTTTCGGTGAAGAGAACCGGGTCGCGCATGGAGATGGCCTTCCACACACCGACGCGGATGGTGTTGCCCAGATCGATGACGTCGTTGGTCAGTGCTGTCTTAACGAAGCGTTCCTGGACTTTCTTCGCCTTTTCAGAAGCCGTGCCCGCCGTGGTTTCCGTACCCGCGGCTGACGCACCCGCCAGCTCGGTGATTTCCGCATTCAGCTTTTCTGTCTGATCTTTCAGAAAGACACCGCAAATGGCCATATATTCCTGGGCCGCCTTGTTCAGGCCTTCCTGTTCCGTGTTCACGGCCGCCGTAACTGTCACGGTCTCTTCGAGCAGTTTCTCGTACTCTAGCGCCGCGGCTTCGGCGGTCTTCGCCTTCGCGTCCAGCTCGGTATCCTTGAAGGTGGCCGCGTGAGCTTTTACCTGCGCGAGGAAATCCTTCACTTTGGCGAATTCTTCGCGCGCCGTATCCAGGTAGGCGGTTTCTTCGGTGTAGGCGTAGCCCCGGGTGGCGTACATGGTCTTGAGCGAATAACGCTCGACTTCGGTCGCCAGCCCGACTTCCGGCATATTCTCGTTTGCCAGCATTTCGGCCGTGGTCTTGACGCCGTTCATGTTGACCACGGCAAGACCGCCGAGGGCAATCGCGATCACGAGCAGCAGGGCGAATCCCATGCCGATTTTTGATCCTAGTTTCATGCTCTTAAACATAAGCCTGTTCTCCGAGGTTCGTACTACGTTTGGGTTGACCGCTCACGCGGCGTGCTAGACCGCTTCCGCGGGATCTTCCAGTTCAAGGGTTGCGCTGGACTCGATGACCCGGGCCATGTCCAGCAGAATCACGACCTTGCCGTCCACTTTGCCCATGCCGCGGAGGAAGGCATCGCCGGAGGCCCCCCCCAGGTCCGGCGGGGACTCGATATTGTCCGCGTTGATGTTGATCACTTCGGAGACTTCGTCCACCACGATCCCCATGGTCACGGTGTCGCCGTCCCGGACCAGCTCGATGACGATGATGCAGGTCAGGGGGGTGTCATCCCGGTCGGGGACGCCAAAGCGCCGCGAGAGACTCATGACGGGGATGACTTTGCCCCGCAGGTTGATGACCCCGCGGATGTATTCGGAAACTTTGGGAATCCGCGTTATGGGCAGCAGGCCGATAATCTCCTGTACACAGAGAATCTCGATGCCGTAGGTCTCCGGGCCCAGCCGGAAGGTCAGGTACTTGCCCGCCATGCTGGCGGCCCTGCTTTCCTGTAGTGCGGTGTCTGTCATGGCCATCACTCCTTTGTTGGTTTCTTTGAAGGGGATTGGGAAGGGGTTGGGTTGTACTCGTCTGAGTTCCAGGAAACCTGGCAGACGGTGCGGCGACCGCCGAGCTCGAAGCGCAGGGAATCGCTGAGTGCGTTTACGAGCCGGAGACCGCCCCGACTGGAATCGGAGGGGCTGTCGAGAATTTGGAGGTCCACGTCTTCCGCCGTGAAGCCCTGGCCCTCGTCGGTGACGCTCAACTCGACGGACTGGGGGCTGATCCGCGTAACGCGGCATAGCACGCTCCGACGGGGGTCGTTTTGGTTACCGTGCTCGATGGCGTTGCCAATCAATTCGCGCAGCACTAGATTGACCTTGGGCATCTCACCGCCCCCGGGGCCTGCGGCAAAGGCCGAACTGGCCAGGCAGATACCGGGCACGAGTTCTCGGAGCGAAGAGAATCGAAGCTCAACTGAACTGCAGCCCGGCGCGAAGAGGGTGGGTGGAATGTCGTCCCGTAGTGCATACATAGCCTGTTCTCCTTTCAGCTTAATCTGCCTTACTAAATGCAGGGACCGTGCCAATGGCGACGACGAAAGGAATGGCCTTTAAAAACGGGGAATAAGCAAAATGGGGGGGGAAAAGGGCTGTGCAAATCGGCACAGGCTGGGAGCGTTTACGACCCCAAGCCCTTGTAATAAAAGGGGTTAAACCCCTGTTCCCATCGGCACGCCTGTGCCGATTTTCACACCCCTGGCAGGGGGGATTTTCACGGGATGGCGCGCGATTGTCCGCCATTCACGGGCCGAGGCGGGGATTATTCCGAAAGGGCGCGAGGGGCGTCTTCGGTGTGCCCGTCCTGATGATGCAGGCGCTTGTTCAGGGCGCTTCGAGAGATGCCCAGAAGGCGGGCGGCGATTCCTTGGTTGCCATCGGCACGGCGCAGGGCGTCGTCGATGAGCTGGCTCTGTACTTCGGTGAGGGTGGGGAGGGAATCGAGGCCCGCGAAGAGATTGGCGGAATAGATGGTTCCGTCGTTCACGGAGGGCGGCACCTCGCGCGCGCCGCCCTCGCGGGCCAGGTGGGGCTCGAAAAGCGCCAGGGAAAGGGCACGGCCCCGGACCTTGGCGACGCCGTCGAAAATCATGGCCTCCAGTTCGCGAACGTTGCCGGGAAAGGTGTGGGTGCTCAGCAACTGGATCAGGGCAGGCGGAATCACGGGGGGATCCACGCCAAGTTCGGCGGCCGCCTTGCACACAAAATGGCGCACCAGCGGAACGATATCGCGCGGACGCTGGCGCAGGGGCGGAATCTCAATAAAGTGGGTCGAAAGCCGGTAGAAAAGATCGCCCCGAAAGGTGCCGGCATCCCGCATGGCCTTCAAATCGCGATTGGTGGCGAAGACAAATCGGGCGGTGCTTCGCTGGGGCCGATCCGAGCCAACCGCGCGAAATTCGCGCTCCTGCAGCAGGCGCAGGAGTTTCACCTGCGAGGGCGCGGAGAGATCGCCAATCTCGTCGAGAAACAGGGTGCCGGATTCGGCGCTCTGCACCAGCCCCTTGCGCGGGCCCGAGGCGCCGGTAAAGGCCCCAGCCACATGACCGAAGAGCGCATCGCTGAAAACGGCATCGTCGTAGCCCGCAACGGTCTCGCTGACGAAAGGGCCGGGCACGCCGCTGGCCCGGTGGAGCGCCCGGGCGATGAGCTCTTTGCCCACGCCGCTTTCGCCGGTCACGAGGACCGGCTTCCTGGAAGGGCCAATGGTTTCCACATAGTGGAAAATCGAGCGCATATTGGCGCTTTCCGCGATGATGCCCTCAAACACCTCGGGATGGTCGAGGTGGTTCTGGGTAGACTTGCTGATAAAGGTGCGGTACTCATTGCGGAGTTCCCCGAGCTCCAGGGCGTGGGTGATGCTTGAAATGAGCCGGCGCGGTTCCACCGGTTTGGAGAGGTAGTCCCGCGCCCCCAGCCGCATGCAGCGGATGGCGGTTTCGAGATCGCCGTCGCCCGTGATCATAATGATGGGAACCGCCGGATAGGCCTCCCGGATCTGGATGAGCAGTTCGTTGCCGTGGACGCCGGGCATGTGGAGATCAAGCATCACCAGGCTCACGGGGCCTTCGGCGAGCATGGCGGGCACCAGGGATGCATCCGACTGGGTCAGAACGTTGGAGACCCCTTCGGCCTTGAGGGTGAGCTCGAAGACGCGAAGCATCTGGACTTCATCGTCAACGATCAGGATGGGATCGGGCGGATAAAGGTGAACTTTCGCGCCGATTTCAGTCATTAAGAAACTCCCGCTGTTTTAGTCATCCCGCAGCATCCCGCCCGGTGCCAGCGTGCAACGGAAACCGATCACCCTGATGGCCAGTGACCCCTTCCCAGTGGCCTCTCAGCAATCGATTCTGCAAACTTCCCACCCAATCCTCTCCATCCTATCACAACTGCGTTCTGCCAATCACCGCGAAGATCGTGCGGCAAACTGCAGGCGGGCGTGGTGCGCGGGAGAAATCTTTCTTACCTTGTCAAGCCCTTGTTGTGATATACTGCCAAATATTCGTCACTCCAGAGCAGGTCTATCCCTCTGAAATTACCGGCGTGTTAAGCTCCGGATGAGCCTGTGTCGTAGTGATCAATACTAACCGGGATCGGCCTGATGTTTATGGCTGTTGGGAAACGGGGAGGGGGTCTTGGCGCGAGTGAAGCGTTCTCGCGGACGCTGGTCCGGACGGATTCGCTTTGTACCGCGCCATGGCACTACCCCCGTGCGAAGCGGACAGGCAGGGTTCTCCCATGAGTACCAACAGCGTCAAGAAGATCTACCTTCCCACCATACTCTCGACCCTCCTTTTCCTCGGGGTCATGGCCGGTGCCTACCTGCTGGTGGATTCATCACTCCAAGTTGTCTACCAGCCCAGCCGCAACCTTCAAGAGGCCCGATATGCCCTGGCCCAGACCCTGCAGTTCGTGGTGGATCGTGAAAACCCCGCGGATACGGCCCAACTCCATCCCGCTGCCGACGCCATGGCACTGGTCACGGAGCGCCTGATCGAAATTGAGCGTGGCGGCCGAACCGATTTCTCGGAGCTGGTAAAACAGTCGGAACAGGTGCACGAGCGCCTGGTCCGTGCCGACGCCGAAGGCCGACATCTGGACGATGCCGATTGGAAGCCGCTGCTCCAGGATCTTGCGAGTCTTCAGCTCCGCCTGGAACTGGAATCCCAGGCGATGCTCAAGGCTATCAAAGACCGCTTCTACGACGCCTTCGATCAACTGGATGTCTATGTGGCCGCCAGCGCGTTGCTGGTGATTGCCATGTGGCTGGTGAACAGCTTCTGGCTCGTTCCCCGCTACGCCGTTCAACCGCTGGAAGCCCTGCTGAAGGCACAACGTGAACAAGAGGCTCAAGTACGCCAGAGCGAGGCCCGGATGCAGGCGATCTCCAATGCGGTCGCTTCGGGTATCGTCCTCGCCGGTGAAGACGGACGCATCAAATTCTGGAATCCCTCCGCCGAACGCTTGCTGAAGTGCCCGAGCGAAGTCGCCCTCGGCGCGCCCCTGGACGAGATATTGCGGCGGGCCGATGGGGAGCCGCTGCCCTTCCTCGCGGAGGTGCCCGGGACCGGCAGCGCGAATCACCAAATCGAACAGTTTCATCTGCGCAGACACGATGGCAGCGATTTGGCGGTGTCCCTCTACCACACTTCGACCATTATGGACGGGACCCCCCACACGGTGGTGGCCTTCCGCGATGTGACGGACGAATGGGAGCTCGGGGCGGAGCTGAAGCGGCGCCACAGTGAATTGCAGGCCTTGTATGACAATGCGCCGATCATGATCGGGCTGGTCGACGAAACGGCCACCATCCTCTATGCAAATCCCGCCTTCATCGCGTATGCGGGGAACGAAGCGGGCACCTGCCTGGGCATGCGTCTCGGCGATGCCCTGGGCTGTGCCAAGGCCTGCCAGAGTCCAGGTGGCTGTGACTCGGTCAATGCTGGCTCGTGTAACCTCCGCGAAGCGGTCCGCTCTACCTTGGAAGGACATGACCTTCCCCATGAGTTTGAACACCATGCCGTACTGCGGCGGGACGGGCAGGATAGTCCCGTAACCCTGATGGGAACGGCCGTGCGGCTGGAGGCGGGAGAGAGCGCCCGGGTGCTCCTCTGCCTGCAGGACATCACCGCGCGGAAGCAGACGGAGGAAGCGCTACGGCAAAGCGAAGCGCGTATGGCGCTGGTGCTGGACGCGGCCACGGACGGGTGGTGGGACTGGGATCTCGCCAGTGACCAACTACACTGCTCGGAGCGCTGGTTTGAAATGCTCGGCTACCCCGCGGATTCCCCGGCGCCGAATAGTAAAATGTGGCAACAGTTGCCCCATCCAGAGGACCTTGGCAGGGTCACGGGGCAAATACAGGACGCCCTGGCATCAGGCCAGCCTTTCTACGAAATCGAATGCCGCTTGCGACATGCCATGGGGCACTATTTGCCGGTCCTGTCCAGGTCCCGGATCCTGCGCGATGCGGAGGGCGTCCCGGTGCGCCTGTGCGGCTTCAACATCGACCTGAGCGAAGCGAAACGGCACGAGAGCGAGTATGAAAGCCTGATTCAAACCTCCATGGACGGTTTCTGGGTCGCCGATTCGGGCGGGCGCATTCTGCGGGTCAATCACACCATCTGTGAGATGCTCCAGTACACGGAGCATGAACTGCTCCGCATGAATATCGCCGATGTGGAAGCCAACAAATCGCTCGCTGACATCGTCGGACATATCGAAAATGTAATGGAATGCGGACACGAGCTCTTTGACACGCGATTGCGCCGGCGGGATGGCTCGACTTTCGAACTGGAGGCCAATGTGAGCTCTCCGCCGGATTCCAAGGGCCAGATCTTTGCGTTCATGCGGGACATCACGCAGCGAAAGACCTATGAAGCGACCCTGCAGGCCAGCGAGGCCCGCTTCCGCTCCTACATCGAACATGCTCCCATCGGGGTGGTGGTGGTGGACCGGACCGGACGTTACCTCGAAGCAAACGATTCGGCACTAAATCACCTGGGATACACCCGCGAAGAGTTCTTGAGCCTGTCCATCAGCGACCTGCGCGTCAAAGAGTACGCGGCGATCGCCGACCAACATTTTGAGAGTGTCCTGCTCGGAGAAAACAGAACGATTGAAGTGCTGCTTCGCCGCAAGGATGGCAGCAACGCACCCACGGAGATTCGTGCCTCCCGCCTCGACGAAGATCGCTTCCTTGGCTTCCACATCGACCTCAGCGAACGCAAAAGGGCCGTATCGGTCATGCTCCATCAGGCGGCACTGGACGCGGTCCTGGCGGAAATCTCTCAGGCCATGGTCGCCGAAGAAAACGGCGCGGACATCGCCGAGCAAATCCTGCGCCATGCCAGCCGGCTCGCCGAGAGCACCCTGAGCTACCTGATGACCTCGGGCGAGACGCCCGGTAGCGTCATTGTCATTCGGCCGGACTTACCGGCCCTGGTGTTGCCTCGGACGGAGGACGAGCACGACCCCGACCTTCCCCTGCTCGAAAGTCTCTGGAGCGAACTGGGCCGCGTGGAGGGGCCATGCACCACCAGCCTCCTCGTACCCCCCCGGGAAGTGGATGCGGCGGGCGCTCCATCGCTCGTCAAGGTTCTCGTGCTCCCCATCCTTCAGGGCGGCGAGTGGCTGGGCCAGATGGTCCTCGCCGACCCGTCCCAGGATTACAGTTCGGCTGATGTTACATCGCTGGGTCGCCTTGCGGAGCTTTACCGCCTCCATATGCAGGGCGCCCGGATCCGGCGGGAATTGGAAACGAGCCGCCAGCAGTTTCTCCAGGCCCAGAAGATGGAGGCCGTCGGGCGGCTGGCCGGCGGCGTGGCCCATGACTTTAACAATATCCTGGGCGTGATTCTCGGATACTCCGAGTTTGCCCTGCGCAACGAGGCCTGCAACAGCGAGCTTCAGGAGCACCTGGAATGCATGCGCAAGGCCTCGCTGCGCGGGGCTGATCTGACCCGGCAGCTCCTCGCCTTCGCGCGCAAGCAGACCGTGCAGCCGAGGAAGCTGGATCTGAATGAGAATGTGGGCGCCATGCTCAAGCTGCTGGGCCAGCTCGCTGGGGAACGGATTACGGTGCACTGGCATCCCCTGAGCCAACCCCTGCCCATCGAAATGGATCCCTCCCAGTTCGACCAGCTCCTGGCCAACCTGATCGTCAATGCCCGGGACGCCATGACCGGCACGGGTACAATCACCATCGCTACCGCCCTTGAGTTCATCGACGACGAGCGCGGCATCCTGCTGGGCAATGACCGGAAGTCGGGACACTTCTCCGTGTTGTCCGTGACCGATACGGGCTGCGGAATGGATGGGGAAACCTTGAATCACATCTTTGAGCCCTTCTTTACCACCAAGCCGGAAGGTCAGGGCACCGGCCTGGGCCTCGCAACCGTCCACGGCATCGTTCACCAGAACGGCGGCTTTGTGACGGCGGAGAGCGAGCCCGGCCAGGGCACCACCTTCCGGATCTATCTCCCCATCCAGGGGGCCGGTGGCGCCGAAGGCATCAGCCACCCCGAAGGCCTGAAGGGGAATCCCTCGGGTTCGGAGACGATCCTGCTGGTGGATGATCAGGGCGACTTCCGGGATGCCTGCAAGACGATTCTGGAAAGCCTGGGCTACCGGGTCATCACCGCCCGGAACGGCGACGATGCCCTCCGCTCCCTCAATGGAGACACCGACACGATCCAGCTCCTGATTACCGATCTCGTCATGCCCGGCATGAACGGTCGCGACCTCTGGGCGCACCTCAGCGCCCGATGCCCCAACCTGCGCTGCATCTACATGTCGGGCTATACCGCGGATGTGATCGGCGAGCAGGGCGTGCTGGATGAGAGCGTGTGCCTCATCGACAAACCCTTCTCCATGAGCACCCTCGCCCAGCGCATCCGGGAAGTCCTGGACGCGTAAACGTCCGAAGGGCCTCTTCCTTCTCGCGGACCGGCACCGTGGAAGGCGTGGGCGCAAGCGCCTGGTTGGGCAGGGCGGCAATTCGCCGAGCGTTTCCTCGCTGACGCCTGCTTCCGCAAACTTCTCTCCAGCCCCACGCGGCCGAAGTGTACATTGCGGGGATGACGGCGCTGCGGGTCATCTGGATTCTCTCTGGTCGTATCGAAGTCCCGGCGCTAAAGTAACCGGCCCAGAAAGGGTAGATTACCCTGCAGGAATTGCGCAGTTCGCGCCGATTCGGACCTTTCCTGCAGGGCAAGCGCACCGGATCGAGGCAAAATTGTGGGCACGCTTTATGCCCCTTTCAAGGTGGAGTCGCCACAACGGCGGCTGATACGGGAATCCCGCCGAGGCGGGCCCAAGAAAGGATAGGCACCCCATGAAACGCAACACGCTTACTCGAAGCCTCCTGGCGGCCGCCGGCCTGGCGCTGGCCCTCGCAACGCTTCACGCCACGGCTCAGCCCGGCAATGCCGCGCCCCGAGGCAACTGCTACCTGAACGGCATCGCGGCCGGAAACAACGCACCACCGACATCGGCCCTGACCGACGCGGAGAAGACGGCCTTGGACGGCGCGATCCAGGACGAGTACAAGGCACGCGCGACCTACAACAAGATCCTCGACACCTTTGGTCAGGTTATGCCCTTCGCCAATATCGTGAACGCCGAGGACCGGCATGTGGAGGCCTTGGCTTACCTCCATGAACGCTATGGCGTGGCCGTGCCGGAAGATGCCTGGGCGGACAAGGTCCCAACCTACGCCACGTTGACGGACGCGGCGGAGGCCTCCGTGAAGGCGGAGGTGGACAATGGCGCGCTCTATGACGAGCTGATGAAGAATGTGACCAACGTCGAATTGACGAACGTGTTCAAAGCGCTCCAGTTTGCTACCATGGAGCATCACCTGCCCGCCTTCCAACGGCTCCTCGACCGGCAGAACGGTGTCGTCACCGGCAGGGGTAACGGCAGGGGTAACGGTATGGGTAACGGTATGGGTAACGGTGTGGGCCGCGGTTGCGGCGCAGGCGGATGCTGCGCCGTCACGCCGACGGCCGGACCGGGACGGGGCATGGGCCTCGGCGGCCAGGCCATGAGCGGACGTGGAAATAACTGGGCACCCGGACAGGGCAAGGGTCTCGGCGCGGGCCGTGGCAATGCCGGCGGACGCGGCCAGGGTTACGGCATAGGCCGTGGCAATGCCGGCGGACGCGGCCAGGGTTACGGCATGGGCCGTGGCGCCGGGCGGGGCTTCAACCCCAACCCGCCGGCGAACTGGCCCCGGGTCAACTAACCAGATTGGCGCAAGGCGCGATGAAATTCGAAAAGGCAACCATGGGTATCGGGCTGGCGGCCATCACGGTGATGGCCGCCAGCCTCCTTGTGCTCGTGGCGGACTATCGCGCGGCGGTGGAGAGTCACCGTGCGGTATTGCTGGCCCGGGGCGAGACGGCCCTGGACGCCCTGGCGGCGGGCATCCGCGCCCAGGGCCGCATGGGGCGTTATCGCACGGATCGGCTTAACTATATCTTTGAAGAGCTCGCCGCCGCGCCCGGCATTACGGGGGTGGCGCTGCTCGGCGCCGATGGCGTCCTCCTGGCCTCGGGAGGCGAAGCAACGATGCTGAGCGACGCAGAAGCGGATCAGGTTCGCTGGGAGATCGCCACCCTCGTGCTGAGCCACACGGTCGATCTCGAAACCGGCGGCCATGGGCCCGGTCAGGGACAGGGCCGGGGCGCGCAACGGTGGGAGGCCGAAGGTTTCGAAGCCCTGCCGCCGGGTCCGCACCGGCTCGCGATCGCACTGGATACCCTCCTCCTGCGCGAGGACATTGCCGGCGAGCGCGTACGGCATACCGCCCTCTTCATACTCGCAATGCTGCTGGTTACACTCGGCGGCTTCGTCGCCATTGGCTGGCTCCGCCGCCGGGGCCTCCAGGCCGCGCTGAACGCCTCGCGGGAGCAGGTGGCGCAACAGGAGCGCCTCGCCCTCCTCGGTGCGGGCCTGGCCCACGAAACGAAGAACCCCCTCAGCGTCGTGCGCGGCCACGCTCAACTCATCGCGGAATCGCCCGAAGACCACGAAGAAAATCGCGCGCGTGCGGAGCGCATCGTGGACGAAATCGACCGCGCCGTGGGCCATATCAACGGCTTCCTGAGCCTCTCGCGGCCCCGGGAACTCGAAATCGCGCCCCTGGCACTCCAGCCTTTTCTTGAAGCCTTCGTGGCGCTCATGGAGGAAGAGGGTCGCCAGAAAGGCGTGGCAATCGCTTTTGAATCAAGTGAAATCACCGTGCGGGCCGATGGGAGCCTGCTCCGCAAGGCCCTGCTTAATCTCGTGCTGAATTCCCTCGCCGCCTGCGCGCCCGGTGACCGGATCGATATCGCGGTGACTTCAGCGAGCGGAAGGGCCACCCTCACGGTGCGCGACACAGGTCGGGGCATCGCGCCGGAGGATCTCGCCCGGGTGACCGAGCCCTATTTCACGCGCTCGGAGAAGGGCTGCGGCCTCGGCCTTGCGCTGGTGCAGCAGATCGCCGAAGGTCACGGCTGGACCCTCGGAATTCAATCCACGCCCGGCGAAGGCACGGCGGTTTCTTTCTGTGGCCTTGAAAGCGTATCGTGAGCCCATGACGGAAACCCACCGAATCGCCATCGTGGACGACGACCCCGGCCAGCGCCAACTGCTGGACAATGCCCTGCAGCGCGCGGGCTTCGCCACGCTGCTCTGCCCCGATGGCCCGGCGGGCCTCGCCGCGGCACCCGACTGCGCGCTGATGCTGCTGGATGTGCGGATGCCGGGGATGAGCGGCCTGGAAGTGCTGGCAAAGGTGAAGGTGGATCTTCCCGCGCTGCCCGTGATTCTGCTCACGGCCTACATCGACGTGCGCGACGCCGTTGCCGTCATGAAGCAGGGCGCGCTGGATTACCTGGAAAAGCCAGTGGATCTGGACGAGCTTATCGCGGCGGTGGACGATGCCCTGGGCGCGCCGGTGGAGCGCGCCGCCGACTCGGAGAGTGCCGCATTGCTACCGGGGGTGGTGGCCGAGAGTCCCGCCCTGCGGCTGGTCTTTCACCAGGCCGCGCGGGCCGCCGGGAGCGACGCCACCGTCCTCATCACGGGGGAAAGCGGCACGGGCAAGCAGGTGTTGGCCGAATTCATCCAGCGCCAGAGCCAGCGCGCGGCGGGACCCTTTGTCACCGTGAACTGCGGCGCCCTGCCCGAGCACCTCATCGAAAGCGAACTCTTCGGCCATGAGAAAGGGGCCTTCACCAGCGCGGACCGCCAGCACACGGGGCGCTTCGAAGAGGCCCATCGCGGCACGCTCTTTCTCGATGAAATCGGCGAGTTGCCCCTCGCCCTGCAACCGGCCTTTCTGCGCGTGCTCGAATCGGGCGCCTTTCGCCGCGTGGGCGGTGCGGAAGAGCGCCACGCCGATGTGCGCCTCATCGCGGCAACCAATCGCAACCTGGAGGAAGCCGTGAAGGCCGGGCGCTTCCGCGAAGACCTGTATTACCGGATCAACGTGTTCCCGCTGCACGTGCCCAGCCTTGCGGATCGTCTGGAGGACATCCTCCCCCTGGCGAATCTCGTGCTCACGCCCCACCGCAAGCGCCTCAGCCCGGCGGCCGAACGCTGCCTCCTGGCCCACCCCTGGCCGGGCAACGTCCGCGAACTGCGCAACGCCCTGGAGCGCGCCGCCATCCTTTCCGACGGCCACCAGATTCTCCCCGACGATCTGCCCGAGGCGGTGCGCAAGAGCGAGGGCCTGCCCCGAAAAAACGCGGGCGTACTCGTGGGCGACATGCAGGCCATCCAGCGGCAGGCCATCATTGAGGCCCTGGAAAAGACCGGCGGCAACAAGACCCGCGCCGCCCAGCTCCTCGGCATCAGCCGCCGCAACCTGGTGTACAAGCTGCGCGACTACGGGATGTGACAGTTTTTTCGACCACGGAAAGGCTTAGGGCAGCCTCCGGCCGCAACGAAAACTTAAACCACGGAGACACGGAGGCACTGAGAAGAAGAGGAGTTGTTGGAGGGGCCTTTGCCTAGTCACAGCATGCTTGCGTTCCACAAAACTTCTCCAACTTCCCTCCTCCTTCTGTTTTCTCCGTGCCTCCGTGTCTCCGTGGTCAGCAATCTTCTTATGGATCTCGGAAAACCACAGAAGAAACTCATCCTTCATTTCGTTCCGCAGGCTTTTTCGGAAATGGCTTATGTATCCGCTCAAGAATTAGCTTGCTGGAAAGACACAATAATGACGGACAGTAGTACGGAAGTTCACGGAAAGGGAGGAATTCGATCGCGCATAGCGGGTGGTTGAGTTCCCACAGATCTTCACTGATCGGCAGGTTCTCGCTGACCACAAAATGTTTCCTTCCGTGAAGTTCCGCGCCCTTCCGTGGTCGCGCTCTTTTTCCCTCACTTCCGCACAATCACCGCCGACCAGTCCTCGCGTATTCTAATTTCGGTCCAGGTCTTGCCGTCCTCCGTGGTAAAGGGGGCCACAAACTCCGTCACTTCCTCGCCGCGCTCGTTGTAGACGTGGACCTCGTGTTGCGATGCGTCACCCCAGCCGTATTTGCCGCTGAGTTTTGTCACGATGCGCTCTTTGCCGATGATGTAACCCTGGTGCAGTTCCAGCGGCGTGATGGGGAACATTTGCGAGGTGATCGTCGGGTGCGTGGGGGTCACGGTCATGTCGTTGTACCAATGGTAGACGCTGCCGTAATCCAGCGCCGCGAGCATGGTGCTGTAAGCGTCCTGCTGGCTATGCTCGGTGAGGTGATCGCCCAGGGCGATGGGCGAATAGAGATGGCTCAGGGTACAGTTTGTAATGCTGCCCGTCTCCACGAAGCAGGGGAAATCCAGCTCCGCCATGGCGCGGGTGTAGGGCGCGCCGTTGCCAATCAGCGGCCCGCGGGACTGGATGTATTTCGCCAGACTCACGCGCCAGTCTTCGGTCAGCAGGGTGACCGACGACTTAAGCCCGCGCACCAGCATGGTCTTCGGGTCGATATCCCCGCTGAAGCGGTCCCAGGGCTCGCCGTAGTGGTACTGGGAACTGCTGTACTCGTGCTCGTCCCAATAGACGCCGTCCGCGCCGATTTCGTCGAGGATCACATCCACGTTCTTGCGCACTTCCACGCCATACAGGTTATCACTCATGGGCAGGTACAGACGCTGGTCTTCCTTGCCATAATCCGCCTGCTTGCCGTCGGGCCGGAGCGTGCGCGCATCGGCATAGCGCTCCACGCCCTCGTCGGTCACGTCGAGGAAGCAATGGAAATAGACCATGTAGGTCGCGTCATAGAGGCCGCGCCAGCGTTCAAAAGATTTCTTGAAGGATTCGTGCTCCACCTGCTGGAAGGCGGTGCCGTGAGCGTAGCGGCCTTTATAATTGGGGAAAATCGTGGCGCAGACGTATTTCGGATCCTTCCATTCCAGGAAGTTCTTGACTTGCTCGTCGCTCCACACATCTGTCAGATCGCCCGAGCGAAGGAAGGCGAAGCCGCCATCGATGGTGAAGTTCGCGTCCATGAAGCGACGGGCGATGTTGATGAAGGCATAGTAATCCGGCTCCAGCACGGGCACGGCGATCCACTCGGCGGTGTAACTCGCGCCGGGCGGCAGCACGAGGTTGTTGTCCGCCACGCCGATGCTTCCCTCCGCGCCATAGTTGGTGCTGTGGACGCGAAACACGTCGTCCGCCGCGATGAGGCCAAGGCCCCAGATCTCCGATGCGCCGAAGGTGGTGCAGTTGGCCGGGGTGCTCGCCTGTCCGGACTGATCGCCCTGCTCCAGACCCGCGATCCAGAGGCGCTTCAGGTCCGCGCCGAGCTTCGCCTGGTGGCGATGCATGATGCCGAGGTTGTCGCCGGTCAGGTTGGTGAAGGTGTCGTAGACCACCACGCCCTCGCCGCGCTCCTCGACCCGTCGGCTGTGGCGGAAGTAGTCGTTGTTCCCCGTGGCCCAGCCTGGTGCGGGTGTGGAGAATTGGCTCTCGATCATCACATCCGCATTCCCGAATTTCAGCGCGATCTTCGCATCGGACAGTACTTCGGCCGTGTACGCCGTACGGTGGCTCGTGCGCGGCGCCAACGTGGGAATGGGCCCCGTCGGCGGACCCGCCTTGGCGCGCTCGGCGGCGGCGGGTGCCCGGAAGACCAGCTCCGCCTGAGCCGCGTGGAGCACTTCCTTGATCCGGTCATCGGCGCGGTGCTGCACCGCCAACTCGTTCATACCCGCTTTGAGCAGGTCAGTCACGTCCAACTCAAAAAGACAGGGGATCACGCCGTCCTGCAGGCCGTAGTGGCCGTCATGGTTGGGCGCTTCAAAATCGGGACTGTAGTAGGCCGCGAGTTGCTCACCGGAATACATGGAGTACACGTCGCCGCCTCGGGAGGGCTGACGCAGTTGCTTGTTCAGCAGGCGTTCGCCCGCGAGGCCCTGACCGTTCACTTCCAGTCGCAGCGCGGGTGTATAACCGGCGACCAGGGCAAAATCGAGGCGCGCCATGAGCCGCAGTACCGCGATCTGGCCCTCGGGCACGGCGGGCGCATCAAAGGTCATCCGCGATTCGCCGCCCTGTTCGATCACCAGCGCATCGAAGAGGGCAATCGACGCTTCCTTCACGACCGACACACCATCGCTCCCCGCGAGAGCCATGGGCCGCAGGCGCGCGCGGGTATGTTCCCACGGGGCCGTGCCCGTTGTCATCAAGGTGTCCTGCTTCGCCTCGTGGGCGTCGGTGTCGCTCAGGCCGATTTCCACGCCCAGGGCCAAGCCCTCCGCCGGCGTCAGGCCGAGCGCGCCCC
>JBIJDL010000436.1:0-5453 GCA_044344195.1 Candidatus Hydrogenedentales bacterium
GTCGGGAAAGAAAAGCAGCAGGAATAGAGAGGCAAACGTAGCTCCCAGTGTGAACTCAGACGGATATAAGATACAGTAGAAGAACGTGGCGTATATGAGCGCTTTCACAGCCTTGGGAATGTGCCGTATCCAGCCTTGGGCCTTCTCTGCGGTGCTGATTGCTGTGGTCAGGTCGATTTCCGGCCACCAGGCTTTCAGCCAGGGCGTGACCATTTTCGATTCATGGTAGCCGAGGTGGGTTCCGCAGCCGGGCAGGGGAATTGTACGGCCATCGATCAGGAGCACTTCATTGCGGTGGGGAATGTAGCCCAGGACTTCGCGCCGAGTGAACGATTGGGGGGATGCGTCCGGGGCCTTGCAGACGACGGTGGCGCCGTCGAAGTGAAGCTCGCCACGGTATCGACGGAAGATTAGGCAGTCCACGAGGCGGTAGACGCCCACTATGCCAACCCAACCACAGATAGCGCCTGGGATGAACATGGCATTGTTGTCAGGGTCAAGGGGCCAAGAGAGTTGGGTCGCGAGCGCGATACCGATGGCCAGGGGAACGGACTCGAGGGCGTAGAGAGTGACTTCACCGGCAATGGAGATCCGGGTTAGTTTGATAACCTGATTCGCGGGCAGGCTTCCGCCGCTGGCGTGGGAAGTTGCCTCGGCGTACTCGCCGGGCTCTGGTTGGAGGACTTCGTCTTGCATGTCTTAACTCCCTCATTGGTACCGCTGGGATTATCCTAACCGAAATGGGCTTGCGGCGCAAGGGGATGATGGGATCTTTTTCGGCAGAAAGAATTCAGCGTCCTTCCGGATAGTCCGGGTAGCAAATTGTCCGGCCAGAGGTTACAATCGAAGTGGTTCTTCAGCACCTTTGAACACAGGCAAATTTGAGCGTTTTGCCGTACTCAGCGCACCGTGATGGCCTTTGTGAACTTGATTATTCGAGATGCACTAACGGAGGTTAGGCTTTCAGCCTGACCACCACGACGCTGCCAGAAAAACTGTGCTGCAATCTGGTGGCGGTTTTTGGATGGAGGAAATAGTCCGCTCCGCTGATTTCTATCGGGCACGGGTCAGGCTGAAAGCCTAACCTCCGCTAGCGAGCTATTCTGCCTGCAATAAACATACATGGTAGGGAGGGGATAGCTGGCGCTGTAAAACGGGTTGTCTGGATTTTGTGAACGTGCAATCTCAGAGGAAGAGAACTTATGCGCAGAAGAGACTTTCTGGTCACCACCAGCCTTTCAACTTTACTCTTCGCCGGGCTGGGTAACACGGCAAAGGCCGAATCGAAGCCGAACATCGTGTATATCCTGGCGGACGATCTGGGCTATGGCGATCTGGGGTGCTACGGACAGAAGGAGATCCAGACGCCGAACATCGACCGGCTTGCGGCGGAGGGGATTCGCTTTACGCAGCATTATGCGGGGAGCACAGTGTGCGCGCCGAGTCGTTGCGCTTTGATGACGGGCTTGCACACGGGGCACTGCTATATTCGGGGGAATCAGCGGGTGAATCTGCGTCCGGAGGACGTGACGGTGGCGGAGGTATTGAAAGGGGCGGGCTATGCGACGGGGCTGTGCGGCAAGTGGGGCCTTGGCGTGGAGGGGGAAGAGGGCGTTCCGAATCGCCAGGGTTTTGACTATTTCTACGGCTATCTCGACCAGGGGCATGCGCACAATTACTATCCGACGTTCTTGATGCGCAATGAAGAGCGGGTGAAATTGCCGAATGTGGTACCGGAGCCGAAGGACTCGGGAGCCGGAGTGGCGAGCGAGAAGGTGGCGTACAGCCACGATCTGATTGCCCAGGAGGGACTGGATTTCGTGCGGCGTAGTTCCCAGCAGCCTTTCTTTCTCTATTGGGCCCTCACCCTCCCCCACGCCAACAACGAAGCGGGCGAGGCGGGGATGGAGGTGCCGGATCAGGGCATCTATCAGGACAGGGATTGGCCGGAGAACAAGAAGAACATGGCGGCGATGGTGTCGCGGATGGATGGCGATGTGGGGCGCTTGCTGGACTTGTTGAAAGAGCTGGATATCGACGAGAACACGCTGGTGATCTTCAGCAGCGACAACGGTCCCCACAAGGAGGGGGGCAACGATCCCACGTGGTTCGACAGCAACGGTCCGCTGCGGGGGATCAAGCGCGATCTGTACGAGGGCGGCATCCGCGTCCCGCTTATCGCGCGCTGGCCGGGGCGGATCCAGCCGGGCACGACCTCGGCCCACGTGTCGGCCTTCTGGGATTTCCTCCCGACTGCGGCGGAAATCGCCGGGGCGTCCGCACACGATCGTCTGGATGGCCTGTCCTATCTCCATGCGCTCACGGGGAAGAGCGCCGCGCAGGATGGGCACGACTACCTGTATTGGGAGTTCACGGAGCAGGGCGGGAAGCAGGCGGTGCGCCGGGGCGACTGGAAGGGAATACGCCTGAATGTGGTCGAAAACCCTGACGGCCCGCTGGAGCTGTATGACCTCAAGGTGGACCTCGGGGAAGAGCGCAACGTGGCCGGACAGCATCCGGAGGTGGTCGCGGAGCTCGCCGCGCTAATGGTGGAGGCGCATGCGGATTCGGTGTTGTTTCCGTTGAGGCGGGGTTAAGGCAAGGACACAGCAGCGGAACGGCGACGGTCCCCGAGGCGTCATTTTGGCTTGCCGGATGGAAGCGCGTATAATGGGGGGGTGTCAGACTCCGTTCGGGCTCGTCGGGAAAGCCCCAACCCTTAAGAAAGCGAAGATCCAGCCCCATGCCCAATAAAATCAGAACAGTAGGTATCCTCACGTCGGGCGGCGACTGCCCCGGCCTCAACGCGGTCATCCGCGCCATCACCAAGACCCTGACTCCGGGTGGCACGGAGATTTTCGGAATTCTCGAAGGTTTCAACGGCCTCGTTCACAATAAGTACGTGCGCCTGACGGATGCCGACACCAGCGGCCTGCTCACCATCGGCGGCACGATACTGCGCACGAGCCGGAACAAGCCCCACAAGATGCCAACGGCGGATGGCGGTTTCCGGGATATGACCGGCGCGGCCATTGAAAACTATAAGCGGATGAATCTCGACTGTCTCTTCTGCCTCGGCGGCGGCGGCACGCAGAAAAACGCCTATCACCTGATGAAGGAGGGTGGACTTAATGTCATCACGGCACCCAAGACTATCGACAACGACGTCTGGGGCACGGACACGTGCTTCGGCTTCGACACGGGCATGAGCATCGCCACCGAGGCCATCGACCGCCTCCACACGACGGCCAGCAGCCATCACCGGGTCATGGTGGTGGATATTATGGGGCACAACTCCGGCTGGCTCGCCCTCGGCGCGGGCATCGCGGGTGGTGCCGACGTTATCCTGATTCCGGAAATTCCTTACGACATGGAGATCGTCGGCCAGTCACTCCTGGCGCGCATGCGGCGCGGCAAGATGTTCAGCATCGTCGCCGTGGCCGAAGGGGCCGTTTCCATGACCGATGCCGTGGAAGATCACGAAAGAAGCGGCAAGAAGAAAAAGAAAAAGGGTTCGAGAGAAATCGAGCATATCAAGGAGCCGGTCAGCGCCATTCTGGCCGAGCATCTGGAAGATGTCACGGGTCTCGAAACCCGCGTGACTTCGCTGGGCCACCTCCAGCGCGGCGGCATACCCACACCCACGGACCGTCTACTTTGCACGAAGTTTGGCACCCACGCGGCCGACCTCGCGCTCAACGGCCAGTTCGGCTGTATGGTGGGCAAGCAGGGCGAAGAGTTTGTCGCCGTTCCGCTGGAAGACGTGGTGGGGAAAAAGCGTCTCGTGACGCTGGATCACCCCTGGGTTCGCGCCGCGCGGGATGTTTCGGTCTGTCTGGGCGATGTCATTCCGAAGGGGCTGGAGCGCTAGGCTGGCTGGGCCGCATGGTAGCTGAATTCACGTCTTCGTAATGAACTTCAGCCCGGCAATCCCCGCGATGATCAGTCCCACGCAGGCGAGCCGCGCGAGCGATGCGGATTCGCTGAAAAGGACAATCCCGAGGATCACCGTGCCCACGGCGCCGATGCCGGTCCACACGGCGTAGGCCGTGCCCACGGGAAGAGAGCGCATGGCGACTGCCAATAGGAAGAAGCTCAGGGCCATCGTGACGAGGGTGAATAGGGAAGGCCAGAGGCGGGTGAAACCTTCAGAGTATTTGAGGCCGATGGCCCAGCCGACTTCCAGCAGACCGGCGATGATGAGTAGAATCCAGTTCATGGGGTGTAGGGGACTTTCCAATTCCTCGTGGTGATGGGTCTTACAACGGGGGCTGTGTTGCTGCCGTTTATTTACTGCGACTGTCTTCGTCGATCAGTTTTAGTTCGCCACCGGGCAGCGCCCCGATGCCGTGGAGGTGGATGTCGCGCTGGGGGAAGGGCAGTTGAATTCCGTTCTCGCGGAAGGATGCCTCAATGGCGGTAAGAAGTTCGTCCTTGGTGGCGGACGCGTTGTCCAGATCGGCGCAATGAGCGCGCATGATGAAATTCAACACGCCATCGGCAAAACCGATGAAATAAACCGTCGGCATGGGGTCGTCCATGATGGCTTCGTGGCGCTCGACAGTTTCCATAATGAGCTTCTTGACGAGCGCAATATCAGACCCATACGCGATTCCGATAGGGAGCTCGATGCGCAGCACGCGATCGGAGAGGGTCCAGTTGATGAGACGCCCGGTGACAAACTCCTTGTTTGGCACGATGAGTTCCTGACGATTAAAAGCAGTTATCCAGGTGGCGCGGATACGGATGCGGGAGACGGTTCCACTCACATCGCCTACGGTGACTACATCGCCGACACGCACGGGCCGCTCGAAGAGCAAAATGATGCCGGAGACCAGATTCGCGAAGATCTCCTGCAAGCCGAAGCCCAAACCGAGGCCTACGGCGGCGAAGAGCCATTGCAGTTTACCCCAACTCAAGCCCACGGCGCTGAAGGCCCAGGTGCCGCCGATGAGCGTCAGGGCGTAGGTGATGATGGTGTTGGCCGCGTAACGCTCACCGGCCATGAGGGACATGCGCTGCCAGACGAGGATCTCCAGCAGGCCGGGCAGGTTGCGCACCGCCACGGTCGTCATCGCGGCGATGAAGATGAAGGCGGCGACATGGCGCAGGGTGATGGGAACCTGCTGTTCCTGTACGTCCCGGACAATCGCGCCGGCGGCATCTTTGGTCTCGGTGGTGATGTTGTCGGTGACGGTCCAGAGTTCCACCTGATTGAGGACGCTCAACGCGGGGAGGTCGTCCGCCCAGATCCACCAGACACAGAGGGCGAGCCCTACGGCAAAGCTGCTGCGGATGAGGCGCATAGCCTGGGTGTCGATCTTGTTGAGGTCAACTTCCTCTTCGACGACCGGGACCGATTCGCCTTCCCCCCCACTCTCGCGCATCACTTCCAGTTTCTTCCTGGCGCGCGTGCGGGCCATCTGCCGCCGGGTGATGAGCATCCAGCGCAG
>JBIJDL010000031.1:0-25179 GCA_044344195.1 Candidatus Hydrogenedentales bacterium
CACCAAGGCGGGCAACAAGGGGGCCGACGCCGCCATGGCCGCCCTGGAAATGATGAGCCTCATGGAGCAACTGGACCGTGGTTAATCCCCAAGCGAGACGGCGCGGTCGCGAGCGAGCCCTCCAGTTTCTATTCAGTCTCGACTTCAACGGCCATACGTGGCAGGAGAAGCTCGAAGACTTCTGGGTGATCAATCCCGTCAAGCCGGGCGCAAAGCAATATGCCGAAGCGCTTATTCAGGGCGTGTCCAGGCATCTGGAGGAGCTCGACGAGGAGATCGCCGGTTCCCTGGACAACTGGACCCCGGACCGCATTGGCTATGTGGAGCGCGCCGTGCTGCGCATCGCGCTGTTCGAGATGCGCCACTGCGCCGACGTGCCCGATTCCGTAGCCATCAACGAGGCCCTGGAAGTCACCAAGATCTTCGGCACCGAAGATGCCCCGAAATTCATCAACGGCGTGCTGGACCGCTTGAAGCGCAAATCCCAGACGCGTACCGCATAAGCGCGCCGTGTCTTTCGTCGATCTGCACCTGCACAGTCTTCATTCCGATGGGTCCGACACGCCCACCCGCATTGTGGAGCGTGCGGTCGAGGTGGGGGCTTCGGCCATTGCTTTGACAGACCACGACACCACTGCGGGCGTTGCCGAGGGCCGCGCCGCAGCAGCGGAGCGGGGGATAGGCTTCCTGTCGGGCACGGAGATCAGCACGCACTACAAGTTTCGCGAAATACATGTGCTTGGGCTGGGTGTCGATGAGCACAATGTTGCGCTGACGACCGCGCTGGAGGGGCTATGCGCTTCGCGTCGGAATCGAGGGGCCATCATCCTGGAGCGCCTTCGCGCGTTGGGCTACGATCTGAACCTCGAAGCGGACGCGGCCAACGCGCCCGAAGGGGCCTTCGGTCGCATGCACATCGCTCGCGCCATGACCGATGCGGGCCATGTGAGAAAGCCCCAGGAAGCCTTCGACCGCTTCATGAACGCGGGCGGTCCTGCCTTCGTGCCGAAGGAAACGATGCCGCTGGCAGATGCCGTGGACCTGATTCATGGCGCGGGCGGGTTGGCTTTTGTCGCCCATCCCGGCCTGGGGAAGACCACGCGGAAGATGCTGCCCGAACTGCTCACGTTTCCCTTCGACGGCATCGAGGCCTACCACGTCAGTCACAGCCCCGGCCGCGTCGAAGAGTTCACCGCCCTCGCGCGGGAGCGCGGCCTGCTCATTACCGGCGGCAGCGACTGCCACGGCACGATCAAGGGCAAAGCGCTGCTGGGCAGCGTTCGTACACCCATCGCGGTCTATGAGGCGATATTGGACGCATTAGCCCGCTAAGTCGCGCCGTGAACAATAAAATCGGGGCGTCGTGTGGGGACGGACTCGCGCTCGGCACCTGGTCGATCGCTTACCGCGCTGGGGTATCCAGTTATTCGTACGAAGCAGCAGGGCCGCCAATGCGCGTGCCCGTCCCAGTGGATGGGTGTGCGGGCGTAGATTCGTTTCGCGTCCCGATTCCAGCATCCACGGGAAGATGTCACAGACGTGCCGTGGCAGGCCGCCGCGTTGGTGTGGGCTTAGCCAGGCCCGGCGATGGAAACTATCTCATTGTTGTCGTGCGTGACTGGAGGGCCCGCGCGGCGGTGCGTCCCAGTAGACACTTTCCAACCTGTGATTCGCTACGCGCCCGCCGCAGCCTTCCGCCCGGCCAACAAATTCTTCTCCCGAATCCATTCCGCAACGAGTATCGCCGCAAGTGCGTGGCCAGCGGGGTTCCAGTGCGAATCTTCCACGGCATAATTCAGTTGATGCCCCGCCGCGATGGCATCACGGAAGTCCGGCAATAGATCGCGGAAGGGGATGGCGTTTGACTCGCACAGGGCAGCAAGGTGCCGGTGTGGCAATTCCAAATCCAGGGTGACCTCGGGGAACCTTGCCCGGACCACCTCGAAATACCCAGGCTCGGTCTGAAGTTTGGAGGGCACGGTGAATATGCCGAAGTTGGCCCCGGCATCCGCCGCATCCACGCTCAGGCGAACTAGGACAGCGTCCGTTGTCTGTTGCGCCCGCGACCAGGCCGCTTCAAAAAAGGCCCCCGTTGTCATCGTCGCTGGATCTTTGACGTAAGCGCCGAGGTGAATTGCTTCCACGTCGCCCGGGGTGTGCACACGCTGGCGAAAGCGTGAGATCGCCTGCTTGTACATGCGTTCCACAGCGCTGTCCATCATGGAGTTCAGTCGTTTGAGTTTTGGATTATACTGTTTTAGCGCGGCGTCAAACTCTTCGCGAGCGCGATCGTACTGCGGGGACGTCACCACCAGCGCGCCCGAGTCGTCCAGCGATGCGAAAGGGGAGCAAAAACAGCGAGGGTCCTCATCGCCCCACATGCGGCAGGACAGCTCGGCCGAGTTTCCGTAGATATCGTTTTCCGCATAGAATGCGAGCAAGACCAGGTCGGGATTGTAAGCCTTGCCCCGTGATTCAAACGCTTTCCATGACTGCACCGTGCTGTACCCGCCCACGCCGAGATTGATGGTGCGATATCCGGTGCCGAGAGCCTCCTGCAGGTTGTGGGCGAAGGATTGATCCACGCTGACATGAGATGCCTCCATGTAGGAGTCCCCCAAGAGGAGAACGGTAAATTCCTCGGGTGAGGCTTCGAAGGGTTTTTCGGCCCCGATGATACCCTGCGAATTGGTTTCAACGACCAGCTCGTAGTCGAGTGACGTGTTGATAGCCACCTGGTTCGATGAAAGCCGCCATCCCGTTTCGAGATCCGGTTCGCGCAGCAGCGGTGGCAGGTGGCTGTGCTCCCACGTGATCCCGTTGTAGAGGTAGAGACGCAGCCCGATTTCGGCGAACACAAACGAGGCGAGCAGGCTGCACAGCGCCAAGCTCATGTTAATCAAGTGTGGCTTGTGGCGGGAGAAACGGGATGGAATCGATACGGCTGTAGTTTTGGCCGTGCACCGCGTTGTAGTCATGGACGAGCGATCCCCTTCTCAATAAAGGTCTACCGGTTTATCGAACCCCAAGGCAAGTCGACGAAACAAGTCCGACACGGGGTGTGGGTGAAGAGCTACGCTAACGGGCCGAAGGGTCGTAGGGCGTATTGTCGTGCCGTTCCCGCTGCCATACCGGTGCCTGATCGGTTTCGAGCAGCGCGCCATAGCGGTGAGGCTTTCGATAGGCATTTCCCCAGATCGTCTTTTCACGAAGCTCGCGCAATTCAGTAATGTCGAAGGTCGCGATGTAGATCCCTTCCCTTCCGCCAGCCGATATCAGTTCCAGTCCCTGAGCATCAAAGGCTACGGACCCGCCATCGTGCCGGGGGCGCGGGTAGTTCGCCATGGCCACGCCCATGGCGTTTTCCCAGGCTCGGATTTTGAACTGCTCAATCCGAAGCGAATCGAGCTTGCTTGCGTTCGGCGTTAAGACCAGCTCGGCACCCTTGAGCATCAGGATGCGCGCGCTTTCCGGATGCTCCCTGTCGAAGCAAATCATGGCGCCGATAGACACTTTCCCGGAGCGGGTGTCGAGTTCCCCGACAAAAAACTCTTCACCGGGCGTGGTGGCGGCTTCGAACTCGTTGAAATCGCTCGTGTGAATCTTGGCATAGGTAAAAATTTCCATGCCGTGTCGGTCAAACAGCGTAAGCACGTTGCGCGGGCCCTTCGCATGGGCCTGGAGATAGGTGAGGCCGATCGCCATATCCAGCGCGCGCGCGAGGGCCGCAAAGCGTTGGATGGGCTCGGAAGTGGTTGCCAGTGCCTTGGCGGCGTAGTCGGCCAGTACCGCTTCGTCGCGTCCATCCGGTGGTGTGAATCCCGTGCTCCACATTTCCGGCATCAATGCAATGTCGGCCCGTTTCTCCGCCGCTTTCCGGCAGAACTCCTCCGCTTTGGCAAGATTCGCATCGACATCCGCTCCCTGCGGCACCATTTGCAGGAGCGCCACGCGCACGGTCAGCTCGGGGTGGGCGGTCTCGCAAGCGGCCAGTAGCACGGCGCAGAACAGGTACGCTGCCAAGCGACCGCAATGCGACGCGGCAGACCTCTCCCAATCAGGGCGCATCGTTCACGGCTCCACCAGGCAGTTCGGAAGTCCCGTCTTCAGGCTGATGATGCCCTCTTCGGTCACGCCCGACGTCGAATTGATATACAGCTTTGTCAGCGAGGGGAGACCCTTGAAAAAGTTCACACTGGCGTTCGTCAACCTGGTATTAATCACCGCGACATCGTAAAGGTGCTGTTGCTGTGAGAAATACTTCAGCCCTTCATCCGTAAGATTCATCACATCGCGCAATTCGAGTGTGCGCAGGCTCCCGATCGAAGCCAAATGACGGAAACCCGCATCGGTCAGATCGGATGCCTGAATCTCCAGGTAGAGCAGCCCTGTCAGACGGCCCACCTCGGGCATGTCTTCGTCGGTTACATTGGGCCCATTGATCACGATGCCCTGGAGGCCATCAAGCCGGAGCGATGCCAGGGGGGAAAGGTCGCTCAGGTCATAGTTCAGGCGCAAGCGCGCTTCCACGCCCTTGCTTACGGTCACATCGCCCTGAGCATTTCCGCGCTCGCTCCACTCCTCCTGGCCGTCCTCAGTCCAGTTGCGGGTGAATATCGTTCCCATCGATTCCGTCGGGAAGTTCAGGATACGAGCCTGCGGGGGCGTATTCAGCGAGGCATAGCTGATGGCTTCGGGGGGCTTGTCCTCAATTATCAGATTGGGCAGAACGGCATTGAGCGCGGCTTTATTTTCGTCCCCGAGATTGGAATTGACGGAGAGCTGCCGGAGCTCGCTCATGTACTTCAGGTGCCCGAGGTTTTCGTCGTTCACGATGAGCCGGGGCAGGGTCAAACTCCAGAAGTAGGTGGCCTGCAGGGTGCGGAGGGCGGAGAGGTCCTGCGAGGACTCCTCCGTCATGTCCAGGCGAAACACCTGGTCCGCCGTAGCGCTCACTTCGCCCTGGGCACCCTGCTCCACGGGCAGCCAATCAGTTTGATCAAAGCTGGCACGGGGCTTCACGAAAAGCGCGCCGAGGGAGTGGTCCGCGGGGAAGCGTAGCGTGATGGGCTTGGCGGACGACTCCACTACCGTGATCGGCGGATTGATATATTTAAAATAGGCGAACACGCCCCCAACCACCAGCAGGCACGCGGCAATTACACCCAGGAGAAGTGGCACGTTGGTGCTTCGCGTACGTTCCTTCGCGCGCGTCAGCATGAACTCCGTGCGCGCCAGGGTGTCGTCCTGCTCGTCCAGAGCCTTCTTGAGCGCGTCCACATCGGCGCGCGCCTTGTCCAGATTCGAAAGCTGATTTTTCTCTTCCTGCTTCAGTAAATCCAGCTCACGGGCCAAGGCTTCCTGGGATGCATTGGCGTCGGACTTTTGCTTTTCGAGCATGGCCAGCTCTTCTTTGAGCCGGTCCGCCGCCGCCTGATTGCGGGCCCGTTCCTCGTTGGCCTTCTCCGCCGCCGCGGTCTGTTCCGCCAGGGTATTCTGGAGATTCTCCAACTCGGTGCGCGCCTGGGCCAGTGCGCTGTTCTTCTCTTCTTCGTTGCGCCGGAGGAGGTCCAGCTCCGAGGCCAGTTCCGTCTCCGACGATGCCGCCTCCTGGGCCTTGCTCTGCAACGCCTTCAGTTCATCCTGAAGCTGCTGCATCTGCTCCTGGCTGGCCACGTCACTGTCGGCCGCCTTCTGGATATCCTGTTCCCGCTGGGCCAAAGCCTTGCGGAGATCTTCCACTTCCTTGCGCGCGTCTTCGAGGGCCTGCGTCTTCTGCGATTCGTTCAGGCGGAGTTGCTCGAGTTCGCCGGCGAGGGCTTCTTCGGAGGACGAGGCCTGGGTGGCCTGCGTCTGCAAGGCCGCCAGTTCCTGCTGCATCGCCGCAACGAGGGCTTCCTGCTCCGCGTTGCTGGCCTTGGCCTCTTCCGTCGCTTTTTCCCGGGCCAGGAGGTCTTCGCGAAGTGAGACCAGCTCCTGGCGCGCGTCGTCCAGCGCCTTGTTCTTGTTCGATTCGCTCGCACGCAACGCTTCGAGCTCGCCCGTCAGGCTCTCCTCTGAAGTAGACGCCTGCGCCGCCGCGCTCCGGAGCCCTTCCAGCTCCCGCTGCATTGCCATCACCAGCGCCTCCTGCTCCGCATTCGCCGCTTTCGCCTCTTCCGCCGCCTGCTCACGCTTCTCAAGCGCCTCGCGAAGCGAATCCAGCTCGCCACGCGCGTCGTCCAGCGCCTTATTCTTACTCGATTCGCTGTCCCGCAGTTTCTCCAATTCCGCCGTCAGGCTCGCCTCCGAAGACGAGGCCTGGCTCGCACGCGCCTGCAGCGAAGCCAGTTCCTGCTGCATTTCCTGAAGGCGCGCTTCCTGCTCGCCGCTGAGCCGCGCCGCCTCCGCCATCGCCTGCTCGCGATCGCCCAACTGGCCCTTCAGCGCTTCCAGCTCCGCACGGGCGTCATCCAGGATCTTGGTCTTCTCCGCCTCGCTCGCCCGCAGCGTTTCCAGTTCGCCCGCCAGCTCCGTTTCCGACTGAGACGCCGCCTGCGCCGCTTCATGCAGCTTCGCCAACTCTCGCTGCATCTCCGCCACCTGCGCCTCGTGCTCCGCGCTCGCCTGCTTCGCCGCCTCCACCGCCGCCTCGCGATCGTTCAACTCGCTCTTGAGAGTGTCCAGTTCACTCCGGGCGCCTTCAAGCGATTGGGACTTGCTGGACCCGTCGGCCCGCAATTGTTCCAGTTCCTGGGCCAGCGTGCGTTCCGACTCCGCCTGATCCTGTACCTTGCCGTGCAGGCCAACCAATTCATTGCGAAGGGTCTCCAGGGCCTCTTCGCTCAAACTGCTGCGGTTGACCGCGTCCTGCATTTCGGCTTCGCGCCGTGCCAGGTCCGCCTTGAGGGTATCGAGATCGCCGCGGGTTTTTTCGAGATAGTCGGTCTTCTCGGCTTCCTTCACGCGCAAGTTTTCCAACTCGCGGGCCAGGGCCTGTTCCGATGCCGCCGCCGCTTCCGCCTGTCCCTGAATATTGGACAGTTCGCCATGAAGCGCCTTGATCGCCTCTTCTTTCTCTCGGCTGCTCGCCTCCGCCTGGGCGATAGCCACTTCCCGCTCGTCCAGCGTGCCCTGCAACTGTGTCAACTCGCGGCGCGCCAATTCCAGCGCCTCGGTCTTGCTCCGCTCGTTCGTCCGCAACTGCTCCAGCTCCGCCTGCAAGGCCTGCTCCGAACTCGACGCCTGCAGCGCCTGCTCCTGGATTGTCGCCAGTTCCTTGTTCAAGGAGGCAATCGCGGCCTCGCTCTCCCGGCTCCGCGCCTCCGCCTCCGCCACCGCCCCCTCGCGCTCGTCCAGCGTCGTCTGCAAGTGCGCCAGTTCGCCACGGGCTGTTTCCAGCGCCTGCGCCGCCACTCGCCCGCTGTCCCGGAGCTGCTCCAATTCCACCTGCAGCGCCCGCTCCGATTCGGAAGCCTCCGCCGCCCGATCCTGGATCGTCGCCAACTCCTTCTGCAGCGCCGCCATCGCCGCCTCGCTCTGGCGGCTTCGCGTCTCCGCCTCCGCCACCGCGCCCTCCCGATCCTTCAAATTCGCCTGCAAACTCACCAGTTCGTTGCGCGCCTGCTCCAACGCCTCCGACTTGCTCCGCTCATTGAGGCGCAATTGTTCCAGTTCCGCTTGCAGGGCCTGCTCGGAGGTGGACGCTTCGGCCGCCTGGCTCTGAATATTGGAAAGTTCCTTGTTGAGCGCGGCGATGGCGGCTTCGCTCTGCTTGCTCCGCGCTTCCGCATCCGCGATAGCGTTTTCCCGATCGGTGAGATTCTCCTGAAGATTGACGAGTTCGTTGCGCGCCTGTTCCAGCGCTTCGGACTTACTTTTTTCCGTGGCGCGCAACAATTCCAATTCGCTCTGCAGGGCCTTTTCGGAATCGGCGGCGCTCGCCGCATTGTGCTCGATCCGATGCATCTCGCCCTGAAGTTGCTGGATGGCCTGCTCGCGCTCGGCGCTGATACGCTCCGCTTCGGCGACGGCCTTCTCGCGATCCGTGAGCTTGTCCTGGAGGGAGTTCAGGGCACCGCGGGCTTCATTGAGGGCGGTCGCCTTGGCGGCTTCTTCCGCGCGCAGGCGCTCCACCTCGGCGTACAATTCCTGCTCCGAGACGGCGGCCGATTGCGCGTCGGCGCTCAGCGCAGTCAACTGCGATTCGAGCTGGGCCATGCGGGCTTCTTTGGCCTCGGAATCCTCCACCACCTGGCGTATGGCCATTTCCCGTTCTTCTAGGAGGAGCCGCAGGTTCTCCAGTTCATTCTGGGATTTGTGAAGGTCGTTGGACTTCTTCAGCTCGGCTTCGCGGAGGGCATCCAATTCCGCCTGAAGCGCGGACTCCGATTCGGAGACACTGCCCGCCTGGGCCTTCAAACGCTCCAGCTCTTTCTGGAGCTCCGCCACCGTGCCGCGCAATTCGGACTTGTCCAGGGCGTCGGCCAGCCGGTTGTCGAGGCTGGTTTTCAGTGCCGCAATTTGCCCTTCCTGGGCGCTCGCGGCCTGTTCCAGCCGTTCGAGTTGGGGATCGTCCAGAAAAGCCGCCAGAGACTGATATTGCTCCCGGCTCAGCCGGAGCTGCTGGAGTGCCGTGTTGCACATGTCCAGCGCTTCATCCACCCGGCTCATGGCCGCCAGATTTCGCGCCCGCAGGTAGTGTACTGCGGGGCTGCCCGGCAATTCTTCGCCGAGGGATTCCACCAGATCGAGCGATTCAGCATGTTTGCGCTCGCGAAAATGTTGGCTGGACTCGAGAAATTTCTTTTCGAGGGCGTTAAGTTGCATGGCTCGCTCCGGATAGAGGGTATTTCTCTTCTTATGCGAAGTAGTGTAACATATTAACTGGATTCGGTTGTCAACAGTTATGTTTTTGTATCCATCGATACAGAATGGGCAGCCTGAAGGAGAGATGTTCAGTGGCTGATACCCCGGAACTCATGGTCCTGGCCTGCGCATGCGGGCAGAAAATGAAGGTCCCTGCGGACGCGATGGGGCGCACCTTCAAGTGTGTCCGCTGCGCCGCCCACATCAAAGCCGCCGAGGAAAACACGCGAGCGCTTCCGGGTGTGCCGCCTGCTCCGGCGCCCGCCCCGGTGGAGCAAAGTGCCCCGGTGCCATCCCGCCCGACAACGCCGCCGCCTCCGAACGAAACCCCCGATCCCCCGCGCGCCCAGGAGCCCATCGGGCAGTTGTTGATCGAGGCGGGTATGATCACCGAGGCCCAGCTTAACGACGCCCTGTCCAAGCAACAGACTGACGGAGGAAAGACCTTCGAAATACTTCTGGCCTTGGGTCACCTGGAGAAGGACCAGCTCCACGCTTTTCTTTCGCGCCAGCCCGGCATCGCCGCGATCGACCTTTCCCGCTGCAACATCAGTCAGGAGCTGATCAAGCTGGTTCCGAAGAAGCTGGCCATTGAAAATCTCGTGCTGCCCATCGATCAGCTCGGCAAGCTCCTAACGGTGGCCATGGCTTGCCCCCTGGACACGGCGACGATCGGAGTCCTCGAACGCGCCACGGGCCTCAAGGTCAAGGCCATGCTGTGCAAGCTCGAAGATATCCACACGGCGGTCCAGAAGTACTATCCGGAGCGCAAGCAGTTTGACCTGACCCCTTCCGCCTTTGACAACCTTCCTGGTGCCGCCGCCCCGAAGGAGAAGGTTGAGGACAAGCTGAAGAAGTGGAACGGCATGTTGCTTTCGGCCGAGCAGATCAAATCGATTGCCGAGAAGATCGCGCCGGAGGAGGTGAGCCTCGATCTGGTGGCGGCCCTCGCCCTCAACGAGCCGGCTCTGGGTGCCACCCTGCTTCGCTTTGCCAACAGCGAGCTTTATAGCATGCGGGGGCAGGTGGACAGCATACCCATGGCCGTTGCCGTGCTGGGCAAGCCCGCCATCGAGCAGATCCTGGCCAAATGTTTGGAGCCCGCCGATCCGCGGGGCCTGGCCGTCATCATGCCGTGGATGGATCTCTGCCGGCGCACGGGCCAGATAGCTCAGGAGCTTTCCCGCGAGTGCAAGGTGGTGGGGCCCCACGCGGCCTACAGCCTCGGCCTGCTCGCCGATCTCGGACGCATCGCCCTGGCGATGGTGTCTCCCCTCCAGTATAAGCGGATCAAGCCCCAATTGTACGGCGATCAATTGGTCCAGGCCGAGCAGCGATTCTTCACCATGACCCACTGCGAGGCCGCGGCTTTCATCGCCACGGAGTGGCATTATCCACCCTCCATGGTCCGCGCCTTACAGTCTTACCTGTCGCCGACCGATGCGAAGGAATCCCAGCAACTCGCGAGCCTGCTCAGTCTCGCTTCAGGCCTGGCCAATATGAACGGCACCGACACGGACAAGCAGATGGCGGCCTTCGGCGCGTCACTGCAGGAGCTGGGTATTTCTCCCGCGGTGCTGGCCCGGATTTCAAGAGTTTGATCAAGCGTCACCCGTTCAAAGCAGGAGCAGCCCCATGTCCATCCCCGATGCCCTTTCTTTCATCACAGCGGTCGGAGAGTCGGTCGCGTTACAGGAGCAACTCAACCAGTTGCGTGGTCGGCAAGTTCTTGAGCAAATCGTCGAAATAGGGCGCGAGCGGGGCTTTGATTTCAGCGTGGACGAATACCGGGATGCGGTTGTGTCGATGGCGGCGGGTGAACTGTCGGACGAATCGCTGGATGAAGTATTGAGGGAAACCGGCCTCAAGTAGAGCGGGGGGGCTCTACTTGTGGCAAAGGTGCTTCGCCACCAGGGGCGGGCAACCACTGCAGCGGGCGTGGGCCCCCGGATCGGTCGAGGAGACGGAGTGGGGCAATTGGGGATTGTGAATGATGGCATCCAGGCTTCCGTCCAGCACGGAGCCCAGGAAGAAATCATGTTCGCCGGAAACCATGCCGCAGGTATAGAGCCGACCGCGGGCGTCCACAAATATCATTCGATGGGGGTACTCGCAGGTCTCGCCGTCCGCACTGCTGGGGGCGGGGTTGGCGCTGCATACATGGACACCCTCCGAGGCGAGATCGGCGAACTCGCCTGTGCTCACCGGGTCCAAGAGAAGGAAGGTTGACTCCGCGGGAAGCTCCCGGAGCAGTTGACGCTCCTCGGTGCTGAGTTGCCCGGCGCGGGCATGGAGGCAGACCACCATCCCGTGGGTGCTGTGGGCCCAGCGGCAAAGGTCCGCGACTTCCGTGCGTCCCCCGCTCACGGGCCCCAGAGTGACCACCAGCCAGTTCACACCCAGCGAGGCCGCCTCATCCACGATGTTGAGCCATTGATCGGCTGTCAGGGTGGGGGCACCTTCCACCGGCTCGGTCTGGAGCCAGAGGTAAAAAACATCGCCCCCGGACCGGGCCTCGACCGCCAGAGTGCACTTGGAAAGCCCTTGCCTGATCCGGCGACCCAAGAGGAAAAACTCCAAGGGGTCGGTTTCAGAAGAATGCTCTACAAGAGGGCTCACGCGGTCTGGTTCTCCAAGTGTACGGGGTAATTTCAAACGACATTGTAGTCGACCCGCGACCGGGTTTCAACGGGAGGGCGATAACGGTCACAGTGCATTCAACGAGCCAACTGACTATTAAAACACCCGGCGCGGCGTAAATAATTCCACCTCAGGAGGATTTCTTCCCACAGACACTGTTGTTCAACGCCGCAGCGTGCTATACTACCTGAGGTTTAAGTGGCGCGGGCCACCGGGGAAGGTCGGAACGCGATCTCTCGCGTTGGCCAACACCACAGGGCACCCACCAGTTTTTTCCCCGCCCCGTGTGCGCACCGGCATGAAGCGCCGCACCTTTCGTATTGAACCGGGTGTTCGATATTTGAGTAGCCAACGCCAGGCCTCACTTGTTCAGTGGAAGGCGAAAGGCTATCGTGAGAATGCCCCCCTATTGAGGGAAAGGTTTGACGCGCTCGATTGCCGGGCTACATGGGCGGGGATTTTCCCGCCAATTGGGACTTTTGAAGCCGCCTTCGGGCGGTTTTCTTTTTTCTCGCAGTAAATACTTGACAAACTAGCGAGGACTGCGTAAACTAAATATGCAGGCCCGACAAAGTGGTCGTGCACAGTCAATTAAATACCCAAGTACAGTGGGTGCGAAATGGTATGTGGGTCCGAAGAGGAGCTAGGGTGTATTGCTGTTCTTTAAAGCAAAAAAATCGATAGGCCTCGATATTGGCACCCATTCCGTGAAGGCAGTGCAGATGTCGCGACGCGGCGGACGCCTCTGTATCGACGAAGTGGGCTATGCGTTAATCGACCGGAATCAGGTGAACGCCGACCCGATCGTGGCCCACGCTGTTGCCGTCAATGAGGCCCTTTCCTCGATGAATTTGAAGTCGAGTCAGATTGTGGGTGCCTTGCCGGGGCAGACCGTCGTTATCCGTTATCCCCGCTATGCCGAAGCGAACCGGGAGCAGCTCGCCACCATCGTGAGCCGCGAGGCGGGCCAGAATATTCCCTACGACCTCAACGAAGTGTCCCTGGATTGGACACTCCTGGATGAAGTCGAAGAGGCAGGACAGCGCCAGCTCAAGGTTTTGCTCGTCGCGGCGAAGCACGAAATCATTGATTCCCGCGTTCAGATTATGAATGCGAGCGAGCTTGAATACTCCATCCTCGGTGTGGACTCACTGGCGCTGGCCGATGCGGCCGAGGCCTGTGACTTTCTGCGTGTAGGGGAGACCGTGGCCTTGGTCAACATCGGCTTGACCTCCGCCAGCATTCATTTTGTGAAGGATGGCGTTTCCAATTTCATACGCGACGTAAACTGGGGTGCCCGAGAGCTGATTCACGCCATCGCCAAGGAAGTTCGGTGCGATTTTGAAGAGGCCGAGCGACGCCTTCAGGACTTTCTTGCCAAGGTCCCCGCGCCCGCTCCACCCGCCATGCCGGTTGGATCGGCCCCAGCCATAGAAAATCTGGAAAGTACCCTTGGCGGTGCCTCGGAATCGATTCAGACTCCAGATTCTCTCAGCGATTTTGGCGACGACCCCTTCGGTATGGCTGAAGAGGTGGTGCCGCCCAAGCGTTCGGCCCCGCCCATGAGCGGAGGCTCTTTGCTCGATCCGCTGGATGATGAATTCGGCGGGGGGATTACGTCGGCGGCCCCGATGGGCATGGCCGAAGAGGTGGAGCCGGACATGCACGATATCGTGGCGGGTTCGCTCAGCCGGATGGTGTCCGAAATACGCCGCTCCTTTGATTATTACGAACACCAGTTGTATGAGCGTCCCGTGGATCGCCTCATTGTGAGCGGCGGAATCGCCCATTCCAACATAGTCTGCAATATTCTCCTGGAAGAGTTGGGCGTGGAATCGGTTGATATCGCGAACCCTCTCTCCAGTGCCTTGATGGCGGGAGACGAGATGTCGATGGGCAAGATGACCGAACAGCCCGCACAGTTCATGGTGGCCGTGGGTCTCGCGGCGCGTGGGATGGCTGACCTATGATTATCATCAATCTGCTTCCTCAGGAACTGCGGCCGATCAAGCGTACGCCGCTGCCGCACATTCTCAGTGTGGCGGTGCTGCTGGCCGCCCTCGCGGGCATAGCGTTTATGTTCATTTCCGTGACCGGGCGGATTGGCCAGGCCCAACAGGATCTTGCCAAGGCCAACGAAGAGCTCGAAGGTCTCCGCAAATGGGTGGAAGAATACAACGCCCTCAGCGAAAAGAAACAGCAACTGGAGGCCAAGATCAGCGTCATCCAGGAAATTCTGAGCAACCGAATCATCTGGTCCGAGCAGCTTCACCGCCTCGCGGAGCTTACCCCGGAGAACTTCTGGTACAAGCGGATCCGGGAGACCTCCAAGACGGTCCGTGTCGAACGGGTCGATCTTGATCCCAAGACGGGCAAGGAGATCGTGGACAAGGACGGCAAGCCGAAGATTGTCAAGGAGAACGTCAAGCGTCCCGTGTTTGAGATCTCCGGCTACGTGATCAACAACGAGCAGGGCTCAAGCCGGATCAATCCGCTGACCTACAACACCACTCAGGATGAGCAGTTCAGCAAGATCTTCACCCTGGAGTCGCCCAACATCACGGATGCCGAATACAATGGCTACGCCGTGCGCGGGTTTGCGCTCGAGTACAACATCACCACGGGAGACGAGCTCTGATGCTGGACTTCTTCAAAGGGACAGTCACCGCAAAAGACTGGGCGTTCGTCGGCGCAGTTCTGGGAATCACGGGCCTGCTCTGCGCCGCATTCTACTTCGGCGTTTACAAGGCCCAGCAAGAGAAGCTGGTGGTAGCCCAGGAGACGCTTGCCGAGACGGTCGGCGAATTAAAAGAGGCCCGTTCCATACGGGCCAAGTTCGATGAGTTCAAGCTCGAAGCGGATAAAGCTTCGAAGCTGGTGGAGATGTTTGAAGACCGTCTTCCGGAAGAGCGCGAGATTCCCCGCCTGCTGGAACAATTCGAGAAGAAGGGCGACGACCTCGGCCTGACGGTGGAGCTGACCCAGCTTCCCTCGATGACCGATGCGAACAAGGAAACCATCCCTTACGAAATCATCGCCCGCGGCGACTTCCACGAGATCGTCCAGTTCATCAATCTGCTGGAACGCGATCAGCGGTACCTGAAGGTCTCCAATCTAGATATCGGCGAAGAGATCGCCGGTATCTCCGAGGCCACCTTCCAACTCAGTACTTTTCGGTTTATTCAACGTACAGATACTGCGAGCGTAGCGTCCAATGAACCAGGAAAATAAGAAACAAGTCATCATAGCAGGGGCCCTCGGGGTCGTCCTGGTCGCCGTGCTGGTGTATCAGTTTCTGATTGCCGGTGGACCGGCGCCGCCGCCGAAGGCAGCGGGAACCAGCACGACCGCAAGCGCCACGGCAACTACGGAAGCCGACAAGGCGGTCGGATCGAAATCTTCCGCTAAATCGGATGACAAGGTGGCCTCCGCAGAAGGTCCCACGCGCCTCAAGAAAGTGGACGTGGACCTCGACGCCCTGCTCCAGAACATCAATGTGGTTACCTTCGTCTACGATAATGAGAAGATTAATCGAAACCCCATGACTCCCCTGGTGGGCCGCGTAATTGCCCCGACCACCCTGGATGAGAAGGACAGCCAGATGGTCAGTCCCGGCATCATCCGCAGCAAGTCGGTTAGCGGCATTATTTACAACGAGTTCAACCCCGTCGCCATCGTTGACGACGAGGTTATCACGGAAGGACATCAGTATCCGGATGGTGTTGTCGTAACCCAGATTGAACCGAAACGGGTTTGGTTCCAATGGCGCGATACGCTGATTCCCGTAGAGCTGAAGGAGCTATAATACTATGATCACCAAGCGATGGAATGCCGGGGTAACGACAGTTCTGTCAACGCTCCTTTCGATCATGCTGGCCCTGCCCGCAAGCGCGGAAACGGCACTACCGGGAACGGCGGGCGCGGAGCCCGCCACTGAGGAGAATCGCGCCCAGGATACGGCGGCGCGCAGCGCGGCCATACACCGGGTATTGCGACAGGCCAGCAGCCCGAATGAAGTGCTGGTCCACGTCGAAAAGATTAACGGTGTGCTCGTAGCCGACGGCTCGCTCCCCGGGGTCATCGAGCTTGTGCTCACCGACACCTATATCCCCGAGGCAATGGCGCAGATTCTTATCACGAATCACCCCCTGATCCAGCGCATTCGCTTCTCTGAGTCGGCCTGGGGGCGCGAATCCGAGGCTCAGATATCTCTCGAGGTCGCCGATGGCGTGGAGAGTCGCTTCGAGACGAGTGACGGAACCTGCACCGTGACGCTGGGCGCCGCCTCCATGCCCGGAGAATCTTTCACCATTCGCTTTGTTGAAAAGTCCTTCCCGCTCCTGGCCGCAAGCAAGGGCAACTCCATTGATTCCATCAAAGGATCCCTCGGCGAAGTGGCAGCAGCGGGGTCTGCGGCGGAGTCAGAATCCTGGTGGAGCGACTCCAGCAACGGGAAGCATTTTTCCTCCGTGAACGCGGCATCGCTTGCTGCGGTGCGCGAGGCGGACGTGGAGCTGGTTGGTCTTACGGAAGCCGTATTCGCGGCCCAGGAAGAAGAGCCCAAAGCCGTGACCTCTCCGGCGGAAGATGCGGCAAAGAGCGCGCCCGAGGCACCTGCCGCGGAAGCGCCAGCGACCGAGCCCGAAGGTTCAACACCGCCCGCGGAAGAACCCGTTGCCGCGGAGCCTCCGGTGAAGCGCGAACCCCAAGTGGTCAACAGCGCGGACGCGAACAAAGAACTTTCCAAGCAGATGATCTCGGCCGCGGCGGTGACCGCCGCCGGTGACGCGCCCACCCCTGTAGTGAAGAAGGCCTGGACGGGTAGCCCCCTGACCCAACCCGTCACGATCGACTTCCGCGACATGGACCTTATCAATGCCGTGCAGATCCTCGCGGACATGGCAGGGATTAACGTCATTGCCGGTACCGACCTGGTGGGTACGGTAACCCTCAATCTCAAGAACGTTCCCCTGATTCAGGCCATGGAAACGGCCCTGCGGATCAACGGCCTGGGCATTGTCGAAGAAGAAGGGATCTACCACATCAAGCCCTATCTGGACGCCATTGCCTCCAAGCGCGAGACGAAGGTTGTCGACATCGTAGAAGCCAAGGCTGACGAGATCGTGACAACGCTTAAGAGCGTCATTCAGGGTTCCGAATACGAAAGTCTTATCAGCATTTCGTCAAATGAAACAGCCAACACGGTGATCGTTGCCGGACCCATTGATCAGATTGAGCCCCTGGTCATCATGGCCAAGCGCCTCGACGTAGAGCAGGCCACGCTACCCACGGTCACCTTGCCCATCAGGCTTAACTACGCGGAACCGGCAGAGATGATGGTGGCCCTGGAAGGCATGATGACGCCGGAAATTGGCAAGGTATCCATCGACGAGCGCGCCCGCGTGCTCGTGGTGACCGATATTCCTATCGTGGTCGAGCAGATGACGGATCTGATCAAGCAGCTCGATATGCCGGTGAAGCAGGTAGCCATCGACGCGATGATTGTGGATGTGACCCTGACCGACGCCGCCGACACCGGCGTGGACTGGCTCATCAGCGCCGTGAAAAATCAGAGCCGCCGCGACGCTGCCGGCGACACCGGCATCTTCACCGGCGACCTCCAGAACTTGAGCCTCGGTGCCGACATGCCCATTGGCGATGCCGCAGGCCTGCTCGGCTTCGGCATTCTCACGGACAATATTAATTGGCGCGGCCTGATCCAGGCCGAGGTTCGAAACAACAATTCGACGCTGCTTTCGAATCCGAAGCTGATTACGGTAGAGAACCAGCCCGCGACCATTACCATCGCGTCGGAAATTCCCTACACCGAGTTGACTCAGACCGGCGAGGGTGGCCAGCAGACCAGCACCGAGTTCAAGCCGATTGGTACCACCTTGGAAGTGACGCCGAAGGTTACCAACGACGATCACATCATTGTCCAGATTCTCGCCAAGGAAAGTACGTCCTCCCAGGTGGTCAATGGCGTGCCGGTGGAAGACCTCCGCGAGATCAACACCACGCCCCACCTGGCGAGCGGCCAGACCATCTATGTGGGCGGTCTCCGGAAGAACAACGATACCGTTACGATCCGGAAGATTCCCGTGCTCGGCGACATCCCCATCGCCAACTTCCTCTTCCGGTCCAATCAGCGGAACGAGACGGTGAACGAACTGCTCATCTTCCTCACGTGCAGTGTAGTGGAAGGCGAGGCGGAGTTGACCGACTACCAGAAGGAGCGCGTCGGTGAAGTGCAGGATGTGGACGTTAAAGTGAGTGCGGAAACGGCCCTTATCAATGATACGGTTCATCCCGGCGAGATGCGGGATCCTGCCTGGAAATGGCGCAAGAATCACCGCCCCGCCAAGGGCGAGTAGCGATTTAGTCGACAGCTTGGAGCCGCCTGTACATCGTGCAGGCGGCTTTTTTGATCGTATCGATGTGGAGATTGGCATGGCGTCAGAACTGGACGGGAATATGGAAACCGGGGCCGAGGACCTGCGCGCCGTTTCCGTGGAAAGCGTGGCCTACTACGCGATTCAATATCCGGATAATGGACTGGACGCTGAAACGCGCAGTCTCGTTGTACTGCACGGTTGGGGACAGAGCAGCCGCTCTTTTCTTCGCAAATTCGCGACGCTGAAGCAGCAAAACATTCTGGTGATCGCACCTCAGGCTCCCCACCAATTCTATCTGGACATGGCAACGCGGAAAGTGGGCTTCGGCTGGCTCACGGCCTTTGATCGCGACTGCGGCATCAAGACGGCGGTAGCTGCACTCGATACGATCCTCAGTCAAGTCGAAGCGGAAACTGGGCAGCCTCTAAACCCCTTTCTCCTCGGTTTCAGCCAGGGCGTTTCCATGGCGTGGCGCTATGCAATTCATGGTGGACACCCAGCGGCCGGCGTCATTGCCTGCGGTGGCGACCTGCCCCCCGACGTCGAGAAGGCGCTCCCGGGCCGGGTACAGTTCCCGGTGATCCTGGTACACGGGAGAGGTGATTCCATCGTTCCATTCTCCAAGAGCGAAGCCGCCGAAACGGCCTTGCGGACGATTGGGATCTCGCCCGAGACACTCCACTTCGATGGGGGACACGATCTTCCAATGGCGCTCCTGGAGCGGCTTCCGGGGTGGATGAAAGAAGCGTCACACAGTCGGCACTAGTTGCTGCTGCAGGTCTTTCAGGGCACCCCGGGCGTCTTCGAAAAGCCTTCCGACTTTTGCATCTGGGCCGCGCTGTAGGGTATGTTAGCCCGTTAAGCTCCCACCATCCGCGAAAGTGCCCTTCCATGTCTCAACCAGTTCCCCCCAAAGCCGTCCTCACCGCTCACGAGATCAATCATAGCTACGGGTCCCAGCCTGTGCTCGACAATATCTCCATGACCGTGCACGAGGGTGATCGCATTGGCCTCATCGGCAGGAACGGCTGCGGTAAATCGACGCTGCTGAAGATTATGGCGGGCCTGATCGTGCCCGAAAGTGGCGAGGTCATCCGGCGGCAGGGTCTTTCCATCGCCCTCCTGCAGCAGCAGTGCCCGCTGGACGAAGCGCTGAGTGTGGAAGAGGCCCTGAAACTGGCGGTGGCGCCTGCCCAGGCCCGTGTGGACGAGTACCACGCCATGCTCGAAGAGATGGGGGGGCTCTCCGACACCGATCCGCGCTACGCGGATCTTTCTCACACGATCCACGATCTCCAGCATACGATCGACTTGGAGAACGGCTGGAACCTGGATCAGGAGATACGCCGCATCTCCATGGCCCTCGGCCTGGTGGCGGCGGAGCGGAATCTAGCGTCCCTTTCCGGGGGCGAGCTGCGCCGCGTGGATCTCGCCCACAAGCTTTTGCAGCATCCCGACGTGCTGATTCTCGACGAGCCCACCAACCATATTGATACCCGCAGTGTGGAGTGGATTGAACGCTTCCTGGAGCAATACGAGGGCAGTTGTGTGCTGGTGACCCACGACCGCTTCTTCCTGGACCGGATCGTGAACCGCATTGTGGAAATCGAGTTCAACAAGATCTACTCCTTTCCGGGCAGCTACGCCCGGTTTCTGGAATACAAGCTTCAGGTGGAGTCGAGCGAGGCCCAGACCGAGAACAACAGGCTCGCGCTTATGCGCCGTGAACTCGCCTGGTACCGCCGTGGCGCGAAGGCCCGGTCTACGAAGCAAAAGGCCCGCATCGACCGTTTTCTGGACGTTCAGGAACAGGGGCCGCCGCTCAAACACCGCGAGTTCGTCTTCGAGATTCCCGAGCCTACACGCCTCGGCAAGACGATCCTCGAGGCGCGGGACATCACGTTTGCCCTCGGCGATCGTGACCTGATCAAGAATTTCACGATGATTATGCAGCCCGATATGCGCGTCGGTATTATCGGACCCAACGGTGCCGGCAAGACAACGCTCCTCAAGGTGCTCATGGGCGAGGGCCGCCCGCGCAAGGGCAAGGTTATTATCGGCGAGAACACGCGCTTCCTCTATGTCGACCAGAACCACGAGGACGTGGATCGGACCATGAGCATCATCGATCACGTGGCGGACGGCGCGCGCCACATGGACGTGGGCAAACGGCGTCTCCACATTCCGTCCTACCTGGGCAATTTCCTCTTCGACGGGAACGCCATGGAAATGCCCATCGGCCAACTTTCGGGCGGCGAGTTCAACCGCCTCGACATGGTGAAAAAGCTCCTTCGCGGCGGCAATTTCCTCATGCTCGACGAGCCCACCAATGACCTCGATCTGTACACGCTCCGCGTGCTGGAAGAGACCATTGAGAACTTCGCGGGTTGCGCGATGATCGTGAGTCACGACCGCTACTTCCTCAATCGGGTCTGTACCCATATTCTCGTCTTCGAACCCGAAGGCAAGCTGATGCTCCTTCCGGGGAACTACGACGACTACCTGCTGTATTGCAGCCATCGCGCCGTGGAGCAGAAGGCCGAGACCCGCAAGGCGGCGCAGGCGGCACCGGCAGAAGCTAAGAAAGCGAGCGCCAAGCTTACGTATAATGAGAAGCGCGAGCTGGACAATATGGAGACGACTATCGCGGAAGCCGAAGGACGAGTTCGCGAATTGGAGTTGGTCGTGCACGACCCCACCCTCTACGAAAAAGGCCGCGAAACTGTGGAAAAGGCGCTCGCCGAGTTGCAGGAGGCCCAGACCTGCGTGGAGGAGCTCTTCATCCGATGGGAAGATCTGGAACGAAGGAAGGCTGAATAGTTGACAGTTGATAGTTGACAGTTGATAGTTGACAGTTGATAGTTGATAGTGGATAGTGGATAGTGGATAGTGGATAGTGGCGCGGTAGAATTTATTGGGGTCAGGGTTCTCATACGACCCATAGACCCATAGGACCCATAGGACCCATAGGACCCATAAGACCCATAAGACCCATAAGACCCATAAGACCCATAAGACCCATAAGACCCATAAACCCGCCGCGCCGCCAACCCGCTCTTACGGCGAAGTAATGACGTACAGCGCTTCTTCTGCAAACAGGTTGGGCCAGAACCGCGCCACGCCCTCGCTGTAGAGGGGAATCTCACGCTCGATCTGGGCATTCAAGTCATTGCAGAGTTGGCGGAAGTCATCGATCGCCAGCACGTGCCGGTTGGGTGTCTGATACCAGGCATAGGGCAGGTTGCGGGTGACCGGGGCGCGGCCCTCGAAGAAGGTCATCCAACGCACGCGCCAGTGGCCGAAGTTGGGAAAGCTCACGATACACTTCTTGCCCACCCGCAGCATTTCCTTGAGCGCCAGGTCGGGCTTTCGGATGACTTGCAGGGTCATGCTGAGAATGATGTAATCGAAGCTCTGGTCGGGCAGGGCGCTGAGGCCCTTGTCGATGTCCGCCTGAATCACCGAGATGCCTCGGCGAATACAACTTACGACGCTTCCCTGGGCCACCTCAAGTCCCACGGCCTGGATGTGCTTCTTGGCAATGAGTTTGCAGAGGAGCTCCCCGTCTCCGCAGCCGATATCGAGTACGCGGCTGCCAGTTTCCACGAGGTTTACGATCATTTCGTAGTCGACGCGGTGCCCCTCGTAGATATTCTCTATCGCCGCCGTCGGCGGAGCCGTTTCCGTTTCGGAGTCGGCGTTCAAGAGTTGAGTACGCACCAGCTCGGGGTTCCGCGTATGCGCGAGAAAGCCCCGGACGATTTTCGAGATCACACCGACTTCCAGCAGGAAGGCGTCGTGGCCGTAGTCCGACTGGATATTGCAGTAGCTCACGTTCTTCTTCTGTCGGGCCAGGGTATACACGATCTCCTGGGAGAAATAGGGCGGGTAGAGCCAATCCGAGGAGAACGAAATGACCAGGACCTTGCCGAGGACGCGTTTCATCGCGTCATCGAGAGAACCATAGGTCGCCGCGATATCGAAATAGTCCAGCGCCTTCGTGACGTAGAGATAGGTGTTGGCATCGAAGCGGTTGACGAACTGCTCGCCCTGATAATCCAGATAGGTTTCCACAGCGAACTCGCTGTCGAAGTCGTACTGGAGCGCTTCCGCGCTCCGCAGGCTCCGTCCGAATTTCATCCGCATGGACTCTTCCGAGAGATACGTGATGTGGGCAAGCATCCGCGCGATGGCCAGGCCCTGGGCCGGCCCCTCGGTGCCGTAGTAGTTGCCGCCGTTGAAGGAATGGTCCGCCTGGATCGCGTGGCGGCCCACCGCGTCAAAAGCGATCTGCTGCGCTCCGCTCAGATGCGTCGAGGCGATGATCATTGCGGAGTCCACGGCATCGGGATAGCGCGTGGCCCATTCCAGGGCCTGCATGCCGCCCATGGAACCGCCCGCCACCGCCAGGAGCTTCGAGATCCCCAGGTGGCTCACGAGATGGCGCTGGGCGACGACCATGTCACCGACGGTGATGACGGGAAAATCCAGGCCATAGGGCTTGCCCGTCGCGGGATTGATCGAGGAGGGCCCCGTCGAGCCCATGCACCCACCGAGCACGTTGGAGCAAATAACAAAGTACTGATTCGTGTCAAAGGCCTTGCCCGGACCGACCATGGAGTCCCACCAGCCCGGCCTGGGGTCGGCCTCCGAATGGCGTCCGGCCGCGTGGGCGTCGCCCGACAGCGCGTGGGTCAGCAGGATGGCATTGCTTTTGCCCTCGTCCAACGTGCCATACGTTTCATAGGCCAGTGTAATCGGCCCCAGGGTGGCTCCGCTGGCCAGTTTCAACGGGTGCGGCGGTTCCGCAAAGGTAAAGTGACGCACCTCTACTATGCCGACCGAATCCTCTTCAACCATGGAGTGCTTTCCGACCGCTCGCAAGCGCGGTTCCTTTTCTCAGTGCCGCGATGCGGCCAGTGCCTGGGCAAAGTCCGCAATGATATCGCCCGCGCCCTCAATGCCTACCGATATGCGTATATAGTCCGGCGTGACCCCGGCGGCGGCCTGCTCGGCCTCGCTCAACTGCTGGTGCGTGGTCGTAGCGGGATGGATCACGAGGGTCTTCGCATCCAGTACGTTGGCCAGGTGTGAGGCCAGCTTGCAACTGTTGATAAAGGTGATCGCGGCCTCGCGTCCGCCCTTGATGCCGAAGCCGAGGATTGCGCCCTGGCCCTTCGGCAGATAGCGCATCGCCCGTGCATGGTCCTTGTGGCTTTCCAGTCCGGGGTAATTTACCCAGGAAACTGCCTCGTGGCCTTCCAGAAAGCGGGCCACCTTGAGCGCGTTCTCGCAATGGCGCGGTGCGCGGAGGTGGATCGTTTCCAAGCCCTGGAGGAGCAGGAAGGCGTTGAAGGGGGAGAGGCAGGCGCCCATATCGCGCAGCAGCGTCACCCGCGCTTTGAGGATATAGCTGATGTTGCCAATTCCGCTGAAATGCTCGTAGAACTTCATCCCGTGGTAGCTGGGATTCGGTTCAGTCAGCTCCGGGAACTTGCCGTTGTTCCAGTCAAACTTGCAGCTATCGACCAGCACGCCGCCGATCGAAGTGCCGTGACCGCCGATCATTTTTGTTGCGGAATGCACCACGATATCCGCACCGTGCTCGATGGGGCGGAACAGCAGGGGGGACGTGACGGTGTTGTCGACGATGAGAGGAATTCCATGGTCGTGGGCCACCTTCGCGACCGCGTCAAAATCCAACACGTCGTTGGCGGGGTTGCCGATACTTTCCACGAACACGAAACGCGTGTTGGCATCGATGGCCGCCGCGATATTTGCCGGGTCGCTCGCATCCACGAAGCGGGCCTCGATCCCGAAATCATGGAACGTGTGGGCAAAGAGGTTGTAGGTGCCGCCGTATAGCGATTTGGAAGAAACAAAATTCTGTCCATTGCGGCAGATGTTCAGGCAAGCCGCCGTGATCGCAGCCGATCCCGAGGCAAAGCCCAGCCCGAGGACGCCGCCTTCCAGCGCGGCAACGCGCTTCTCGAACACGTCTACCGTCGGGTTCATAATCCGGGAATAGATATTCCCGAATTCGTTCAAGGCGAAAAGATTGGCCGCGTGTTCGTGATCGTGAAACACGTAGGACGTCGTCTGATAGATGGGCACGGCGCGGGACCCGGTGGTGGGGTCCACCTCTTGACCCGCATGCAGGGCGAGTGTGTCGAGTGAAAGTGAGTCAGCCATGGTTTCCTGTTCCTCCGAAAACGGTTCTGCGGTCGATGCCTGGATTCGCGAGTATATCATATCCACTGTGCCTGTTCGGACATGAAAAAGCCGGACGCGAAGCGGGCCGCGTCCGGCGTAATGTCTAATAGCTGAATCAGCTATCCTGGAAGAGGGGCGTGGAGAGATAGCGCTCGCCCGAGTCGGGAAGCACCACCACGATCGTCTTGCCCGCATAGGCATCCTGGCTGGCCAGGCGGAGCGCCACGGCCGCAGCCGCGCCGCAACTGATTCCGCAGATAATGCCCTCTTCACGGGCCAGGCGGCGCGCCGTACTGAAAGCTTCGTCGTCGGAGATCTTTTCCACCTTGTCCACCAGGCTCATGTCCAGGATGTCCGGGATGAAGCCCGCGCCGATGCCCTGCACCTTGTGCTTGCCGGGGGAGCCGCCGCTGAGCACGGGGGAATTCTCCGGTTCGACGGCCACACTCTCGATGGCCTTGCCCTGGTCCTTCTTAATATACTGAGAGACGCCGGTGATGGTGCCGCCGGTGCCAACGCCCGCCACAAACACATCGATCTCGCCGTTCGTGTCGTTCCAGATCTCGGGGCCGGTGGTTTTCCGGTGGATGGCCGGGTTGGCCGGGTTCTTAAACTGCTGGGGCAGGAAATAGTCGGGGTTCTCCGCCGCGATCTTCTCCGCTTCCGCGATGGCGCCGGGCATGCCCTTGTCGCCGGGGGTGAGGACGAGGTCGGCGCCAAACGCCTTCAACATGCTGCGCCGTTCCAGACTCATGGTTTCCGGCATGGTGAGAATGAGTTTGTAACCCCGCGCCGCGGCTACAAAGGCAAGCGCGATGCCTGTGTTACCGGAGGTGGGCTCCACGATGGTGCCGCCCGGCTGAAGGATGCCCTTCTCTTCGGCGTCCCAGATCATGGCGGCGCCGATGCGGCACTTCACGGAGTAGGCGGGGTTGCGACCTTCAATTTTGGCATACACGTTCTCGGTTTTAAGGCCCTTGGCGAGCTTGTGCAGCTTCACCAGCGGGGTATTTCCGATACTACGGCTGTTGTCTTCAAAAATAGGCATTAGAGTGGCTCCTCCTGTTGGATTTCTTGCCGGGAT
>JBIJDL010000302.1:0-7822 GCA_044344195.1 Candidatus Hydrogenedentales bacterium
GGGTGAAGCGCGAGGCCCGTTCGGTCAACGAGCTGCAGGAGCTGGCGCAACAGCTTGGCCAGGAGCGGGAATTTGTCCAGGCGGCGGAGTTGCTCCAGCGCGCGTTGCGCATCGAGCCGCAGAATAGCTGGCTGGTCTTTCAGATCGGTGACTATTACTGGCAGGCCGGAAACAAAAACGAGGCCGCCGACGCCTACCTGAAGATCTTCCAACCGGCATCGCCCCAGACCGGGGTGCAGGTGGACACGGGCCGTACCCCCGAGATTATCCAGCGCCTCGCGGAAGCGGGCCGACTGGAAGAGTTGAAAGCCATCGCTGCGGCCACGCACTCGGACGAGTACACCGCGCGGTCGCTGAAAATTCTGGAGGCCCTCATCGCGCGCCACGAGGGGGGGGGGGCGGAGGCGGAGCAACTGCTGAAGAGCATCGCCACCGCAAACGCGGATCAGCAGGTCAGCACGCTGCTGGCGGAACTTGCCGAAGCCCGGGGCGACCTTGTGGCGGCTATTCAGTATCTGGAGTCGGCGGGCAAGGTCGCGGGGCAGATCGACTACCAGCGCCTGGCCACGCTCTATCTTCGCGCCGGTGATACCGAGAAGTCCCTCCAGACCTGGAAGAAGCTCGCCGAGCAGCATGGCGGGGCTTTTGGCCACGCTCAGGCCATCCGCGCCCTTTCCGGGTCGGGCGCCCACGGACTGCTGACCCCCTACCTCAAGGAGGTCTTCGCATCGATGCCCGCTTCCGACCCGGCCCGGCACCAGTTGGCGGAATCGATCATTCAGATCAACGAAGACAGCGGCCGCTACGACAGCCTGATCGATTCCGAGATCTTCTCGACCGAAATGAAGACTACGGCGGACCTGGCCCAGCGATACGCGGGCGATCTGGGAAATCTGCCGGGTCTGGCGCGGCGCCGGATCGAGCCGATTGCCGCGCGCTTTCCGGAGAACCACGAGCTTCAGGCGTTCTACGCCGATACCCTCCAGAAGTCTGGAGATGTCGCGGGGGCGATTGTGGTGTATAAGAAGCTTCCGCAGGACGCCGAATTCTACAGGAATTTCGGCCACCACTTCGGCATGCTGCTTCGTGAGGGGGGTGATATCGATGCGTGGCGGGAGTTTGTGCTGGATCGCGTTCGTCGCCCCAATCCCTTGGAGGGCGACGTGATGACGGCAAGCCGGGCCTTGATTGAATCGGGGCGTCGCGAGGAGCTGGCGGCCTTTCGCGAGGAGGTTCTGGCGAACTCGGAACCGGGACAGCACGGCCGGCTCCGGGCGGGCTTCGCCAAGTTCGACGCGGAGCGAGGTGACGTGGCCGGAGCGCACGCGACCTTGAAAGCCCTTGCGGAGGAGATCAAAGATTCGGCTATCCAGGCGCGCTATCTTGAGTTCCTGATCGTGCGGGGATTCCAGGCCGAGGCGGAACAACTTTATACACAATGGCCCGAAGAGGTGCGCGAAGCGGTTTTTCAGGACGTGCGATCACGGGGCGTGCTGGGTGCCTTGCTGGCCAGCGGCAACACGGAGGCCGCCTGGAAGGAACTGATGCGGCGCGTGCTTCGCAGTGAGGGGGGCCACGATCCCGGCGGTCACCAGATCGCCCAGGAGCTGCGTGCGCTGGACGACTTCTGCAATCATGTCGTTCCCGCTTCGGTGGTGGATGGCTACCTCGACGCGATCCGCAAGCAGCCGGTCCTTTCCAAGACCGATCGCTTCGTGCTGGCCTGGTGGGAGATCAACCGGGGCCACTGGCCCGCCGCCTTGGAAATCATTGGCGACTACCGCGAAGCGCGGATGTTCCAGGATCTGATTGAGCTCTCAAAGGAGCTGGTGCCCCAGGATTTGAGGCAGGAGCTTCTGAACAGGCCGATTGCGGAGCCCGCCTCGCCCCAGCCTGCGGCATCCTCCGAAGCCGAGGCGGCCCCCGCGCCTCCGGAAGCCACGCCTCAGTCGCGAATCGAAGCGGCACGCGAACTCGCCGACAACGGGAAGGCCCAGGAGGCCGTCGCCCTGCTCGATGCCGTTGCGATTTTGAATACCGATACAGATATACTTCAGCGCCGCGCCGAGGCCTATCGGGCGGCCAATGCCCCCGACAAGGCGGTGGCGGATCTGACAGCGCTTCTGGCGCAGCGACCCGACTACCGCAACGTGCGCATGGAACTCGCTGCATGCCTCGCCCTGGCGGGAAAGCCCGCCGAGGCCATGGCGGCGTGGCGGGAGGCGGGGCAGCCGGTCAACACGGAGTTCGCGGGCGTGCTCCTCGACAAGTCCTTGTTTGCGGAAGCGCTTGAAGTGTTGGGCGCCGCCGGCACCCAGGGCGGTTGGGCCGTAGACGTTGCGCTGCTGCGGGCACGGGCCCTTCAAGGTACGGGGCAGATCGAAGAAATGATTATGTCGTTGGAGGCCGTGTACCAGGATCTCAGCACGAACGGCCAGGAGGATCTGGTGTTGCGGATCGGAACGCAATTGCAGCAATCGGCGGCGTGGCAGGCCCTGCTTGATATGGAGTCGCTGAAAGCCAACACGTTCTTGAACCATGTCCTGCTGAGTATGACACGCAACATGAATCCGGACGATGCCGCGTCCCTGCGGGCCGCCCTGATCGGCCGCGTCGATCCCGGCGCTATCACACGTCGCGACGACGCTGAACATTTCGCCATCGTGCTGAGGGCGGCGGAGCAGCGCGATAAGGCCATCGCCGTGCTTGCGGCGGCGGCGAAACTTCCGGGCACGCAACGGTACTCGGATCGCGTGCTGGTGGATGCAATGTACAACCTCGACGCACCGAGTGAAGCGGCCGGGCTCCTCATCGAAGTTTCACGGACCGATCCGATGATACTGACCCACGATCCGGCCTATGGACTCTATCGCGCGGAGGAGCTGGAAGATCCGATAATGCGGGATGCGCTCTTCGACCGTATCATCGAGCTTGCCCCCACCGACGCGTTGGCGACGTATGTGACGGCGCTTAAAACATGGTATGGCCCCGACAAGGCCGTGGGTCAGGCTGCCCTCGTCGCCTTCGCCGATGCGCCCGAGGCCCAGTCGCCCCAGTTGTTCCGCCTGGCGGATCTGTTTCGCGAGCAGGGGGAAGACGCGCTTGCCTTGAAATGCCTGGAGCGATTGGCCGGCGGCGATTTCGGGGATGAAGTTCAGGATCGGGCGCTCTTGACGCAGATATCCTTCAAGCAGAAGGCGGGCGACCCGGCCGGGGCGCTTGAGGTATTCGCACGCCTCCTTCCCGCGCCGCTGCCCATGCGTTCGCAGGCCTGGCAGGAGATCGCGACGTACTTCGGCGAGTTACCCTATGAAACCGTGGAGCCCCTGATTGTGGCAATGATTCAGGCAAACCCGGAGCACCCCGGCGTAGCTGATCTTGTCGCGCTACGAACCGCGCTGGCTGTGAAGCACAAGTTGCCCGTTCCCGCCCTCGATCCCGCGGGTCTCGGGGTGCCTGCCGCGCGGGAGGCCGAATTGCGGCTCTTTGGAAACTTGATCACAACCTGGGCGGCCTCGGACATCGCTGAGACGAACAACTGGTCTGAAATGGCCCGCGAACTGGACAATGAGACGGTTGCGTTGTTGCGTGGCGACGACGTGCCCCTTCCCCCATCCAGGGAATGGCGCGCATTGGGAGCAGGCGATTCCTATCCGTCGCTGCTGGTGGGGCGAATGTCCGGCGGCTTCTCAGGTGCCTGGGGAATCCGAGGTGCGAGTGAGTTCCTAGTGAAGTTGGAAAGTCCCGACGTGCGCACCGTGACGCTGGCGATCGGAAGCAGTGATCAGATCCGCCTCTGGGTCAACGAGGGCGAAGTCTATTCCAACCGCTCGGGCCGTTTGAATCTCCTGGACACGGATCGGGTCGAAGTTGCATTGAAACAGGGAACCAACTGGGTTTTCGTTCGTTGCCGTCACGGCGTGGACGTGAACTCCGGCGTTTTTTCTCTTTCGATAGTCTCCGGCGCCGAGGGCCTGCGCGTGCTCATGCCCTCCCTCCCCGTGCACGAAGAAAAGCCGACCGACGTGCAGGCTGCCCAATAATGAAGCCGGGCCGCCGGGCGCAGCTGAAACTCCTTTTCTACTCTGCGCCGTGGTCCAAGTATCTGGTTGCGGCCAGAGGCTGGTCCGGGTTCATTCGTGGTTTACGTTTTTCGTCGGCTCTTCAGATGGCTGAAGTATTACCAAACGACGTGTCCCGTGGAGTATGGTGAATGGGGCTACAACCGGAAGGAGTCCCCCCATGGGCCGCACGATTCTCGCACTTGTCATCATCCTGGTCGCAGTAAACGCCGCGCATGCGGAATTGAAGGCAGGCGCGGCGAAGCGGAGCATTGTGCCTCCTTTCCCCACCCAGATGGGCGGGTACTATGACCGCAAGGACAACTTTACCGGCGTGAGCCGCCCGGTCCTGGCCAGGGCACTCGTATGCGATAACGGCGAGACGGGGGTGGCCATTGCCGTGGCCGATCTGATTGCGGTCTCCCGCCAACTGGTGGACGGCGCCCGCGCCAAAGTGGCGGAAGTGACCGGACTCAAGCCGGAGAGTATTCTCATCGCCGCGACACACAGTCACTCCGCACCGTCGGGCTTCCACGGCTCCGGGCTGCTCGGTCCCGCGGAAGATACCCGACTGACGGAATTTCTCATCGGCGAAATTGCCGGAGCGATCATCGACGCCCACGCCGCCATGCGCCCCGCCGCGCTCGGCTTTTCCTATGGTCGGCTGGACGGCGTCACGGTGAACCGGCAGCAGAACAACGATGTGGTCGACCCCGATGTGGGCGTGCTCAAGGTGCAGGAAAAGGGCACCCGAAACACCATTGCGACCCTGGCCAATTTTACCGGTCATCCCGTCATCCTCGGCGGAGATAACCTGCTGTTGTCCTGCGAGTATCCCGGTGTGGCCTGTGAGACGGTGGAGAATGTCGTGGGCGGTATCGCGATCTTCACCCAGGGTGCCTGTGGCGATGTGACCATGAAGCGCAGCGGCCCGCCTTTTGAAGAAGTGACCCGGATCGGTCGCGTGGTGGCTGGGGAGATTATATCCACGTCGGAGCAAATCACGCCGGGCGAAGAGACCGACCTCCGGAGCCACTGGGAGCCCGTCGTCGTTGCGCCGCGCGCATTGCCGACCCCGGCGGAAGCGGACGCTGGCGTAGTGGCGGCGGAAGCGGCCCACAAGGCGGCGGTGGACGCGGGAAAACCGGAGTACATCGTGAAAGATCTGAGTCGCGAGATCAGTGCTTCGAAGACCACGGCCACGGTCGCGAAGGCCGCAGCTGAACGGCCCGACATGTTGAAGGCGGCGACCCAGGCCTCCGTGCACGTGCTCCAGATCGGCCCCATGGTCGCGGTGGGCGTACCCGGAGAAATCTTCGTGGAATATGCCTTGGAGATGAAACGTCGCGTGGCCCAGGATGTGAAACGGCCCATGATTCTGGTCGGCTATGCGAACGACTACATCGGCTATATCATCACGCCGCGCGCCGACGCCACCGGCGGCTACGAGAAGGCCATCTCCCGCGTGGCCCCCACGGCGGGCCGCACGCTTACCGAGGCGGCCATGGCGGCGGTAAGGGCGATGATACCGGCGGCAAGTAATTGACAATGGACAATTGACAACGAAATTGGGCGCTTTCGGCACAACCAGTTGGACCTAATCAGCCTGACCCCATTCGTTCAGTCAGTTCGGAAATCCCTCAGTTTCAGTTGTCCATTGTCAACTGTACATTGTCACTTGACTAAACCGTCTCCAGCTTCGTCACGGCTTCCTGCAGATAGGCCTTTTCCGCGAAGGACGCCAGGAGCATCCGGTCCTCGTTGGTCAGTGTGGTGTCGGCATTGATGGTGGCGATATTGGCATCCAGATCCCCAGGCACCGATACCCCGATATTGAGCAGGTGGATTCGGGAATCGTTCAGCACCCAGCGGATCGCCGCGGGTGGAAGTTTTTTTACCGCTTCGCGGTCATAATCCGGGACCAGCGCTGCGGCGTTATGGCCGAAGATGCTCGCGCCCATCACCTTCATCGCCAGGATGCCCATGTTCAGTTCGCTGGCCTTGGCCACGCAGAGATCGCGATTGGCTACGGAGCGGTTGGAGTGAAGCGTGTTGTAGCCCTTGTGGAAGTAGCCAAATTCGATGAGGAGCGTGTCGAAAGTGCCGGTGGCGATAAGCTTGTACATCTCCTCGAAGCGGGAGTGACCCGTGAGGCCGATATAGGTGAACAGCCCCTCGTCCCGCATCTTCACCAACTCCTCCACGAAGGGCATGCAGCCCTCGTAGCCCTGCTGTTCGATTACGGGACCGTGCAACTGCATGCAGTCCACTTTGTCCATCTTCAGCGTGGTGAGCGATTCCTCCACGCTCTTGCGAACTTCCCCGACCGAGCCCACCAATACCTTGGACGCGACGTAGATGTCGCCGCGCACGTCGCCGAGGGCCTCGCCGAATATTTTTTCACTGTCGCCATAGATCCGGGCCGTGTCAAAGTAGCGCAGGCCCTTCTCGTAGCCGAGGCGCACCATCTTCACCCGGGCCTCATAACTACCTGCCTCGATGCCGTAATAGTCCTCTTCCCAGGTCATGAGGGGCGCGCTGCCATAGGCGAGCCGGGGCAGCTGCAGTCCCGTCCGACCGAAGACACGGGTGGGCATGTTGCCGGTGCCCCGCAGCGGGGCATCAGCCGGTTTGTCGGAAGCGCCCGCGGCGCCCGCCGCCAGCACGCCGGTGGCGATGCCCGCTTGAATAAAGGCCCGCCGGCCGATGGGTTGCCTGGGTGTGTTCATGAAGCGCATCCTTTCCGCGTTATGGAAATGTCCTCCACCATCATGGCATGGGGCCGGCCCGTATGTAAACCAACATGGCGCCGCGCGGGTTCGATTTACCGCCCGGAGAAGCGCTTGGCGTTTCACCGAGTTTTTCGGTAGTATAGTAGCAGCGCACAGACTTTTTTTAGGAAGTATTTCGGATTGTTTCCGGGCTGGGAGGGGAGCGATGCAGAGCAATTTTGACGCGGTCGTGTCCGCGTTGAGCCTGCGTATGTTCAACGTGCCTCCCGCCAGCGTACAGGAGGCCATCGAACTCTCTCAGGCCTCGCCCGATCTCTCGCTTCTGGAAACCCTTTCCGAGCTGGGGCACCTTCGCAAAGAAGAAAAGCGGCTACTGGAGGATCTTTCCGAGGCCATCCAGCGGCACGAGACCGCCACGGAGAGCGGCTATCCCGTCGGCGCGGTCGATATGGGGGCTTCACCTCTGGGCACCCTGGCGCGTTTCCGAGATATTGCCGATCTGGAGGCCGGGACGAAAAAGCTCGCCTGTGACGAACAGCGATACGAAGTTCGCCACGAGCACGGACGGGGCGGCATGGGCCGAATTCTAGCCGTCTGGGACCGGCGTATGCAGCGCGAGGTGGCGCTGAAGGAGTTGCTGTCCGGGGAGGCCGCTGGCGAGAGTCGAGTGATCGCGCGATTCTTGCGCGAGGCCCGCATCACGGGGCGGCTCCAGCATCCCTCGATCATCCCGGTTCACGAAATCGGCGTGCGCGAAGACGGGACTTTTTACTATACGATGAAACTGGTTCGGGGCACGACCCTGCGCCAGGCGATCAAGGCATCTCCGACGCTGGAATCCAGAATGGCGCTATTGCCCCATTTTCTCGGCCTCTGCCAGGCCATCGCCTATGCCCATGCCCATGGCGTTATCCATCGGGATATCAAGCCGAGCAATGTGATGATCGGTGAGTTCGGCGAGACCCAGGTGATCGATTGGGGTCTCGCGAAGGAGGTGGGGAGTGCGGAAGCAGCCGGTGAACCCGGCAA